>NZ_JBBDHC010000010.1:0-123646 GCF_037203605.1 Denitratimonas tolerans
ACATCGAGACATCACCAAACCTTGTTACGTCCCATCCCCATGAGAGCGTGAGCGCGACAGCGGCGGATCCTTCCGCATGAGCCCGGGCATCCTTGCCCGGACTTCAATAGCTGACCGCGACCCTCCACCCTCTCCCTGGTGAACATAGCGCTGTGGCACCACCCGATCCCATCCCGAACTCGGAAGTGAAACGCAGCCGCGCCGATGGTAGTGTGCTTCGCGCATGCGAGAGTAGGTCATCGCCAGGGCCTTGTGCCAAAACCCCGCAGCTCACGCTGCGGGGTTTTTCTTTGCGCGCGCTACGGGGCGCATGCGGCAGCGGCGTGGCTGCCGATGCGTGCGCCACGCTGCGAGCCACTACAATCATGCGATGGATGTTTCCCACCTGCTCGACGGGCTCAACGCCGCCCAGCGCGAGGCTGTAACGGCCACTGATCGCCACCTTCTCGTCCTTGCCGGCGCTGGATCGGGAAAGACGCGCGTGCTTGTCCATCGCATCGCCTGGCAGACGCAGGTAGTCGGGGTGCCGCCCTGGGGCGTGCTCGCGGTCACCTTCACGAACAAGGCCGCGCGCGAGATGCGGCTGCGCTGCGAGGCGCTCATGCCGGATGGGACACGCGGCATGTGGATCGGCACCTTCCACGGCATCGCCCACCGCCTGCTGCGGCAGCACTGGCAGGAAGCGCAGCTGCCGGAGACCTTCCAGATCCTCGACGCCGATGACCAGCTGCGGCTGGTGAAGCGGGTGATTGCGGACCTCGGCCTGGATGACCGCCGCTATCCGCCACGCCAGGCCGCCTGGTTCATCAATGCGCACAAGGACGAGGGCAAACGTGCCGACGCCATCCAGGGCGGGCATCCGGGCACGGATGCATTCCTTTCGATCTACCGGGCCTACGAGGAGGTGTGCCAGCGTGCCGGGCTGGTGGACTTCGCCGAACTCCTGTTGCGCAGCCACGAGCTGCTGCTGCGTGAACCCGGGCTGCTGGGGCATTACCGACAGCGCTTCGGCACGATCCTGATCGACGAGTTCCAGGATACCAACGCCCTGCAGTACGCCTTCGTCCGCGTGCTCGCCGGCGACACCGGCTCGGTCCTGGTGGTGGGGGACGATGACCAGTCGATATACGGCTGGCGCGGGGCGCGGGTGGAAAACGTGCAGCATTTCCTGCGCGATTTCCCGCAGGCGCGGATGATTCGTCTGGAGCAGAACTACCGTTCCACCTCCAATATCCTGGCAGCGGCCAACGCGGTCATTGCGAACAATCCGGGGCGTCTGGGCAAACGCCTCTGGACCGAAGGGACCGATGGAGATCCGATCGACGTGTTCGCCGCGCACGACGAGAACGACGAGGCGCGCTACGCGGCCGCGCGCGCCCGCGAGTGGATCGACGGCGGTGGGCGGGCATCCGATTGCGCCATTCTCTACCGATCCAACGCCCAGTCGCGCGCTTTCGAGGAAGCGCTGATGCAGGCCGGCCTGCCGTATCGCGTTTACGGCGGCGTGCGCTTCTTCGAGCGCGCCGAAGTCAAGGATACGCTTGCCTATCTGCGGCTGCTTTCCAACCGGGCCGACGATGCGGCTTTCGAACGTGCGGTCAACACGCCGCCGCGCGGCATCGGGGCGCGCACGCTCGAGCAGGTTCGCGCGCGCGCGCGCGACGAAGGAATTTCGCTCTGGGATGCTGTCAGGCGCGAAATCGACGGTACGCGGCTGGCGGCGCGCGCGCGCCATGCGCTTCGGGGATTCGTTGAACTCATCCAGTCGCTGGCACAGGAGACCGTGGATCTCGATCTGGCACCGCGCATCGACCACGTGCTTGCCGCATCCGGCCTGCGGGCTCATTACGCCAACGAGTCGCGCGGCCTGATGGACGCGCGTACCGACAACCTCGACGAGCTGGTGACCGTGGCGAGCCGTTTTGCGCGCAGCGATGACGATGCGACTTCGGATGTTCTCATTGCCTTCCTGACTTATGCGGCGCTGGAGGCCGGCGAAGGCCAGGCCGAAGCCTGGGAGGACGGCGTGCAGCTGATGACCCTGCATTCGGCCAAGGGGCTGGAGTTTCCACAGGTGTTCCTGGGCGGGATGGAAGAAGGCTTGTTCCCCGCGCAGCGCTCGATGGAGGAACCCGGCCGGCTGGAGGAGGAGCGACGCCTCGCCTACGTCGGCATCACCCGCGCACGCGAGTGCCTCATCCTGTCCTGGGCCGAGTCGCGGCGCATCCACGGTATCGATACGCTGGGCGTGCCTTCGCGCTTCCTGCGCGAGGTGCCGCCCGCGATCCTGCGCGAGGTGCGTCCACGCATCAGCCTGGTGCGCCCGGCATTCGTCCCGGGGGCGCGGGCGGCAGCGGCCGGCGAGGTGCCGAATGGGGCGTTCGGGTTGGGTCAGCGTGTGCGCCACCCGAGCTTCGGTGAAGGCACGATCATGGACGCCGAAGGTTCCGGTGCGCACGCGCGGGTGCAGGTCAACTTCGAGGAGGCGGGCGCGAAATGGCTGGTGCTGGCGTTCGCGCAGCTGGAGGCGCTGGCTTGAATCGGCGCGCAGTTCCGGCCCCGCAGGCTTGACGGACCGCGGTCCCCGTGCCATAAGTCACGCCGCTTTGGCGCCCCGGTGCCGAACGCGTGAAGGGGAGTAGCTCTTCGCTGTCGCGTCGTCAGGACGGATCGCAGGTCGATCCCGGTGCGGCAGGCGGCAGGCCAGTGGCCTGACGCGAGCAAGACCTTCGCCGGCGACGGCGGAGGTGTGTCCGGAATTCGGGCCCCGACCGCCTTGCGGTCGGGGCTTTCGCTTTCTGGAGACCACGGATGCACACCATCGGCACGCCCTTAATGTGGGTCGCCTTCACCGTCATCGTCATCATCGCCCTGGCGGCGGACCTGTTCGTGCTGCGCAGCAAGGGACCGCACAAGGTCGCCACGAGCGAGGCGCTGAAATGGAGCGCGGCATGGATCGCGCTGGCGCTGTTGTTCAACGTCGGGCTGTGGTGGTATCTGCGCGGGCCGCTGGGTGACGAGCAGGCCAAACATATCGCGCTGCAGTTCTTTACCGGCTATCTGGTGGAGAAGGCGCTGGCGGTCGACAACATCTTCGTGTTCCTGATGGTGTTCGGGTACTTCGCGGTGCCGCCCGTACAGCAGCAGCGGGCGCTGATTTACGGAATCATCGGGGCGATCCTGCTGCGCACGGTGATGATCTTCATCGGCGCGGCGCTGATCCAGAAGTTCGACTGGGTGCTGTACATCTTCGGCGCGTTCCTGGTGTTCACCGGGGTGAAAATGCTCTGGGGCGTGGGCGATGAGCCGGACATCGGCAGCAATCCGGCGCTGACCTGGATCCGCAAGCGTCTGGCGGTGACATCCGAATACCACGGCACGCGCTTCGTGATCCGCGAGAACGGCACGCGCTGGTTCACCCCGCTCTTTGTCGTGGTGATGATGATCGGCATCACCGACGTGATTTTCGCGGTGGATTCGATCCCCGCGATCTTTGCCATCACCGATGACCCGTTCATCGTGCTCACTTCCAACGTGTTCGCGGTGCTCGGGCTGCGCGCGCTGTTCTTCGTGCTGGCGGGCATGGCCGACAAGTTCCACCTGCTCGCCTACGGCCTGGCGACGGTATTGATCTTCATCGGCGTGAAGATGCTGATCATGCATTTCTGGCATATCCCGATTGGCGCGGCGCTGGTCGTGGTGGCGCTGGCGATCGGTACATCGATGGTGGCCAGCGTCCTGTTCCCGCCGAAAAACAAGGAAGTCGACTGAGGCCTCGGCACCGCTGCCGTCGCCCGAACGGGCGCGGCGCGCAGCAGCGCAGCCTTGCAATTCCCGTCGCGCGACCACAGACAGGGGACTTGTCCCTCCGGAACCGCGCACGATGGATGTGCCACTCAACCAGCCGTTGCCCGATCCGCACGAACAGACGCGGCTGGATCGAGGGCGCTTCCTGCGCGCGCTGCTGCTCAGCGCCGGCTTCATTACCGTGCTGTGGTGGATCAAGCTGGTCGAAACCTGGCTGGGCGTATCGTTCTCGGCGCTTGGCATCTTCCCGAAGGCCGCCACCGGGCTGGTCGGCATCCTGACCGCGCCGCTGCTGCATGGGTCGGTGGGGCATCTGATCAACAACACCCTGCCGCTGCTGGTGCTGGGGACGCTGATGCTGTCGATCTATCCGCGCGCGGCGCTGCGCTCGATCCTGCTGGTGTGGCTGGGTTCGGGCCTGGTGGTGTGGATCATCGGGCGGCTGTCCTACCACCTGGGCGCGAGCGGCCTGAGCCACGGGCTGATGTTCTTCCTGTTCATTGCCGGCGCGCTGCGCCGCGACCGGCCCGCGATCGCGGCGGCGATGATCGCGTTCTTTCTTTACGGGGGCATGCTGCTGACCATTCTCCCGGGCGAGCCGGAGGTGTCGTGGGAAGCGCATATGGGCGGCGCGTTCTTCGGTGCTTTGGCCGCCGTGCTTTTCTTTCGCCTCGATCCCGCGCCGGCGGGCAAACGCTACAGCTGGGAGGATGACGAGCACGAGGCGGACGCGCTGGAGGAGGCGCTGGCGGCCGAGGAGCGCGGCATGTATGAGCCGCCGCCGCCCGAGGGTGTGCCGGTGCTCTGGGTGCGTCCGGAGGCGCCCACGGGACATGGGGCGGGTGCCGACGTCATCCCGTTTCCGCCGCGCCGGCCCGCGTCGCCCGATCCGCCGGCACAGTGACGTGCTTCAGGCCGGCAGGAATGGGCCGCCGGTCGCACCGCTTCGGGCCATCCCGTGCGATAATTTCGTCTTGGCACGCGCAGGTACGCGCGAGCGCCGACAAGCGATGTGCCGCGATGGAGCGCAGTGAGGAAGCCGCGCTGCGGGCGTCGACTCAGGCCAGACCAGGCCGGGTACCGGATGAATGCTTCCGTGCCTGGCGTGGGATGGGTTCGGAACACTCCAGTGTGATGGACGCAGGAGGCCGCGTGATTCTCGCGGCAGGTCTCCGGCTTGCGGCGTTCTTTCGATCACTGTAGCGTTCGGCGGCTTTGTTGCCGCGTTTCCAGACAGGATTGCCGTGTTCCAGAATGTTTCCATTGCCAGCCTCGCGCATATCGATGCCCCATGCCGGCTCACCTCCGCGGAGGTCAACGAGCGCCTGCGCCCGATGCTGGATCGCCTGGGTATCCGCGTCGATGTGCTGGGCGATGTCGCCGGCATCCACGCGCGCCGCTTCTGGGCCGAGGGCGTCGAGGTCTCCGATGCCGCCACGCTGGCGGCGGAAAAGGCGCTTGCCGAGCTGGACGTGCCGCGCGAGAAGATCGGCCTGCTGGTGAGCACCTCGGTCAGCCGCGAGTACCTGGAGCCGTCCACGGCCAGCATCGTTGCCGGAAACCTCGGGCTGGCGGATACCTGCCAGAACTTCGACGTGGCCAACGCCTGCCTCGCCTTCCTCAACGGCATGGATATCGCCAGCCGGATGATCGAGTGTGGCGAGATCGAGTACGCGCTGATCGTGGACGGCGAGTCCGCGAACCTCGCGTATGAAAAGACCATCGAGCGCCTGCTGGCCCCCGATGTCACGGACGAGCAGTTCCGCCAGGAACTGGCGACCCTGACGCTGGGCAGCGGCTCGGTGGCAATGGTGCTGGCGCGCCGCGATCTGGCACCGGATGCGCCGCAGTACAAGGGCGGCGTATCGCGCGCCGCGACGGAATGGAACACGCTGTGCCGCGGCAATCTCGATCGCATGGTGACCGACACCCGCATGCTGATGGTGGAAGGGGTCAAGCTCGCCACCAAGACTTACCAGGCCGCGCGGCAGGCGCTGGGCTGGGTGGCCGACGAGCTCGACGAGTTCGTGATCCACCAGGTCAGCCAGGTCCACACCAACGCGCTGGTGAAGGCCATCGGCATCGATCCCAAGAAGGTGTTCACGATCTTTTCCGAGTACGGCAACATCGGTCCGGCCTCGGTGCCGATCGTGCTTTCCAAGCTCAAGGAAATGGGGCGGCTCAAGAAGGGCAGCCGCATCGCGCTGCTGGGCATCGGCTCCGGGCTGAACTGCTCGATGGCCGAAGTGGTGTGGTGAGGCGCGCCATGCGCCTGTCCCGGCTCCCGTTCCCGCGCTGATGGCCGCCACGCGCATTCCCGGTTTCGAGCGCGTCGATGCGGCGCTGGTGCGCTGCGGCATCGGCATCGATGCCTCCGAATTGCAGGGGCTCCTGGCCGGCTATCTGGCCGCGGGTGGACCGCTGACGGCCTCCGATTGGCTTGCGCCGCTGCAGCTCGAGGCGGATGCCCGCCGGGTAGCCGCCGATCCGGATCTGAACGACCTCTTCGAAGGTACCCGCGAGGCGCTGGACGACGGCGAGTTCGGCTTCGACCTGCTGCTGCCCGAGGAATCGGCACCGCTGGGCGAGCGCATCGATGCGCTGTTCGATTGGTGCCGCGGCTTCCTCTCCGGGCTGGCCCTGGTGCCCGAACGCCCCGCGCTTTCGCCCGAGGCGCAGGAGGCCTTCGATGATCTCACCGGCATCGCCGCCTTCTCGGTCGACGAGGGCGAGCAGGACGAGGACGCGCTGGTCGAGATCACGGAGTTCGTGCGGGTCGCGGTGCTGCTGATCCACGGCGATGCACGCTCCGCGCCCGGGCGCGGAACGCGGCTGCACTGAGCATGGTCGCGAGCGCACCCGCGATCGCGCCTGCGGAGTTTGCGCGCCGCCGTCGCCAGCTCATGCGCATGGCCGGTCCCGAGGCCATCCTGATCCTGCCCGCCGCGCCGCTGCGGGTGCGCAGCAACGATTCCCACCATCCCTATCGCCAGGACAGCGACTTCTGGTACCTGACCGGCTTCGAAGAACCGGAGGCGGTGCTGGCGCTGGTGCCCGGTCGCGCCGCCGGCGAGACGCTGCTGTTCTGCCGCGAACGCGATCCGGAGCGTGAGGCCTGGGACGGCGCGCGTTTGGGGCCGGAAGGGGCGGTCGAATCGCTCGGCATCGACGATGCCTACCCGTATACGGACATGGACGAGATCCTGCCCCGGCTGATCGAGGGGCGGACCCGGGTCTACTACCATTTCGGCCGCGACACCGAGTTCGACCTGACCCTGATCGGCTGGGTCAAGCGGGTGCGCGCGATGGCCCGCCAGGGCGCGCAGTCGCCGCACGAGTTCCAGGAACTGGGACACCTGCTGCACGACCTGCGGCTGTTCAAGAGTCCCGGTGAGCGCCGGCTGATGGCCGAGTCCGCGCGCATCGCGGCGCTGGCGCACGTGGATGCGATGCGCGCCACGCGGCCGGGTCGCTTCGAGTACGAGATCGAGGCCGAACTGCTGTATCGCTTCCGCCGGCACGGTGCCGTGCCCTCGTATGAACCGATCGTGGGCGGCGGTGCCAATGCCTGCGTGCTGCACTACCGCGCCAACCGCGCGCTGCTGGCCGATGGCGACCTGCTTCTGATCGATGCCGGGGCCGAGCTGCAGGGCTATGCCTCGGACATCACCCGCACCTTCCCGGTGAACGGGCGCTTCAGCCCGGCGCAGCGTGCGCTCTATGACGTCGTGCTGGCGGCCAATCGCGCCGCCCTCGACGTGGTCCAGCCGGGTGCCTCCTGGGCGGCCATGCACGATGCGGCGACGCATGTCGTGACCGAGGGGCTGCTGCGCCTCGGGCTCCTCAAGGGCACGCTGCGGCAGTGCCTCAAGGAGCAGGCTTGCCGGCGTTTCTTCATGCACAAGACCGGCCATTGGCTGGGTCTGGATGTGCACGACGTGGGCGAGTACCGCATCGACGGCGAGTTCCGCGTGCTGGAGCCGGACATGGCGTTCACCATCGAGCCGGGCCTCTACATTGCGCCCGATGCGCCGGGGGTTGCGGCGAAGTGGCGCGGCATCGGCATCCGCATCGAGGACGATGTGGTGGTTACGCGGCAGGGAGCGAAAGTGCTCAGCGACGGGGTACCGCGCGATCCGGATGCGATCGAGGCGCTGATGGCGGGCGAGTGACGCGGCGCGTCGCTCCAGCGGTGCCGACCGGCTATGCTGCGACCGGCCCCTCGCCGGAAACGTTGCTTCCCATGCGCTGCCACGTCTACAGAAGCCGCTTGCGCCCCGATACCTACGTTTATCTCTCCGAGAAGGACGGTTTCGACGCGCTGCCCGAAGCGCTGCGGCTGCGCCTCGGCGCGCTGGAGCCGGTGATGGAGCTCGAGCTGACGCCGGAGCGTCGGCTGGCGCGCGCCGATGCGGTGATGGTGATCGAGGCGCTGCGCACGCGCGGCTGCTACCTGCAGCTGCCGCCGCCGATGGAGGCGCGCGGTCCATGAACACGATGGCCGCACGCGAGGAGCCGCGCGCCCTGGGGTGGCGCCTGGTCGGGTTCCTGCCGGCCGTGGCGCTGGCCCTGCTGCCGCTGCTGCATCCGCACCTGGCCCTGACCTTGGCGCCGACGCTGGCCGTGCCGCTCTATCTGATCGCTGCGGCAGCTTGGTTCGCGACATCCGACCTTCCGTCTTTCGCTGCGGTGTTTTCAGCGCAGCTGCGCGGTGGCCTGTGGCGAAGCTGGCTCGCGCTGGCGGTGCTGGGTGCGGCGCTGGCCTGGCCGGCCGCACGGCTGGCGCAGGGCGGTGATCTTGCCTCGGCCTTGGCCTTCGGCCTGGTGGTGGGTGTAGCCCTGGTGCTGGCCTGGCAGCGCGCGGCGCTGCCGGCGCAGGCACTGATGCAGTCCCGGGATACGCTGCTGGGCATCCCGCATGATCATGCGGGCGAAGCGACCCGTGGCGGCGCAGCCGGCTGGATCGCGGCAGGGAGCCTCGTGCTGTTGGCGCTCTGTGCCCTGGCTCTGGCCTTGCCGGCGCTGTGGCCCTCGGTGGCGATCTTCCGGAGCGGCGTGGTCGCCCACGCGCTGATCCTGGCACCGCTGCTGGCGCTGCTGGCGCTGTCGGCGTCCCGCCGGCAGCTGGCGCGCGCGCAGGGCGCACTGGCCGATCGGCTGGCCGAGGCCGCCGCGGCCCCGGTCGCGGCGCGCACCTACACGCCCGGCCCGGGCGTGAACGCCGCGCTCTACGAGGCAGCGCGCGCCGGCCAGGTGGCCGAGGCGCTGCGGCTGCTGGACATGGGTGGAGATCCCTGGTCGCTTCCTGCCGCGGATGCGCGCGACCAGCGCACCCTTCCGATGCTCGCGGCCGTCCTCGGCGACCTGCGCCTGCTGCGCGCCTTGATTGGTGCCGGCGTCGATCTCAACCTCGCCCACGCCGGGTTGACGCCGCTGATGGCCGCCGTGCGCGACAGCTACCACGGCCGGCCCGATGCGGTGCAGATGCTGTTGACCAACGGTGCCGATCCGCGACCGATCGACGACACGGGCCAGACGGCGCTGCACGCGGCCGCGCGCGCCGCGGATCCGGCCATTGCCGCCCTGCTGCTGGATGCCGGGGCACCGCTGGATGTCCTCGATGCGCAGGGTGCCAGCCCGCTGGGCGTGGCGGCCGCGCTGGGCAATCTCGACGTGGCGCGCTACCTGATCGAGCGCCGCGCCGCCGTCGAGCCGCGCGGTGGCGATCCGGCCGTGGTGCTGGCGGCGACGCGCGAGGACGACGATCCGGCGATGCTGCAGCTGCTGCTTCGCCATCGCGCCCAGGTCGATGCCCGCGATCGCCTCGGGCGCACCGCGCTGCACGCCGCCTGCCTGCGCAACAACCATCGCATTGCCGCTGCGCTGCTGGCCGCCGGTGCGCACGCCGACATCGCCGATGGCCAAGGCGTCACGCCGCTGCTGGAAGCGGCGCGGTCGGGTTCGCTGGCCTGCGTGGAGTGCCTGGCCGATCACGGGGTCGATCCGGGGGCCTGCGATCACAGCGGGCGCAACGCGCTGGCGATTGCCTGCCATGCGACGGCGTGCGATACCGCGACGGTCAAGGCCCTGCTCGCGCTGGGCGTCGATCCGCAGCGGCCGGCGGCCGATGGGCGGCGCGCGATCGACTACGCGGTCGCTGCCGGGCGCTGGGCGCACGTGGCCCTGCTCGATCCGGGCTATGTGCTGCCCGCCTGCCTGGCGGAAACCGACGAAGAACTGGTCGATGCGCCGCCGCTGACGCGCCTGCGCCTGGCGCTGGAGCGGGAGAACTTCGATACGGCGAGGCAGTTGCTGCCGTTGGCGACGGCTTCCGGTTCCGAACGCGCCGCGTTGTTCCTCGATCTCGCGCCGCGCCTCGGACGCGGCGCGTCGCGGGTGCTGGCGGCGCAGCTGGACCCGGATGCCACCGATGAGGAAGGCATGCCGTTGATGTCCCGCCTCCTCGCGCTGGGGCCGGCGGCTACTGCCGGCCTCGTGGCCCTGCTGGAACGTGGGTCCTCGCCGAGCGGGCGCGGCACGCTGGCGCGCTACCTCAACGCGGCCTTGCTGGATGCCCGCGATCGCCCCGACGGTGAAGATGTGGCCCTGCTCCTGCTTTCCCGCGGTGCCGATCCCTTCGGCGCGGACAGCGGCGGCACGCCGCCGCTGCAGCAGGTGCTCCGACTGGGCTGGCGACGCCTGTTCGACCAGCTTCTGGCGTTGGGCGTCGATCCGGAAGCGCGCGACCTGCACGGTGCCACCGCGCTCCTGCAGGCCTGCCAGCTCGACAGCGAATGGGCGGTGCGGCGGCTGGTCGCGCACGGCGCACAGCCCTCCACCCGCGGCCCGGATGGGCAGACCGCGCACGGCCTGGCGCTCGCGCTGGGCCACGGTCACCTGGTGCGCTGGCTGGACTGGTCGCAGTGGCGGCTGCCGCGCCGCAGGCTTCGGGGCAGCGACCTGGTCGCCGCCGCGCAGGTGGGCGATGCGGCGGGCGTGTCGCGGCTGCTGGATCTGGGCCTGGATCTGAATGCCACCGATGCCCAGGGCTGCACCGCGATGCTGCGCGCCTGCGGCGGTGGCCACGTCGATCTCGTCCGCGACCTGCTGGCGCGCGGGGCCAATCCCGATCTCACCGCCAATTCCGGCGCGACCTGCCTGAGCGTGGCCTTGACCGCGCGCCAGATCGAGGTGGTCTGGGCGCTGGTGGAAAGCGGCGTCTCGGTCGAACAGCGCCTGCCCGGCGGCATCACGCCGCTGATGATCGCCGCCGCGCTCGGGCAGGGGCAGGCGATCGTCGCCCTGCTGGCGCACGACGTCGACGTCCAGGCCGCGGATGCGCACGGCGGCACCGTTCTGCACGCGCTGGCGCAGTTCGGCTTCGGCGCGCGCGACGCCGAAGCGGTCAGCGTGATCTGGGAGTCGCTGCTCGCTGCCGGTGCCGACGCCGATGCGGTCAATGGCGTCGGGGAAACCCCGCTCCTGCTGCTGCTCGGTGCCAGCTTCGAGCCGGGCACCGCGTACCGGGAAGACGTGATCCTGGCCCAGCTCGATGTGCTGCTGCGGTACGGCGTGGGGCTGGGCGCGCGCGAGCGGCGCGGCTTCGGGCCGTTGCACCTGGCGGCCCTGCACGGCATGGGGCGCGCGGTGCGCCGCCTGCTCGCCGCCGGTGCCGATCCCAACCTGCGCGACACGCTCAACCGCCGTGCCGGCGAGGTCGCGCTGGTGCGCGGCTATGTGGACATCGCCTCGGAATTCGTGCACCGGGAACCCACGCCGCCCATCGCGCGATTCCTGCGCGAACCGCGCGAGTAGCGCCCCCTTTCCGCGCGCCGTTCGTTCGGCGCGGCGGCATTCCGGGCCTCGACGGGTTCCTGTCTTCAACCGGAGGCTTGGCCGGGGACGACGCGGGTCGATTCAGCGTCCGCCGCCACCGCCACCGCCACCACCGCCGCCCGAGGAACCACCACCGCCGCCGCCCGAAGAGCTGCCCGGTGGCGTGGACGCCGAGGCGATGGAGTTGGTGAGGCTGCCGCCGATGGATGAGACCATGCTGTCCAGGTTGGAGAAGGAGCCGCCGCTGTACCAGCTGATCGCTCCGGTCGTGGCCGCCGCCGCGGCGGCACCGACGGCGAGGGTGAACTTGCGCGTCCAGGCTTCTTCGACATCCAGCGCCACGGCGTAGGGCAGGAGGCGCTCATAGCGATCGGCATCGAGCGCGGGTGGCGCATCGGGGCCGGGCAGGTTCTTCAGCTCGTCGCGCTCGGCCACGCGCAGATAGGTGCGCAGGCCCTCGATCTCGTCCAGCAGGCGGCGGCCCTCGGCGGTGGGGGCCGCGATCAGGATTCCGAAGGCGATCAGGCTCGCCAGCATCACGACACCGGTCAGGAGGATGACCGGAATGCCGGAGCCGCCCGACAGCGCGAGCGCGGTCACGGCGAACGTCAGGGCGATCAGCAGGGCGCGGCCCCAGGTGCCGAGGTTTTGCTTGTAGTAGCGGTCGTCGATGTGCCTTTTCAGCGCCTTGGTATGGTGGTCCTTGGCGGCCATCAGCGCGGTGCGATTCTTCTCGTCGAATTCGATGTTCGACCCGGGCTGCGGCAGCAGGTTGGCGAGCAGGGTGGCGGCGATGACGGGCGACTCGCCGCCGGGACCGCCGTGGGTGCGCGTGGCCGTCCAGATGTCGCGTCCCGACAGCAGCCGGCCCACGAACCGCTTGACGCCTGCCGGCGCTCCGGTGGCGTCGAGCTTGTCGGATAGGCGATCCAGCGCGCTGTCGCGGTGCAACCGCAGCTTGCCATGCACCGCAAGCAGCAGGAGGTCGCCGGTGAAGCAGCGTACGTCGTAGGCGCACTTGCGCTCCAGGAAGCGCAGTTCCGAAGGCGAGCGCCCGGCGGGCGGGTCGTAGCGCGCGATGACGACGCCGGCGCGCGGATCGCGGCCGATCCGCCACCAGCGCGTGATGCAGTAGTACCACAGCGCGATCAGCCCGAGCAGCGCGATCAGCACGCCGAGGTTGTCGCGCAGCAGCCAGCCCGCGCGCTCGGCACGGGTGGGTTCGGGCAGCAGGCCCTTGGGAAAGCCGAGCACGATGGTGAAGCCTTCCTGCGGAGCCAGCGGTGCGGTCAGGTGCCAGCGCGCGAGGCCCGGCTCGACGAGGGTGGCGGTGTAGTCCTGCCCCTTCGCGCCCTGCGGGCCGGTGTAGCCCTCGGCGCTCATCTGCGCCATCGGCACCGGCTCGGGCAGGCGCACCTCCACCTGGGCCGCGTCAATGGGGAACGCCCAGCCGGTGCCGATGGCGTTCCAGTAGAGCTCGTCGTGCTCGGCGAAGAAGCCGATCTGGCGCGTGGTGCGATAGCGCAGGGTGAAGCGGATGTCGGCGGGCACCGGCAGGAAGTCGTCGTTGCCGGTGTTGATCCGCACCCCGTTGGAGAGGTTCTCGGTGAACCACGGCTCGGGCCGGCCGTCGCGCTCCACGCCCAGCACGTCCAGCGCCACGACGACCCGGTTGCCGGCGCGGTCGCGGTAGCGGGTGGGGAAATCGCGGTAGATGCCGCGCCGGATCTGACTGCCTTCGGCGCGCACGGTGATGTTTTCCGTCACCTCCAGACTGGCATCGGGCTGGATGGCCACCTCGATGCGGTAGTCGAGGATGCGCTCCTGCGCGACGGCCCCCGCACTGGCGGCCAGCAGGAGCAGGACGACGGCCAAGTGGCCGATGGATCGGGCAAAACGCATCACAGCTGTACCTCCGGTGCCGTTCGGGTGGGGGCTTCCGCCTGGAAGAACTCACCTGGCAAGAACGAAAAAACACGGGCAATGAGGACATCGGGGACGCGCTGGATGGCGTCGTTGTAGTCGCGCACCGCGCCGTTGTAGAAGCGGCGGGCGTACTGGAGCTGGTCCTCGACCGCGACCAGATCGCGCTGCAGCTGCGCGAAATTCCCGCTGGCCTTGAGCTCGGGGTAGGACTCGCGCAGCGCCAGCAGGCGGCCGATGCCGGCTTCCAGCTCGGTTTCCGCGCGCCCTTGCGGGGTCGGCGTGGTCGCGCTCATCGCGCGGCTGCGCGCCTGCGCGACGGATTCCAGCGTCGCCTGTTCGTGTCCGGCATAGGCCCGCACCGCAGCCACCAGGTTGGGTACCAGGTCGTGCCGGCGGTGGAGCTGCACGTCGATATCGGCCCAGGCCGTGCGCACCTGGTTGCGCAGGCGCACCAGCCGGTTGAACGCGATGGCCACCCACACCAGCACGCCCGCGATGAATGCGAAAACCACCCAAGCCATGCGCGTTCTCCCCGGCGCGGTGAGGGTAACGGAGATGACGCCAGTCGCGCCGGTACGTGACCCGTCGCGGCTGCATTGGAGCGTTACAGCGCGTCGGCGTCCAGTTCCCCGGTGCGGATGCGGATCACCTGTTCGAGCGCGGAGACGAAGATCTTGCCGTCGCCGATCTTGCCGCTGTTGGCCGAGCGCTGGATGGCGTCGATCACCCGTTCCAGCTGATCCTCGGTGACCGCCACCTCGATCTTCACCTTGGGCAGGAAGTCGACCACGTACTCCGCGCCGCGATACAGCTCGGTGTGCCCCTTCTGGCGGCCGAAGCCCTTGACCTCGGTGACCGTGATGCCGGTGACGCCCGCTTCGGACAGGGCCTCGCGCACGTCGTCGAGTTTGAATGGCTTGATGATGGCCATCACCATTTTCATGAGTGCTGCTCCCTTCCTTCGGGCTAGGATTTTTCCTAGGCGATTCTAGTGCGTCCTCCGACGGCGGCAATGCCGGGCGCGTGACAGGATGCGGTAAACCCTTCCGGAGTCCCGATCATGGTGAACCTGCAGTTGGCCGATGACCTCGCGCAGCGCCTGGGCGCGCTCTTGCCACCCAGCCTTGCCGATGCGCGCGCCGATCTCGAAAAGACCTTCCGCGCCGCGCTGCAGGCGGGCCTGCAGCGGCTTGAGCTTGTCACGCGCGAAGAGTTCGAGGTGCAGCGCGCGCTGCTGCTGCGCACCCGCGCCCGGCTGGAAGCGCTGGAATACGCCATCGCGATGCGCGACAGCCTGGAGGCAACCCCCTCCGCCTGATGCGGACTCAGTCCGGCGGCGGAATCCGCACCAGCACCTGCGGGCGATGGTAGGCGACGTGCCCGGTGCGCGGGTTGAGGATGGCGTACTGGGGGTTTTCCGGCGTGGCGTGGTGGCGATAGCCGTGCACCAGGAATTCCGCCTCGTGCACCGCCACGATGCGACCATGCACCCGGCCCGCCTCCGAGTTCCACTGCACCCAGTCATCCACCTTGAACGCACGTTCCATTGCCGCCTCCACCCGATTCCACCGGACCTGGCCACATGACGCCCACTTTCTACACCCTCGGACACTCCAACCGCAGCATCGAAGCCTTCATCGGCCTGCTGGAGGATTCCGGCGTGCGCGGCGTGGCCGACGTGCGCGCCTTTGCGCACTCGCGCGCGATGCCGCAGTTCGATGGCGAGGCGCTGGGCGCGGCACTCGCCGCACGCGGGCGTGCCTACCGGCACTTTCCCGCGCTCGGCGGGCGGCGCTCGCGCGCTGTCGGTGTGGCTCCGGAGGCCAATGCCTGGTGGGAGAACCGCAGCTTCCACAACTATGCCGACTACGCCACCACGCCGGCCTTCCGCGCCGGCCTGGCCGAGCTGATGGCGTGGGAGGGCGGCCATCCGGCCGCGGTCATGTGCGCCGAGGCGGTGTGGTGGCGCTGCCACCGCCGTATCATCGCCGATTACCTGATGGCCGCAGGCTGCGCGGTGTTCCACCTCCTGGGCGAGGGTGCGGTAAAGCCCGCGGAGCTGACGCCCGGCGTCGTGGCGCGCGGCGACGGCGCGCTGCTGTATCCGGCCGCCGCGGAGCCGGCACCGTGAGCCTTGCGCTGGTCCACAGCCGTGCCCAGACCGGCGTGCAGGCACCGGAAGTGCGGGTGGAGGTGCATATCGCCGGCGGCCTGCCGGCGGTGTCGATCGTCGGTCTGCCCGATGCGGCGGTGAAGGAAAGCCGCGACCGCGTGCGCGCCGCGCTGGCCTGTTCGCAGCTCGAACTGCCGCAGCGGCGCATCACCATCAACCTGGCACCGGCGGACGTTCCCAAGGACGGCAGCCGCTTCGATCTTCCGATCGCGCTGGGCATCCTCGCCGCTTCCGGCCAGCTGCCGCGCGAGGCGCTGCGCGACTGGGAGTTCCACGGCGAGCTGGCGCTGACCGGCGAATTGCGTCCGGTCGAAGGCGCGCTGCCCGCCGTGCTGGCCGCCGCCCAGGCCGGCCGGCAGATCATCCTGCCGCTGGAAAACCGCGCCGAAGCCTCGCTCGCGCAGCACTCGGGCGCGCGCTTCGCCCGCACCCTGCTGGAAGTGTGCGCGCTGCTGCAGACCGGGCGCGAACTGCCCGGGCCGCTGCCGGAAACCGCCGTCGCCGAAGTGGATGCCTCGCTTCCCGATCTTTCCGACGTGCGCGGCCAGCCGCAGGCGCGCCGCGCGCTGGAAGTCGCCGCCGCCGGTGGCCACAACCTCTTGATGATCGGCCCGCCGGGAAGCGGCAAGTCGATGCTGGCGCAGCGCCTGCCGACGCTCCTGCCTTCGATCAGCGACGCGGATGCGCTGGAATGCGCCGCCATCGCCTCGCTCGCCGGGCAGCGGCCGGACCTTGCGAACTGGCGACGCCCCGCATTTCGCGCGCCGCACCACACCGCCACCGCCGTCGCCCTGGTTGGCGGCGGCGGCGCGGCGTCGCTGCGCCCCGGCGAGATCAGCCTGGCGCATCGCGGCGTGCTGTTCCTGGACGAGCTGCCCGAATGGGAGCGGCGCACCCTCGAAGTGCTGCGCGAGCCGCTGGAATCCGGCCGCATCGTGATTTCGCGCGCCGCACGCCAGGCCGAGTTTCCCGCGCGCTTCCAGTTCGTCGCCGCGATGAATCCCTGCCCCTGCGGCTGGGCGGGCGATCCGAACGGGCGCTGCCACTGCAGCCGCGAGCAGGTCGCCCGCTACCGCGCGCGCATTTCCGGGCCGCTGCTGGACCGCATCGACATCCAGATCGAAGTGCCGCGCGTGCCGGCGGCCGATCTGCGTCCCGAGGCACCGCGCGGGGAGACCAGCGCCCGCGTGCGCGCCCGTGTCGAAGCCGCCCGCGCGCGCCAGCTGCAGCGCGCCGGAATGGCCAATGCCGCATTGCCGCAGGCACGGACCGATCGCGACTGCGCGCTCAGCCCGAACGATCGCCTCCTGCTCGAACGCGCCATCGACCAGCTGCATCTTTCCGCGCGCGCCAGCCAGCGCATCCTGCGCGTGGCGCGCACCATCGCCGACCTCGCCGGCACCGACGCCATCGGCACCGCGCACCTGGCCGAGGCCATCGGGTATCGGCGGATGGAACCGGCCGGCTGATCCTGGTCAAGAACATCTGAAAACGGGCATCATTGACCGAAGCACGCGAGTACCATCGCGCCTTTCGTTTCGGGGAAACATCAATGCGCACCCTCGCCTTTGCCGCCATGGCGGCTGTTGCGTGCGTGGTCTTTTCGAGCGCCAGCGCCGAAGAATGGATGGTCGAGGCGCACTGGCCGGACCGCGCCGCGCTGCACCGCGCCACCGCGCAGCTGCAGCATGCCCAGATCGACGCCGAGCGCCAGCTGCTGCGGGTGGATGTGGATGAGGCCGGCATCGCGATGCTCGAGGCCGCCGGGCTCACCGTGGGCATCGATCTGGCCGGCACCGCGCAGCTGCGCGATTTCCGGAAGTCGATGGATGTCGCGCTCGCGGCCGGCACCCGCACGCTCAGCGCTGGCGGCTATCCGTCGATTCCGGGCTTCGCCTGCTACCGCACGGTGGAGGGTGCCTACCAGACCATGGACGACCTCGCGCTCGCTTATCCGCAACTCGCCGCCGTCGGCGGCATCGGCCCGAGCTGGGAGAAGAGCCGGAACCCGGCGAACGGCCACGAAATGCGCGTGCTGCGCCTGACCAACTTCGACACCCTCGCATCCGATCCGCAGCGCCCGGCCTTCGTCGCCTACGGTTCGATCCACGCGCGCGAGTACACCCCGGCGGAGCTGCTCACCCGCTTCGCCGAATGGCTGGCGACGGGCTACGGGATCGATCCGCAGGCCACCTGGCTGCTCGATCACGTCGATTTCCACCTGATCCTCATGGCCAATCCGGACGGCCGCAAGAAAGCCGAGACCGGGCTGTCCTGGCGCAAGAACACCAACAACACCAACGGCTCGTGCGGCAGCACCACCTACGGCATCGACCTCAACCGCAACTTTCCCTTCCACTGGAACACCACCGGTGGGCAGGGTTCGAGCGGCAATGCATGCGCCGAAACCTATCGCGGCCCGACTCCGATGTCGGAGCCGGAGACCGTGAACCTGGTGACCTACGTCGCCGGCACGCGCGGCGCGGGCGGGGTGTATTCGGGCGGCGTGCTGCAGGACCGCCGGCCGGACGACACCACGACGCCTGCGCCGGACGACTATCGTGGCCTCTTTTTCGACGTGCACAGCTATTCGAAGCTGGTGCTGTGGTCCTGGGGCGATGTCTACACCGCCGCGCCGAACGACGCCGCGCTGCGCACGCTCGGCCGGCGCATGGCCTGGTTCAACGGCTACACCCCGCAGGCGGCGGTGGAGCTGTATCCGACCGACGGCACCACGGACGACACCTTCTACGGCCTGCTGGGCGCGCCGTCCTACACCATCGAGCTGGGCACCGCCTTCTTCGAGGGCTGCGCCAGCTTCGAATCGAGCACCTATCCGATCAACCTCGCCGCGCTGCGCTACGCCGCGCGCGCGGCCCATGCGCCGTACCGGCTGCCCTACGGGCCGGACACGCTGGCGGTGACGGCATCGCCGGAACTCGTGGCCGAAGGCGACCCGATCCGCCTGAGCGCGTCACTGCACAGCGGCCGCTTCAACCAGTCCAACGGTACCCAGGCCACCTATCCGATTGCCTCGGCGGCGGCCTATGTCGGCACGCCGCCCTGGGCGAGCGGCGCAGCCGCCATTCCGCTGGCCGCCGCGGACGGCGCGTTCAACGCCACCCAGGAGACGGCGACCGGTTCGCTGCCGACCGCGGGACTGGCCGACGGTCGCTATCTGGTGTTCGTGCAGGGCACCGACAGTCAGGGGCGCGCCGGAACGCCGGATGCGGCCCTGGTGGATGTCGCGCCCGCCGCGCAGATCGCCGCGCTCGCCGGTACCGTGACGGCGCTGGTGGACGGTGCGCCGCTGGCTGCCAGTGTCACTGTGCGCAATCCGGTGACCGACGAGGAGCGCGTCGCGCAGTCCAGTGCCGCCGACGGCAGCTATCTGCGCACCATGCGCGCCGGCACGGTGGACGTGCGCGTCAGCGCGCCGGGCCATCTTGCCGAAGAGCTCCACGGCGTGGCGCTGGCCGGCGGGCAGCAGCAGGTGCGCGACTTTGCCTTGCTGTCCGTGTGCGAGCGCCTTTTCGACGACGTGGAGCAGGGCGGCGCGAACTGGAGCGCGCAGTCGCCCTGGGTGATCGGGACCGGCATCGGCGGCCACGCCGACATGGCCTGGCACACGCCCGGCTACCCGAACAATGCCAGCGCCTCGCTGACGCTGGCGGCTAACCTGGACCTGTCCGGCTACGCCGACGCGGTGCTGGAGTTCGAGGACCGCTGTGCCACCGAGGCCAATTACGACGTTGGCCGGGTCGAGTACAGCAGCAACGGCGGCGGCAGCTGGACCGAGGTCTACAGCTGCAGCGGCCGCACCGCCTGGCAGGCGAACCGGATCGAACTGCCCGCGGCGGCCGGCGGCAGCGCCTTCCGTCTTCGCTTCCGGCTCCAGTCGGATGCGTCGGTCAATGCGGCCGGCTGGGCGGTGGACAACATCCGCCTCAGCGCCGGCGGCCAGGCCTGCCGTGATTCGCAGACTCCGCTCGGCGATGCGATCTTCGCCGACGGCTTCGGGGTCGGTCCAGGCTGACCCCGATCCGGCGGCACGGCAGCGTGCCGCCTCGTCGTCCGCCCGATCAGCGCCCGCGTCGCGACAGTTTGCCGCAGTCGTTCCCGAGGCGTCTGGATTCGGTTTGCATCGTCATCGTGCCGATCGACTGGCCTTGCATCCGCGCCTCGGTGGTGTGGTGGCTGGGGCTGTGCAGGGTGGTGGTGAAGTCGCCCTGCATCTGCGGCTCGCTGCAGGTTACCCGCCCGCTCCAGGTATTGCCCTTCTGCTGCACGCGCGAGTAGACGCATTCCCCTTCCTGCTGCCCTTCGCGGATCGGGCCGGCCTTGGCGTCTTCCGGGGTAATGCACACGCGAAAGGACATGCCTTCCCCGCCGGTGCCGAGAGCGACGCCGGCCCCCGCCATCTGCTGCTCCATCATCTTGCGAACCTCAGGCGGCAGGTTCTTGAGCTGCTCCTGCATTTGTGCCATCTGCGCGGCAACGGGGCTGGAACCATCGGGCGAGTCCATCTTCGTGCGGAACTCCCACAGCCCAGGTTCGATTTCATTGGCCAGAACGGCCGGGCACACGGCGATCAGGGCGAGGGAGAGCAGTGCGCCCAGCAAAGGCGTGCGGCGGAGGCGGGTGTGCGGAGCGGTGGAATGGTGCATGGGTCGTTCCTCGGTCGGGGTGGGTGTGCGGCCAGGATGGCGCATGGAGGCCGGAGGCGCTGCTGCGGACAGTGCCGGCTTGGTGTCTGTTACGGAGCCGGGTGCGGAAACCGGACACGCGCCGGCGGTGGACGGAGGTTTCAGGAAACTTCGGGATGCCCGTGGCGGCCTTGCGGGCGTGCGATCACGCCGCGTCCATACGCAGCGGCAGGCGCACCGTCACTTCGATGCCTTCGTCGGTGCGCTCGCTGGAAAGCCCGTAGCCGGGTCCGTAGAGCTGTGCGATGCGCGCGGCTGCGTTGACCACGCCGACGCTTTGCGGGGACTGGTCGTCGCAGCGGCTGTGGTCGCGCACCCGGATGATCAGGCTGTCGCCTTCGGATCGCACGATCACCCGCACGGCGACCAGGGTCATGGCGGGGTCGTCGCCGTGGCGCAGGGCGTTTTCCACCAGCGGCTGCAGCAGGAATCGCGGCAGAATGGCGCGCGCCAGTTCGGGCGGGGCGTCCACCTGCACGAACAGGCGCTCGGCGTAGCGCAGCCGCATGATGTCGAGGTAGAGATCGAGCACGCGCAGTTCGTTGGCCAGCGTGGTTTCGTGCGAGGCGTCGCTGGCGAGGGAGTGCTTCAGCAGCGCGGTCATGCGCGCGATCATTTCCTCGGCCGCCTTGGGATTGGCGTACACCAGCTGCGTGATCGTGCGCAGGGTGTTGAACATGAAGTTCGGTTCGAGCTGACGCTGCAGCGCCAGCAGCTGGGCCTGGGTGAGCTCGGCGCGCAGTTCGACGGCCTCCAGCTCGCGGTTGCGCGCGCCGCGGTAGCGGTCGATCACCGTGGTCAGTGCGGCGACCACCGCGTACACGATCAGCCCGGTCGGCAGCGCCAGCAGGTAGCGGTTGGGCGACAGCGCATAGTTGCCTGCACCGAGAACCCCCGGACTGGCGATGAGCAGGTCGCGCAGCAGGTAGGTTGTCGTGGTGTGGACGAATCCGACCGCCATGGCGATCAGCAGTTGCAGCGGCAGATGGGTTTTCCAGCGCGCGCCGAACGGCGGCCAGCGCCGCACCGCCCACACCATCACCGGCACCAGCAGCGCCGCAGTGAACGTGCCGGTGGACTCCTCGATCAGGACGCGCAGCCACTCGCCGGCGCGATCGTTCGCCAGGCGGCCCAGGTAGCGGTCCAGGAAAAGCAGCAGGCTGATCGCCGTGGCCATCGCCAACAGCCCGCCCCAGAGCTGGGTCGGGGTGAAACGGCGGCGGTGCCGCGTGGGCGCAGGCGCAGAGGGCACGCGGGCTACCGGTTCGAATCCGGGCCGGGCACGAGGCGGGCCCGTGTCGGAGGGCGCAGGGCAGATCGGAGCGGCATGGCGATGATCGGGAGGAAAGGCCGCAGCATAGCGCGATGGGTGTTGCCGTCGGGGAAACGGTGCCCGGGGTGGTTGTGGATCACCAGCCGGAATCCTGGATCAGGCGGCGTGTGGCGTCGTCCGATGGCCTCGCCACCAGGCCGCCGCGCCCGCCCAGGGTGACGGTGAAGCGCGCGCCGTCGCGCATCGGCAGGTAGGCCGCGCTGCCATGGTGGGCATCGACGAAGGGCAGCCAGCGCGGGAACTGTCCCTTGAGCGCCCAGAGGTCGGGCAGGGTACCGGCATCGAGCGCATGAACGCTGCGCTGGGCCTCGCGCTCTTGCGTGATATCGCGATAGCGCCCTGAAACCCGCTCCACGCGGTACAGCGGCGGCGCGCCGGCGAGCACCGCCGGCAGTTTCCAGGAGAGCACCCTGGCGTCGAGCTGCCATTCGTCGCCGGCCAGCTCGACGCGCTGCTCGCGGCCATCGGCCGTGGTGATGCGCGCCTGGAAGCGCTGCGGCGCGATTTCGCTGAACGCAAGCTCGGCCACCGTCACTTCGCCCTCCAGCGCCAGATAGTGCCGGATCGAAAGGCCCAGGCCGATGAGCCCCAGCGCGGCCAGGCCAAAGCCCAATGCCAGCAGCACCCGCACGCCCGCACCCAGCGCCGCGCGCCGGTGCCTGCGCCGCCACGCGCCGGCAATGAAGATCAGCGCGAAGATCGCGCAGGCGAGTGCCGGGATCAGGACGAACAGGGACGGCGACATGGCAGGCCCGGGTGTGGAATGACGCGATTATACTGGCACCATGAAAATCATCCCGCGCATCCTCCTGCTGTGCCTCCTGGTCCTCGCCGCGTGCGCCTGTGGCAACAAGGGCGACCTCGTGCGACCGACCGGATCGGCCACGTCGCTTTCGTCGTGATCCCGCGGCCTGTGCCACTGCGTTTTTCCAAGATGCATGGTGCCGGCAACGACTTCGCCATCGTCGACCGGCGCGCCGGCCCGGTGGATCTGCCGCCGGCGCGCGTGGCGCGCCTCGCCGATCGGCATCGCGGGATCGGTTTCGACCAGCTCATCACCATCGATCCGCCGCGCGATCCCGGTGCCGTGGCGGGCTACGCCATCTTCAACGCGGACGGCAGCCGTGCCGGCCAGTGCGGCAACGGCGCGCGCTGCGTGGCGGCGTGGCTGCTGCGCGAGGAGGCGGCCCGCGCCGACGGATTTTCGCTCGATGGCCCGGGCGGGCGCGTCGCGGCGCGGATCGAAGGCGAAGGCATCGGCATCGACATGGGGATTCCCGATTTCGCGCCAGCCGCCGTCGGCCTTTCCCGGCCGGAAGCGGATCGCTACGTCTTCAGATTCGGCGATGAAGCGGTCGAAGTCGGCGCGGTCTCGATGGGCAACCCGCACGTCGTGATCGAAGTGCCCGAGGTCGCCGTCGCGCCGGTCGAGCGCATCGGGCGCGTGTTGCAGGACGATCCGGCCTTTTCCGACAGTTGCAACGTGGGCTTCGCCCAGGTGCTCGATGTCGACACCATCCACCTGCGCGTGTACGAGCGCGGCGTGGGTGAAACGCTGGCCTGCGGTTCGGGAGCCTGCGCCGCGGTGGCGGTGCTGGCGCGACGCGGCCGCGTGGGCGAGCGCGTCGCGGTGCACCTGCCCGGCGGCGTGCTGCACGTCCGGTGGCCCGGCCCGGGGTACGCCATCCACCTGGCCGGGCCGGCCGAGTTTGTCTTCGAGGGAGAGTTCCTGACATGAGTGATTCCGCACGACGCGAGCTCGCCGCCGGCGACGTGGCCGCCTGGCTGCGCGAGCATCCCGCCTTCTTCTCGCAGTACCCGGATGTCGCCCTGGCGATGGACGTGCCGCGCGAGGACGGGCGCACCACCTCGCTGGCGAGCTATCAGCTGGACGCACTGCGCGAGAAGAACCGCGAGCTCAACCGGCGTCTGCTCGAGCTCTACGGCATCGCCAACGAGAACGAGCGCCTGACGGTGCGCACCCACCAGCTCACCCTGGCGCTGCTGCGCGCGCGCAGCCTGCCCGAGACGCTGGCCACGCTGGTGGCCACGCTGCGCGAGGATTTCAGCAGCGAGTGGGTACGGGTGGTGCTCGTGGGTTCGCGCGATGGCGTTCCGGAAAGCCCCTGGTGGCGCGTGCTGGCACCCGGAGATGCGGCGCTCGCGCCGTTTGCCGATTTCCTGGCCGGCGAGGAGCCGCTGTGCGGACGTCTGCAGCCGCCGAAGATGGGCGTGCTGTTCGGCGATGACGCCGGCAAGGTGCAGTCGACCGCCCTGCTTCCGCTGGGCCGGCACGGCCTGCTCGCGGTCGGAAGCAGCGATGCCAACCGCTTCTATCCGGGCATGGGCACGCTGTTCCTGCGCCTGATGGCCGAAGCCCTGGCGGCGGCGCTGTCGCGCTACGACGCCTGAGCGGCGGAGGCTGGCGATGGCCACGGCAGGCGAGCGCGATCCGGACGACACGTTCGCCGTGGCGGACGCGCTCGCCGCCCCCGTGCTGACGTATCTGGATGGCCTGCGGGTGGAGCGCGGCTATTCGCCGCACACCCTCGCCGGCTACCGCCGCGACCTCGCGCGCCTGGTCGGATTCGCGCGCCGGCGCGGCCTTGCGCAGTGGCGCGCGCTGGATCCCGAACAGATGCGCGGCTTCATCGCCGCCGAGCACCGCCGCGGCCTTTCCGCCACCAGCGTGCAGCGGCTCCTGTCCTCGTGCCGCGGCTTCTTCGGCCACCTCCTGCGCGAAGGCGGACTTGCGGCGAGCCCCGCGGCCGACCTGCGCGCGCCGCGCGCGCCGCGCAAGCTGCCGCAGGTGCTCGATGCCGACGAAATGAGCCGGCTGCTCGATTTCCCCACCCTGACGCCCGAGGACGTGCGCGATCGCGCCATGCTGGAACTGCTCTATTCCTCCGGCCTGCGCCGCGCCGAGCTGTGCGGCCTGCGCTGGGGAGATCTTCAACTGGAAGAGGGCCTGGTGCGGGTGCGCGGCAAAGGCGGCCGCAGCCGCGATGTACCGGTCGGCAGCAAGGCGCGCGAGGCGCTTTCGGCGCTGCGCGCGCTCGGTGCCGCCACGCCGGCGCAGCCGGTGTTCAAGGGCGCGCGCGGCGGGGCGATCGGCGAAGCCCTCGTGGGCCGGCGCATCAAGGCCGTCGCGCAGCGCCAGGGCATCGACAAGCGCGTGTATCCGCACCTGTTCCGCCATTCCTGCGCCAGCCACGTGCTGGAATCCTCCGGCGACCTGCGCGCGGTGCAGGAACTCCTCGGCCACGCCGACATCGCCACCACCCAGATCTACACCCACCTGGATTTCCAGCACCTGGCGCGGGTGTACGACGACGCGCATCCGCGGGCGCGTCGCCGCAGCCGCAGCGAGGACGGTTGATTTGCGCCGCGCAGGCCGCATATCCAGAGCCTTCGATCCTCGGGAATACCGACCGTGAGCCAGACCGATACCTTCCACGCCACCACCATCGTTTCGGTGCGCCGCGGTGATCGCGTCGTGATCGGCGGCGATGGGCAGGTCACGCTCGGCAACACCGTGGTCAAGGCCAACGCGCGCAAGGTGCGCCGGCTGGCGAACGGCAAGGTGCTGGCGGGCTTTGCCGGTGCCACGGCCGATGCCTTCACTCTGTTCGAGCTGTTCGAAGCCAAGTTGGAAAAGCACGGCGGCCAGCTGGTGCGCGCGGCGGTGGAAATGGCCAAGGACTGGCGCACGGATCGCCGCCTGGGCCGGCTCGAAGCCATGCTCGCGGTGGTCGACAAGGAGGCCTCGCTGCTGATTTCCGGCAACGGCGACGTGCTCGAACCCGAAGATGGCCTGATCGCCATCGGCTCGGGTGGCCCCTTCGCCCAGGCCGCTGCCCGCGCCCTGATCGAAAACACCGACCTGGACCCGCGCCAGATCGTCGAGCAGGCGCTCAAGATCGCCGGCGACATCTGCATCTACACCAACCACAATCGGACGATCGAGGAGCTGTGATTGGGGATTCGGGATTCGGGATTGGCTAAACCCCGTTCCGACCGACCCCCGCTCTTCCAAATCCCCGATCCCCAATCCTCAATCCTCGCAAACACCATGACCCCACGCGAAATCGTCAATGAGCTGGACCGCTGGATCGTCGGCCAGAACGCCGCCAAGCGCGCGGTGGCCATCGCGCTGCGCAACCGCTGGCGGCGGATGCAGCTCGATCCGGATCTGCGCCGCGAAGTGACGCCCAAGAACATCCTGATGATCGGCCCCACGGGTGTCGGCAAGACCGAGATTGCGCGCCGACTTGCGACGCTGGCGAACGCGCCGTTCGTGAAGGTGGAGGCCACGCGCTTCACCGAGGTAGGCTACGTCGGAAAGGACGTCGAGCAGATCGTGCGCGACCTGGTCGATACCGCGGTCAAGATGCAGCGCGAGCAGGCCAAGACGCGGGTGCGCAATCAGGCCGAAGACCGCGCCGAGGAGCGTATCCTGGATGCGCTCCTGCCGCGCCGCAGCGATTCGGCCGGCTGGCCGCAGGACGAGTCCGCGCAGGGCGATACCCGGCAGAAGTTCCGCAAGCAGCTGCGCGAGGGCAAGCTCGACGAACGCGAGATCGAGCTGGAGACGGCCGTCAACGTGGGCGTGGACATCATGGCTCCGCCGGGCATGGAGGAGATGGGCCAGCAGCTGCGTCAGATGTTCTCCCAGCTTTCTGGCGTCAAGACCCAGAAGCGCAGCCTGAAGATTTCCGCCGCGCGCCCGTTGCTGATCGAGGAAGAGGCCGCGCGCCTGGTCAACGAGGACGAGATCCGCGAGCAGGCGATCGAAGCCGCCGAGCAGAACGGCATCGTCTTCATCGATGAGATCGACAAGGTCGCCAAGCGTTCGGAAGGCTACGGCGCTGACGTCTCGCGCGAGGGCGTGCAGCGCGACCTCCTGCCGCTGGTGGAGGGCTCCACCGTCAGCACCAAGTACGGCGCGGTCAAGACCGACCACATCCTCTTCATCGCCTCGGGTGCCTTCCATGTGGCCAAGCCCTCGGACCTCATCCCCGAGCTGCAGGGCCGCTTCCCGATCCGGGTCGAGCTGAGCTCGCTGTCGCGTGACGATTTCCGCCGCATCCTGACCGAGCCGCACAGCGCGCTCACCCGCCAGTACCAGGCGCTGCTGGGCACCGAGGGGCTGAGGATCGAGTTCACCGCCGATGCCGTCGACCGCCTCGCCGACATCGCCTTCACCGTCAACGAGACCACCGAAAACATCGGCGCGCGCCGCCTGCACACGGTGCTGGAGCGGCTGCTCGACACGCTTTCGTATGAAGCGCCGGACCGCGACGGCGAATCGGTCACGATCGACGCCGCCTACGTGGATCGCACCCTCGGCGGGCTGGTGCAGGATCAGGACCTGAGCCGCTACATCCTGTGAGCACGCCTCGCCCCACCGACCTCGTGCTGCACCGTGCCGCCCGCACGCTGGAGGTCGCGTTCGATGACGGCACGCGCTTCGACCTGCCGGCCGAGTACCTGCGCGTGCATTCGCCCTCGGCCGAACTGCAGGGCCACGGGCCGGGGCAGAAAGTGCTGCTCGGCGGGCGTCGCCAGGTCGGCATCGTCGGGATCGAGCCGATCGGCAACTACGCCGTGCTGCTGCGCTTTTCCGACGGCCACGCCAGCGGCATCTACAGCTGGGAAACGCTGCGCGAGCTGGGCCGCGACCGGGAGGCCAACTGGGCCGCGTATCTGCGCGAGCTGGAGGCGGCGGGCCTTTCACGCGACCGCTGATGCCGCGCGCCTGACGTTTTCGCGTCGCTGCGGTAGATTGCCCGTCATGGCCGGCGAGGCAACCCAACTTCTGCACGACTGGCGGGCCGGCAGCCTGGAGGCCCGCGATCGCCTCGTGGCCCTGCTTTACGGCGAGCTGCGCGGCTTGGCCGCGCGCCAGTTCGGCCGCGAGCGCGCCGACCACACTCTGCAGCCGACCGCCCTGGTGAGCGAGGCCTACCAGCGTCTGGCAGCGCTCGAGCGCATCGACTGGCGCGATCGCGCGCACTTCATCGGCGTGGCCGCGCGGCTGATGCGCGAGATCCTGATCGACCACGCGCGCAGGCACCAGGCGGAAAAGCGCGACGGCGGCCAGCGCGTGACGCTGTTCACCAACCTTCCGGCGCAGGAGGGCGCGCTGGACGCGCTGGCGCTGGAGCAGGCGCTGCAGCGGCTGGAGGCGCTGGCGCCGGACAAGGCGCGCGTGGTGGAGCTGCGCTTCTACGGCGGATTGTCGATCGAGGAAACCGCCGAGGTCATGGAGATCTCCCCGGCCACGGTGAAGCGGCACTGGCAGGCGGCGCGCGTCTGGCTGTTCGATGCGCTCGGTGCGGAGCGTTCCGGCGCCGGCGGCGGGGAGAGCGGGCCGTGACGGTCACGCAGGTGCTGGGCGAGGACGGCGACGAGCGTCGCGCGCTCGAGGTGCTCGATCAGCTCCTCGACCTTCCGGAGCGCGAACAGGAGGCCGCGCTCGCCGCGCTTTCGCTGCCGCCGGCGCTGGCGCGGCGGGTGCGTTCCCTGCTGTCGGTGCAGGCGCGCGCGGCGGATCTTTTCGATACCGCGCCCAGCCCCTCGGCGCGCGTACACCCGGGCCTGCCGCAGCCGGACGAGCGCATCGGGGTCTACCGCATCGAGCGTCCGATCGGCGCCGGCGGCATGGGCGCGGTGTTCCTGGCCTCGCGTGACGACGGGCTGTTCGAGCAGCGCGTGGCGATCAAGCTGGTGCAGCCGATCCATCCGTTCGTCGATGCGGACTGGCAGCGCGGCGTGCTGGCGCACTTCGAGGAGGAGCGCGCCATCCTCGCCCAGCTCCAGCATCCCAACATCGTGCGCATCATCGACGGCGGCCAGACCGACGCCGGCCTGCCGTACCTGGTGATGGACTACATCGACGGCGTCGACCTGATGCGCCATTGCCGCGAGCAGCGGCTGGAGCTGGCCGACCGCATCCGCCTCTTCTGCCAGGTCTGCGAGGCGGTGCAGGAGGCGCACCGCCACCTGATCGTGCATCGCGATCTCAAGCCGGGCAACGTGCTGGTCGACGCCGGCGGCACGCCGCACCTGCTGGATTTCGGCATCGCCAAGCTGCTCGATCCGGTGCGCGCCCAGGGCGCGCCGGAAGATGAAACCCAGGCCACCCTGCTGGGCGCGATGACGCCGGCCTACGCCAGCCCCGAGCAGCTGCGCCGACGCCCGCTCACCACCCGTTCGGACGTCTATTCGCTCGGCGTGATGCTCTACCAGATGCTGGCCGGAAAGCGCCCCTACCAGACCGATTCGCTCACGCCGGCGGAACTGGAGCGTGCGATCTGCACCACCGAGCCGCCCAGCGTCTCGCGCGCGCTGCGTGATGATGACGCGTCGCCCGGGTATCTCGAGATGCCGCGCCAGATCGCGCCGGATCTGGAGCGCATCGTCGCCAAGGCGCTGCACAAGGAACCCGGGCGGCGCTACGGCTCGGCGCAGGAGCTGGCGGACGACCTTCGCCGCTATCTGGCGGGCCAGCCGGTGCTGGCGCAGCCCGATTCGCTCGGCTACCGGATGCGCAAGTTCGTGGGGCGCCATCGCGCCGCCACCGCGACGGCGGCGGTCGCGCTGCTGCTGATCCTGGGCGCCGGCGCCACGGCCCTGGTGCAGGCGCACCGCGCGCGGCTGGCCGCGGCCGACGCGCAGGAGATCAACGCCTTCCTGATGGAAGTCCTGACCGAGTCGAGCGTCGATCACGCCGGCAGCGAGGTGGGCCTGGGCGACGTGCTGGAAGCCGCGGGCGCGAGGATCGATGCGCGCTTCGCGCAGCGACCGGAGATCGCCGCCGGCCTGCGCCACGCGCTGGGCAACAACCTGCTCAACCTCAACCGGCTCGAAGCCGCCGGCAGGCAGCTGGAGGCGGCGCTTGCCGAGGCGAAGATCGCCTTCGGCCCGTCCAGCCTGCTGGCCTGGCAGATCTCCGACAGCCTCGCGCTGCTGCGGGTGGATCAGGGCCGCTACAGCGAGGCCGCGACGCTGCTGGAAGAGGTGCTGGCCGGCGTTCGCCGCAGCGGCCAGCGCGACACCCCGTTTTTCGTGCGGGCGAGCAACAATCTCGGGTACCTCTACATGGAGCGGGAGGAATACGCGCAGGCCGAGCCGCACGTGGCCGCCGCGCTGGCCGCGATCGAGCAGGGCGGCGTGGAGATTCCCCGGGATGAATACAGCAGCCTGCTGACCAACCAGGCGCAGATCCTGCACGGACTGGATCGGCGCGAGGAGGCCGATGCGCTGTACCGGCGCGCCTACGACATCCTGCGGACGGAGTATCCCGAGGCCACCCGGGAAATGGCCATCCAGCTCAACAACCGCGCGCTGCTGCTGTCCGACATGGGGCGGCGCGAGGAGGCGCTGGAGCTGGCGCGCGAGTCGGTCGAGCTGCGCCGGCGCACCTATCGCGGCGATCACCCGATGGTCGCCTTCGGGTTGACCAACCTGGTGGGCATGGCGCTGGGAGCGGGCAACCTGGACAAGGCGCTGGCCGCGGCGGAAGAAGCCGTGGCGATGGCCGAACGGCTGGAGGACACCCGCAGCGACATCAAGGTGCTCGCCCAGGCCGCCCTGGCCCAGGCGCATCTCGCGCGCGGCGAGCCCGCGCCGGCGCGCGCCGCGCTGGCGCGCGCCAGGCGGGCCCTGGACGAGATGCCGGAAGTCTCGCCGCGCGCCAAGACGACCCTCGACAGGCTGGAGTCCGCGCTGCGCGACCGGGAGGCGCGGGAGTGAGCCGGAGGCCCGGTCCGCGCCCCGCGCCGCGCCATTCGGCGGAGTTTCCCGGAGCGCGTCGGTGCGGGTGCTGATCACCGGCGCCTATGGCTTCATCGGCATGCACGTCGTGGCGGCGCTGCTGCGCGCCGGACACGTGCCGGTGGCCGCGGTGCGCGGTTCGCGCGCCGCCATGCCCGGCATGGACTCGGTGGCCTGCGACTTCACGCGCGACGTCGATGCCGCGGCGTGGCGCCCGCGGCTGGCCGGGATCGACGCGGTGGTCAACTGCGCCGGCATCCTGCGGGAAGCGCGCGCGGGCGACTTCGAGCGGGTCCACGCGACGGTGCCGCTGGCGCTGGCGCAGGCCTGCCGGGACGCCGGCGTACGCCGCCTGGTGCAGGTATCCGCGCTGGGCGATCCGCGCGACGCCGAGTTTGTCGCCTCCAAGCACCGGGGCGACGAAGCCATCCTGCGCAGCGGCATCGACGCGGTGGTGCTGCGCCCCTCGGTGGTCTATTCCACGCGCGGTTCCTACGGCGGCACCACGCTGCTGCGCGGGCTCGCGGCGCTGCCGCTGATCCCGCTTCCCGGGCGCGGCGAGGCGCGGCTGCAGCCGCTGGATGCCGAGGATCTGGCAGCCGCGGTGCTCGCCGCGCTGGAGCGTCCCGAGGCGGCCGGCCAGCGCCTGGAGCTGGGCGGCCCGGAGGCGATCACGCTGCGCCGCTACCTCGGCCTGTGGCGGCGCTGGCTGGGAATGGGCGAGGCGCGATTCATTGCGGTTCCGCGCGCGCTGGCGCGGCTCGGCGCGCGGCTGGGCGAAGCGTTCGGGCGCGGGCCGCTGGGCATGACGATGTGGCGCATGCTGGAGCGCGGCAGCGTGGTTTCGGATGCGTCGCTGTCGCATAGCCGGGCGGTGCTGGGGTGGAACCCCGCGCCACTGGAAGTGGCGCTTGCGCGCGGCGCGGCCAGCAGCGCGGACCGCTGGCAGGCGCGAACCGTGTTCCTGCGGCCGCTCCTGCACGCGGCGCTGGCGCTCACCTTTCTCGCCTCGGGCGCGGTCGGCCTGATGACGCCCGTGGCGGCGGTGGAGTCGCTGTTCGAAGCCGGCGGGCTGCCGCAATCCTGGGCCGGTCCGCTCGCGCTGGGCGGAAGCCTTGCCGACGTCGCGCTGGGTCTGTGGCTCCTTCTCGCGCGCCGCCCGCGCCGCCCGCTGGTCGCGATGGCCGCGCTCGTGGTCGGCTACACCGTCTGCATCGGCGCGCTGCTGCCGGGCGTCTGGCTGGACCCGTTCGGGGGGCTTCTGAAGAACATCGTGGTCCTGGTCGCCATCGCGATCGCCGCGGCGGGGGCGGAGCGGCAGTAGTGGAGTTCCTGCTCGTCAAGACGTTGCACATCCTCTCCTCCACGGTGCTGTTCGGCACCGGGCTGGGCACGGCCTTCTTCCAGTGGATGGCGTACCGGCGCGGCGAGGTGGCGGCGATCGCGGTCACGGCGCGCCACGTGGTGCTGGCCGACTGGCTGTTCACCACTCCGGCCATCATCGTCCAGCCGCTGACCGGCTTCTGGCTCCTGCACCTGATGGGGCTTTCCTGGGGCGCATCGTGGATCCGGCTCTCGCTCGGGCTCTACGCGCTGGCCGGCGCGTGCTGGCTGCCGGTGGTCTGGATCCAGTATCGGCTGCGCGCCCTGGCCGAGGCCGCGGACGCCGCCGGCGCGCCGCTTCCGCCGTCCTACCATCGCCTGATGCGTCTGTGGTTCGCGCTGGGCTGGCCGGCGTTCGCGGGCCTGGTGGCGGTGTTCTGGCTGATGGTGGCCAAGCCGGGGTGACTGGAATGCGTACGCGTAACGCCATCAAGTTCCGGCGGCAGGCCGCATTGCTCGCTGGCGCGCTTGCGTTGGCCGGCCTTCTTTTCAGCGTGTTCGACGGTTCTGAGGGAGGGAAGGGGCGCCAAGACGGTGCAGAATCCGGTGTCCGCCAGGAGGGCGGCCAATGGACGAACCCGCGCCTGGACAGGACATACCGTTGGCAGGGGTGAGCATCGATCGCTCCGTTGATCCGACTGCGGTGCGCCCGCCGCTACCCATGCCGGAAGCCGCGCTGCCGCTGGTCGAACAGATGGATGCGCTGGAGCGGCTCGCGCAGGCAGGTGATCCGGACGCGGCGTGCCGCCTGTTCGTCGGGACGCGGCGCTGCCGGATGGTCGAACAGCGCCTGCGCCGCGCCGAACAGATGCAGGCGCATCTGGAGCGTGGGGAGGCGCCCCGGATCAGCGAAGACATGGCCGTGCTGTCGATCGCCAACGCGCTGGAGCAAACCCGCGCCCTGGCGTCGTGGTGTGAAGGCGCCGACCCGGCGCGCTTTCCCGACGCGGACGCCTTCGCCGAACGCGCCTTCAGCCGCATGAGCTCGGCGCAGAAGGTGCTGCTCGTGATGTCGCGACAGGACGGCAGCATCGCCAGGATGCCGCGACATTTTGGTTCGCCGGGCGGCCTTGGCGGCAGCACCGGATTCATCTACCCGCAGTTCCTGTCGGACCACGGGCGCGCCGCTCTCGAAGAGGGCGTCCGGCAGGCCAACCCGCTGGCGCTGGAAGGCATGATCATGCTTCACAGCCCGGCGTGGATTCCCGGCGGCGAGGAGACGCCCCGCCTGTCCATGCCCGACCGCAGGCGGTTCGCGCGCTACGCGCTGCTGATGACCCGCGTATTCGGGGAGGACGAGGTGGGCCCGGCGGTGGGCGGCGTGCTTGCCCGCAGCCTTGCGTCCATGGGAGCTGACGAGCGGGCGGAGGCGGAGCGGTGGGCCGATCGCGAGGCCGCGCGCTGGCGGGCGCAGGCGTCGAACGGGATGGCGCCGGCCGAAGGCGGTGAATCGCAGGCGGGTGAAATCGCACGCGGCTGCGAGAGTTTTCCCTGAGGACCGCGGGCGGCTCGAGGGCGCGCTTGCGATGACCCGCCTCGCGCCGCGGCGCGACGGGTTGCAGGTTCTGGATGCCCCACGAAAAAGCCCCGCCCGGCGAGGCCAGGGCGGGGCGGGGTAATCTCTGCTGCGGACCGTCAGCCGCGCTTGCGGTAGGGCGCGAGGCTCGAGATGAGGCCACCGAGCTTGCCCGACAGCGCGGACTCGGCCTGGCTGTCGGCGTTGAGCGTGGTGAACTGCACCTTTTCGCTGAGGCCGCCGCCGATCGAGCTGCGGTCCGAGGTGCGGTAGGCGCGCACGGTGAGGGTGGCGGTGTAAAGCTCCGAGGTCCGGCCGTAGTAGCTGAGCTGCTGCGAGCCGACCGGCTCGGCGCGCACCACCACGGCCACGGTGGCCGAACGGCGCAGTGCGTTCAGCGCGCTGGCGAGGTCGCTGCCGCCCACGCCGAGCACCTCGGCGTCGACCAGGTCGAAGCCGGCGGCGGCAAGGCGGTTTTCGATGCGGCTGCGCGCCGGGCCGGAAATGGCCGAATCGCCCAGCGCGATCACCGCCACGCGCTGCGGGACGGGTGGTGCCACCGGGCGCGGTGCCGCGCTGGCCACGGTTTGCGTCTTGGGCGCGACGGGCGCGGCTGTCGCCGGCACGGTGGTTGTCCCGCCTTCCCCCGGAGAAGGTGTCGCGGCGACGGATGCCGCAGTAGCCGGGACCGTCGCCAAGACCGCCGGCGCAGCGCTGGCGGTCGCCATGGGTGCCGGTACGGCTTCCACTTCGATCACGGTCGAGGCGGTGGCGGCCTGATCCTGGAGTACGACCTGGGCGGGCATCTTCGGGTCAGCCGCCGCCACCGCTGCAGCCTCGGCGGCCAATGCGGCGGAGGCGTTCGCCGCGGCCTCATCGGATGACGTGGGCGCGGCATCGGCCGCCAGACTGGTGCCGATCGGGTTGCTGGCCTTGCCGGTGTTGCGGCCCGCATCGTAGGCGCCTTCCGTGCGTCCGGCGAAGCCGTCGCCGAAGCCGCGCATGAAATCCACGATCTGGCCGCGGAAGGCGAACGCGCCGCCGGCGACCGACAGCACCAGCACGGCGGCGATCGCGAGCGGGATCCAGGCCGAGCTGCGCTGCGGCACCGGACGCTCCAGCACCGAGGGCCGGGCCTGCGCGCTGGGCGTGGTCGCGCGTACGGGAATTGCCGGAGCGGACTGCGCCGGCGTTGCGCCCGAGCGGACCACCGGCGGAGGCGTCACCTTGCGCGCGGTGGACCTGGGCGCGGGCGTGCCGATGACGGTCGCGGCATCGGGGACGAGGGCCGGACGCGCGAGCTTGACGGTGCCGCCGCGCGCCATCAGCGGATGCGCCTCGAGCGCCGCCGCCAGGTCATGGCAGCTCTGGAAGCGCTGCTCGGGCTCCTTGGCGACCATGCGTACAAGAATCGCCGCGGTCTGGGCGTCGACCTCGCCATTGAGCTCCTGGATGTTCGGAATCTCGGCCTTGACCACTTCCAGCATCAGGCCCAGCGGGCTTTCATCGCTGAACGGGGTGCGCCCGCTGAGCATCTCGAACATCACGATGCCGAGCGAAAAGATGTCCGAGCGCTGGTCGATCGGCTTGCCCAGGCACACTTCCGGCGAGAGGTAGCCGGGCGTGCCGACGAACTCGCCGGTGGTGGTGAGCTTCTTCGAGACGTCCTTGGTGGCCAGCGCGATGCCGAAGTCGGCGATCTTGACCTGGCCGCGGTCGCTGAGCATCAGGTTGCCGGGCTTGATGTCGCGGTGGATCACGCCGCGGTCGTGCGCGGTGGCCAGGCCCTGCGCGGTCTGGTGCAGGATGCGCAGGGTGTTCTCCACGCCGATCTTGCCGTCGCGCTTGAGGATGGCCGAGAGCGACTCGCCCTCGACGAATTCCATCGCGAAGAACGGCTGCGAGGTCGCCTCGTCGGTTCCGATGTAGTAGATCTGGATGATGTGCGGGTCCGACAGGGCCGCCATCGAGCGCGCCTCGCGCAGGAAGCGTTCGACCAGCTGCGGATCGTGCGCGAGCGAGGGCGAAAGCTCCTTGATCGCCACATGGCGGTTGAGCGCCGGCTCGAAGGCGCGGTACACCACGCCCATGCCGCCGCGGCCGATCTCCGATTCGATCTCGTAATGCCCCAGGTGCGTCTTCATGCTCGCCTCGACTGTCTGTTCCGGTTCGCCGCCCGTCCATCATCCTAGCACTCGCCCCGAGGCGGTCCATGGCTTGCGGCGGCTCTTGCAGGGGAGTACGGCGGATGGCGGGAAAATCTGACGCCGGCGGGCGCCCGGTTCAGCGGTCGTTCAAGCCTTTTCGACCTGTTCGGCGTGGGCGGCGAGCGCCGCGGGGTGGGTCTGGAAGTGGCGCAGGGTGTCGCGGTAGCCCAGTTCCACCGCCTGGTCGAACTTCTTCCAGTCCAGCAGATCGATGCCGGCCAGCGGCGGGCGCAGCAGCAGGCTGGAGAGCTTGCGCTGGCGCGCCGCGTTCGCGTCGGAGTTCACCATGGCGGCGCGCCACAGGATGCGCCCGATGCCGGGGTACTTCTTCTGCCGCCACTGGCGCAGGAACTCCAGCCAGGAGGACGGCAGGGCGGTTTCCTCCAGCGTGGTTTCCAGCCGGTAGCTGCCGCCCACGTCCACCGCCACGATGGCCCCGCTCAGCCGGTGTTGCATCTCGTCCACCGGCAGGTTGTCGATGACGCCGCCATCCACCAGCACCCGATGGTCGTGGAACACCGGCGGCACCAGACCGGGCAGCGCGCTGCCGGCGCGCAGCGCGATCCACAGCGAGCCGCGATCGTGCACGTGCAGCTTGCCGCCGGTGAGGTCGGTCGATACGCAGAAGAAAGGAATGCGCAGGTCCTCGATGCGGTGCTCGCCGTACATGGCGCGCAGCGCGCGGGAAACGCGGCGACCGCTCGACATCGCCACCAGCGGCAGGGTGCGGTCCGAGAGCGGATCATGGTCGACGAAGGCGGTGCGCATCGCGCGCACCAGGTGGGCCTCGTCCCAGCCCGCCGCGATTCCGGCACCGACCACGGCACCGGCGCTGCATCCGCCGATGTAATCGGCCTGGATGCGGTGCTCGCGCAGCGCGCGGATCGCGCCGATGTGGGCGAAGCCGCGCGCGCCGCCGCCGGAGAGCACCAGCCCGGTCGCGCGCCCGCCCAGCAGCCGGGCGCAGCGCGCGAGGTCATTGTCGTCGATGACATGGTGGTGCATGGCGCGACCGGGAAACGCCTCCAGCCAGGCATGCGTGCTGCCTGCGGCAGGGACATCGCGGCGCAGCAGCACCAGGTGCAGCGGCAGGTGCGGTGACAGCGCGCGCGGGGTGGGCAGCGCGTGGTCGGGCTTGTCGTCGGTGTCGGCCAGCATCAGCACCGCGTCGCTCTGGCGCACGCAGCGCTCGCGCCAGGCCGGGTCGTCGTCGCCCACGTAGACCAGTCCGTGCGCCTCCTGCTCCATCCGCGAAAACCATCCGCCGCTGCGGCTGCGCGCCTCGTCGGCCTCCACCACTCGCACCTTGCCCAGCCAGGGCAGGGCGCGCGCCAGGCGGCGGGCGAACGCGACGGCATCCACGCCCGGCGTTCCCGGAAGCACGGCGATGCAGCGCACCTCGGCCGGGCGATGCGCGGTCGCGGCATAGCGCTTCAACGCCTCGCGCGTGAGCCGCAGCATGGCCGCGGGATGGTGCGCGATGAGCTGTTCGAATTCGCTGCGCGGCCAGCGCACCAGCTCGCTGTCGCGCAGCGCGAATACGGTGGCGGTGCGCGGCTGGTCGAGGATTAGCCCGACCTCTCCGACGCACTCGCCCGGGCTGATCTGTCCGAGGCGCCGGGCCTGTCCGTCGTCGCCGGTGCGCCATGCCGCCAGTCGCCCCCAGCGCAGCACCAGGAAGGCGTCGGACGCCGTGCCCTGTTCGAGCAGGGTCATGCCGCCTGCCAGCGCGATGCTCTCGGCCCGCGCGGCCAGCTCATCGAGCGTGGCCTCGGGCAGATCGGAAAACAGCGACAGGCCCGCAAGAAAGCAGCGCAGGCGCGCCTGCGGGCTGTCGGTTGGCGGCGGTGGCGGAGTGCGGTGTAGCATGCCGTGAACGCTAGCGCATTTGCGCAGCGGCAAACAGACAGGGGTGACCGAGGGGGCGGGCGCCGGTGGGCTTTTGAGGAGTTTCCCCATGGACGAGTTTCTTGTCAGGGACGCGCGACCGGCCGATGGGCTGCAGGTGTCGTGCATCGGATTCGGATTGATTCTTGTCTTGGCGTGCTTCTTGATGACGTTGCCAGCCACGGGTGCAACCATCAACACCGGGCCGCTCTTGCGCACGGTCGATGCCGGCACGCGCCACACCTGTGCGCTGGACGAGGGCGGCGGCGTCTGGTGCTGGGGCTGGAACGCGTCCGGCCAGCTCGGCGACGGCAGCCGCACCCTGCGCGTAACGCCGGTCGCAGTGCGCGGCCTGCCCGGCGCAGCCACCGCACTGAGCGTCGGTGACGACCATGCCTGTGTCCTGATTCGCGATGGCGGGGTGTACTGCTGGGGCGCCAACGCCGGCGGCCGCCTGGGCGATGGCACCACGGTGAACCGCGATGTCGCGGTGCCGGTCAGCGGCCTTCAGCAGGGCGTGACCGCCGTGGCCGCGGGCGGCAACTTCACCTGCGCGGCGGGTGAATCCGGCGTGGTCTGCTGGGGGCGCAATCCCTGGGGCCAGCTCGGTGACGGCACGCTCGAGGATCATCGTGCGCCTGGCGCCGTGCAGGGTATTTCCGAGCCCGTACGCGCGCTGGCGGCGGGCGGTGGCCACGTCTGCGCGCTGACCGAAACCGGTGCGGTGAAATGCTGGGGTCGAGGGGGCAACGGCCAGCTTGGCGACGGGGAGTGGCAGCTGGCGGTGGCCGGCGATCGCCACACCCCGGTCGCGGTGACCGGCCTGGCCAGCGGCGTGCGTGCGATCTCGACCGGCGAACAGCACAGCTGCGCCCTGGACGGCGCCGGCGCGGTGCGGTGCTGGGGCAACAACCTGGACGGCCAGCTCGGGCAGTCGGGCGCCCCCTCGCTCGAAATGCCGCGGTGGCCGGTCGGCGACCTGCCGCTCGATGCCCTGGATCTTGCCGCCGGCGGCAATCATTCCTGCGCGGTGTTCAGCGACGGCAAGGTCTGGTGCTGGGGGAGCAACCGCCAGGGCCAGCTGGCCAGACCCTCCGGTGCATTCAGCCCGCAGCCGCTCGCGGTGCCCGGCCTGCCGGCGATGCGCAGCGTGGCGAACGGCAGCCGCCACAGCTGCGCGGTGTCCGCCGAGGGTGCGGCCTACTGCTGGGGCGATGGCGAAACCGGGCAGCTCGGCGCCGGCGACCGCAACAGCCGGCGCGAACCGGTGGCCGTGGACTGGAGCACGGTGCCCGATCCGGGGCCGCGCGCGATGCTCCGCTTGGACAGCGCGACGGGCGTCGTGCAGAAACACATCGTGCGCGGATCGGGCATCCCGGTGCGCTTTGGCTGGGTCCTGCGCGAGGTGCCGGCGAACGCCACCTGCCATATCCGCCGCAGTCCGGACGACGTGGGCATCTTCCGCATTCCCCGCGGCGAGCTGGCGCAGGGAGAGTGGACCAGCACCACGCTGCACGCATGGGCGGCGGGTGACCGCGGGTTCTACGTCGCCTGTTCGGGTGGTCCCCGTTCGCTTCCGGTCACCCTGAGCATCGACGAGGCCGAATATCCATTGGAGGTCACGATCGCCGGCGACGGTGCGGGCCTGGTGATCAGCGAGCCCGAGGGAATCGACTGCGGTTCGACCTGCGTTGTCTCGCGCACCGTCGGTTCCCCGCTGACCCTGGCGGCGGTGAGCGACGCGCCGGACTCGGCCTTCGTCAGCTGGTCGGGTGCGTGCGACGGTTGGAAGGACAGCTGCGATCTGGTGATGGCGGGCGCACGCCAGGTCACTGCGAACTTCGTCCGGTTGCGCGACGGAATTCGCCAGATCAGCGCCGGAAGCGGGTACAGCTGCGGTCTGGATGCCGCGGGCGAGGTGTGGTGCTGGGGCAGAAACCGCTGGGTCGAGTCCGGGATTACCGGATCGGCCAGGGTGTCCTGGCCGGAGCGCGTGGAAGGACTGCCCGGCCCGATGCGTGCGGTCGCGGCGGGCGATTCCCACGCCTGCGCGGCCAGCGAGTCCGGCCGCGTCTGGTGTTGGGGAGGGAACGATCGGGGCCAGCTCGGGGACGGAAGCTTCGTCAGCCGCGAAACGCCGGTCGAGGTTTCGGGTCTGGGGTCGAACGTGCGTGCGGTGGCGGCCGGCCCGGCGCACAGCTGCGCCATCACCGGCGTGGGCGCGATCCGCTGCTGGGGCGCCAACGACTCCGGGCAGCTCGGCAGCGGCGGATCATCCGCCGGAAGCAATCGCCCGGTGACCGTCGCCGGGATCACCCAGGGCGCGCGTGCCATCGGAGCCGGCGGCAGCCACGCCTGCGCCCTCATCACGGGCGGCGAGGTGCGCTGCTGGGGCGGCAACGGGTTCGGCCAGCTGGGAATCGGCGACAGGATGCAGCGCCCGACTCCCGCCGTCGTGCAGGGCCTGCCGGGTGGTGCGGAGCAGATCACCGCGGGCCAGACGCACACCTGCGCCCTGGTGAGCGGTATGGCCTGGTGCTGGGGCGACGGCTTCTACGGTCAGCTGGGCGATGGGGACACCATCCCGGGGCAGTCGCGGGACGAACCGGTCGCCGTGCGGGGCCTTCCCGACGCCGTGGAACAGATCTCGGCCGGGACCGATTTCACCTGCGCGCTGACGAGCGGAGGGTCGGCCTGGTGCTGGGGAAATGGCTGGGACGGCCGGCTCGGGCTGGGTGACGACGCCTGGACGAATCATGCGCAGCCGGCGCCGGTATCGGGCATGGGCTCCGGCGCGCGCGCCATTGCCGCGGGCGGCCAGCATGCCTGTGCGCTGGACGCGCAGGGACGGGCGTATTGCTGGGGCGCGAACACACGTGGCCAGCTGGGCGTCTCGGGCACCGTCTACTTCCCGGCTCCGACGCCGGTGATCTGGCGCTGAAGGCGTCGGGTCGGGGGAGGACACCGGCCCGCGCTTGAAAACCCGCGGCGTGCGCTCCATGTCGTGGCGATGGAAAACACCGCCAATCCCCTTCTCTCCGCCGGCGACCTGCCGCCTTTTTCCCGTATTTCCGCCGCCGACGTGGCACCGGCCGTCGACACGCTGCTGGACGGGTATCGCCAGGTGGTCGAGCGGCTCGTCGCGGACGCCGGTGCACGCAACTTCGAGGCCCTCATGCAGCCGCTGGAGGCGCAGGAAGAGCGCCTGGGCCGCGCGTTCTCGCCCGTCTCCCACTTGCACGGCGTGAAGGATTCGCCCGAGCTGCGCGAAGCCTACGAGGAGGCGCTGGAAAAGCTCACCGAGCACGCCACCTGGCTGGGCCAGAACCGTGACCTTTACGAGGCGGTGAAGGCGGTGCGCGAGGCGCCGGCTTTCAACGCGCTCGATCGGGCCAGCCGCACCGTGGTGGAAGACAGTCTGCGCGGCTTCCGACTCTCGGGCGTGGCGTTGGAGAGCGAGGGTCGCAAGCGATTCGCGCAGATCCAGACGGAACTTTCGCGGCTGACCACCCAGTTCGGCAGCGCGGTGCTCGATGCCACCGACGCTTGGACGCGGCCGGTTTCCGATGCGGAACTGGCGGGCCTGCCGGAGTCGGCGCGCGCGCTCCTGGCGCAGGCGGCGGCCGATGCCGGGACGAGCGGCCACCTCGCCACACTCAAGGGGCCGGTGGTGACCGCGCTCCTGACCTTTGCCGATGATCGCGCGCTGCGCGAGGTCGTCTGGACGGCCTACCAGACCCGGGCCTCCGACCAGGGTCCGCAAGCTGGAGCCCACGACAACAGCGCGCGCATCGGGCAGATTCTCGCCCTGCGCCACGAGGCCGCACGGCTGCTGGGTTTCGCCAATGCGGCCGAGGTGTCGCTGGCCGACAAGATGGCCGGCACCCCCGAGCGGGTGCTGGGTTTCCTGCACGATCTTGCACGCCGCGCGCGGCCCGTGGCCGAAAGCGAGCGCGAGACGCTGGCGCGGTTCGCGCGCGAGACGCTGGGCATCGAGGCGCTTGAACCCTGGGACATTGCCTATGCCAGCGAGAAGCTGCGCCAGAGCCGCTTTGCCTTCACCGAAGAGGATCTCAAACCCTGGTTCCCCGCCGAGGCGGCGATTGCCGGCTTGTTCGAGGTGGCCTCGCGCCTGTTCGGCCTGAGGCTCGTGCGGCGCGAAGGCGTGGACGTCTGGCATCCGGAGGTGCGCTTCTTCGACATCCTGGATGCCGACGACCGCCCGCTCGCCGGCTTCTATCTGGACCTGTACGCACGCGCCGGAAAGCGCGGCGGTGCCTGGATGGACGTATGCCGCAGCCGCATGCGCCGCGGGGACGGCGTCCAGCTGCCGGTAGCCTATCTGGTGTGCAACTTCGCACCGCCCGCGGGCGGCATGCCCTCGCTGCTCACCCACGACGATGTGGTCACCTTGTTCCACGAGTTTGGCCATGGCCTGCACCACATGCTGACCGAGGTCGACTTGCCCTCGGTGGCCGGCATCGAAGGTGTGGAATGGGACGCGGTGGAGTTGCCCAGCCAGTTCCTGGAGAACTACGCCTGGCACCGCGAGTCGCTCGATCTGTTTGCGCGCCACTGGCAGACCGGTGAGCCGCTACCCCAGGCGCTGCTCGACAAGATGCTGGCCGCGCGCCACTTCCAGGCCGGGATGTTCCTGGTTCGCCAGCTCGAGTTCGCGCTGTTCGACTTCCGTCTGCATCTGGAATACGACCCGGCGCGCGGTGCCCGCGTGATGGAGTTGCTGGAGGAGGTCCGCGACGAGGTCGCAGTGATCCGCCCGCCGGCCTGGGCGCGTTTCCCGCACGCGTTCAGCCACATCTTCGCCGGGGGCTATGCCGCCGGCTACTACAGCTATCTGTGGGCCGAGGTGCTGGCGGCCGATGCGTTCTCGGCGTTCGAGGACAGCGATCTGTTCGACGCGGATACCGGCGCGCGCTACCGCCGGGAGATCCTTGCCGTGGGCGGCTCGCGCCCGGCGCTGGAGAGCTTCATCGCCTTCCGCGGCCGCGAACCGGATCCCGCTGCCCTGCTGCGCAGCTACGGGCTGCCGGCCTGACCCGCCGGATGCGTGCCGGATTGGCGAAGCTCGATCAGAACGGCCACAGCTTCGGGATCATGATGATCCCGATGACCCAGAAGATCAGGTTCAGCGGCAGGCCGACCTTCATGAAGTCCACGAAGCGGTAGCCGCCGGCGTTGTAGACCATGGTGTTGGTCTGGTAGCCCACCGGGGTGGCGAAGCTGGTGCCGGCGGCAAAGGTCACGGCGATGAGGAACGGCGTGGCGTCCACGCCCATGAGGTGCGCGGTCGACATGGCGATCGGTGTCAGGAGCACCGCGGCGGCGGCGTGGCTCATCACTTCGGACAGCATCAGGACGGCCAGATACAGCATCGCCAGCACGACCCAGGGCCCATAGGGTTCGACCAGACCGATGAGATGGCGCACCAGGAACTCGGCGGCGCCGCTCTGGCTCATCGCGACGCCCAGCGGCAGCAGGCACGCCAGCACGATGATGATGCGCCAGTCCACGGCCTCGTAGGCATCGTCGCCGCCCAGGCAGCCGGCCGTCACCATGACGGCGGCGCCGACCAGGGAGGTCAGCGCGATCGGCATCCAGCCGAGCGCGGAAACGATGATCACCAGCGCCATCGTGGCCAGCGCGAAAGGCGCGCGCCAGCCGCTGGGGCGCGCGGCACCGCGCTTGGACAGGACGATCACGTTCTTGTCCCGGCGCAGCATGTGCATCTCGTTTTCCGGCACGATCATCAAGAGGATGTCGCCCACGCTGAAGGCCACGTCCTTGATCTTCTCGCGCAGCACCTGTCCGCGCCGCTGGATCGCAAGCACCGTCACGTTGTGCTGCCAGATCCGGTCCACCGCCTCCATGTCGAGGCCTTCCAGGCGCGAATTGGGCGCGATCATGACCTCGGAGATGACCAGATTGGCGTCCTTGCGCAGCTGCCGGTCCTTGAACTTGTGCTCGGCCTCGATCGCGAGCCCGGCCTCCTTTCGGAGCGCGTCCAGGCGCGCCCAGTCGCCGCGTGCGAGCAGGATGTCGCCGGTCTGAAGGGTCTGCGAGCGCGGCGACCACAGCTTCTTGCCGTCGCGCAGAAGTTCGAGCACGAAGACATCGAAGCGCGCCGCCAGCCGCGCCTCTTCCACCGAGGTGCCGAGCAGCGCCGAACCCGGCATGACGCGCAGTTCGGTAATGTATTTCCCCGGCTCGAACTCCTCGTCCAGCTCGGGTTGGCGGGTATCGGGCAGCAGCCAGCGCCCGAAAGTGAGCAGGTAGATGCCGCCGGCCGCGAAGCACACCGCGCCCAGCGCGGTGAACTCGAACATGGTGAATCCCGGGTGCCCGAGGTCGCGCGCGATGGCGTCGACCAGCAGGTTCGACGAGGTGCCCACCAGGGTACACACGCCCGCGATCTGCGACATGTAGGAAAGCGGAATCAGCGCCTTGGAGGCGGGCAGTCCGACGCGCGCGCTGGCGGTGAGCACGATCGGCATGAACACTGCGACCACGGCGGTGTTGTTCACGAACGGAGAGACGATGGCAAGCGCCGCGAACAGCAGCAGCAGGAAGGCCGTGGGTGATTTCACCCGGGTGAGCATGCGGCCCACGCCCGAGAGTGCGCCGCTGCTGCGCAGCCCGGCCGCCAGCACGAACATCGCCGCCACGGTGATCGTGGCCTGGTTGCTGAAGCCGCTGAGTGCCTGCGACGGCGTGATCAGGCCCAGCAAGGTGAGCGTGGCGACCAGGAAGATCGCCACCACGTCCATGCGCAGCTTCTCGGTGGCGAACAGTGTGATTGCACCGATGGTGACTGCGAGCACCAGCACGATGTCCAGCGTCATGCGCGTGCCGCCGGATGCGTGGTGGCGCAGGATCGACGCCTGTTGGTTCGCAAGCGGACGAGGGTTCCGTTCATCTGCCGGCCTTCTTCAACGTGGTCCCCGAAGTTCCCTGCGCACAGGCAGCGGACGGGGCGCATCGTACTGGCGAATCGCCCCGATTACCTATCCGGGAGGCGCAAGAATGTGCCGCCGCGTGTCCCTGGCAAGCTGGTCCAGATCCGCGAACAGCGGCGCGAAACCTTCCGACAGGCGGTCGTAATGGCGCGCCAGGTCGATCGCGCAGGCCTCCAGCCGCTCGCCGCCGCGCGACAGGCGCCGCCCGATGCCCGCGAGCGCGCGAGGCATGCCGTCGACGTGCGCATACGCGCCAAGCCAGTCCTGCTGCGCCATGCGCGAGGCTATGCGGCGTGCGGGTTCGGGCAGGAGGTCGGCGTGCTCGTCCAGCGCCCGGTAGACCCGGGCGGTGAAGTCCGCCAGCGGCTCGCTGGCGTGCCGGTGCCAGTCGCGCGCAAGCACGTGGTCGTGGAACACGTCCATGGCGATGCCGGCGAAGCGCCGGCGTTCGGGAGCAAAGCAGGCAAGCGCGGCCTGCATGACCGGGTGCGTATCGCAGCAGGCATCGATGCGCCGGTGCACGCGGATCTCGATCGCCACTTCCGGCGTGAATCCCCTGATCGGACCTTTCACGAAGTCACCCAGGAAGGCTCCGACCAGGGCGAGATCGCCCTGATCGGCCAACAGGAAGTGGGCAAGGAAGTTCACCGGAGCGGCGTGGGGGATCGGGAATGCGGGAATCGCGGGAGCCGGCGGCACCGCGCGCCGCGCCGTGATTCCTGCATTCCCTTTCCCGCGTCCCGCGGCCTCACCTGACCAGGCGTTCGTTGACCAGCGTTTGGACCACACTGGGGTCGGCCAGGGTGGTGGTGTCGCCGAGCTGCTCGGGCGCGTTTTCCGCGATCTTGCGCAGGATGCGGCGCATGATCTTGCCCGAGCGCGTCTTGGGCATCGCCGCGGCCCACTGCAGGTGGTCGGGCGTGGCGATCGGGCCGATTTCCTTGCGCACCCAGGCCACGAGTTCGCGGCGCAGTTCCTCGCTCGGCTGCTCGCCGGCGTTGAGGGTGACGTAGGCGTAGATGCCCTGGCCCTTGATATCGTGCGGGAAGCCGACCACGGCGGCCTCGGCCACCCTCGGGTGCGCCACCAGCGCGCTTTCCACTTCCGCCGTGCCCATGCGGTGGCCCGACACGTTGATCACATCGTCCACCCGGCCGGTGATCCAGTAGTAGCCGTCGGCATCGCGCCGGCAGCCGTCGCCGCTGAAATAGGTGCCGGGGTAGGTGGTGAAGTAGTCCTTGTAGCGCTTGGGGTCACCGTAGACCGTGCGGAACTGGCCGGGCCAGGAGCTGAGGATCACGAGGTTGCCCTCGGCGACGCCTTCCAGCACCTTGCCCTCGTTGTCCACGATGGCCGGCTCGACGCCGAAGAACGGCAGGGTCGCCGAGCCGGGCTTCTGCGGAATCGCGCCGGGGATGGCGGAAATGAGGATGCCGCCGTTCTCGGTCTGCCACCAGGTGTCCACGATCGGACAGCGGCCCTCGCCCACCACGCGGTGGTACCACTCCCAGGCCTCCGGATTGATCGGTTCGCCGACGCTGCCCAGGAGCCGCAGGCTGGCACGCGAGGTCTTCGCCACCGGTGCCTCGCCTTCGCGCATCAGCGCGCGGATCGCGGTGGGCGCGGTGTAGAAGATGGTGACCTGGTGTTTGTCGACGACCTGCCAGAAGCGGCTGAAGTCCGGATAGTTCGGCACGCCCTCGAAGATCACCGTGGTAGCGCCGTTGGCGAGCGGCCCGTAGACGATGTAGCTGTGGCCGGTGACCCAGCCCACGTCCGCGGTGCACCAGTACACGTCGTCTTCCTTGAGGTCGAAAATCACCTCGTGGGTGAAGGAGGTGTGTACCAGATAGCCGCCGGTGGTGTGCAGCACGCCCTTGGGCTTTCCGGTGGAGCCGGAGGTGTGCAGGATGAAGAGCGGATCCTCGGCGTCCATCACTTCCGGCTCGCAGACGGCCGGCTGGCCTTCGACCAGGGTGTCGTACCAGCGGTCGCGCGGCGACTGCATGTTCACCGGGTTGCCAGTGTGGCGCACCACCACCACGGTTTCGACCGTGTGGGTATCCGGGCGCTGCAGCGCCTTGTCCACGTTGGCCTTGAGCGCCACCGGACGGCCGCCGCGCAGGCCCTCGTCGGCGGTGATGATCACCTTGGGGCTGCAGTCGGCGATGCGGGTGCCGAGCGAATCGGGCGAGAAACCGCCGAAAACCACGCAGTGCGGCGCGCCGATGCGCGCACAGGCCAGCATCGCGACCGCCGCTTCCGGAATCATTGGCAGGTAGATCACCACGAAGTCGCCCTTTTTCACGCCGAGGTTGCGCAGCGCGTTGGCGAGGCGGCAGACCCGGGCGTGCAGGTCGCGGTAGCTGATGCGTTCGGACTTGGACGGGTCGTCGCCTTCCCAGATGATCGCGGTCTTGTCACCGCGCGCGGCCAGGTGGCGATCCAGGCAGTTCACCGAGGCGTTGATCCGGCCGTCCTGATACCAGCGCACGTGCAGATCGTCGGGCCGGTAGGAGACATCGCGGATATCGGTCGGAAAGCGATACCAGTCGAGCCGCTTGGCAACGTTCGTCCAGAACGCATCCGGGTTCTCGATCGACTCGCGGTACATTCGTCGGTAATCGTCCGGCTTGATGTTGGCCTGGGCGATGAAGTCGGGCGAAGCGGTATGGACGCGTTCCTGGTTCATGGGTGCACCTTTCCTTGACTTGCGAACGGGCTGAAGGGTCACGGTCAAGGGTAGCGCGTTCCCGGCAATCTCTTGCCATTCACGGGCTTAGACCTTGGTCGATGCGTGTTGGGCACGGCGCGGACGGATGGCGGCAGGTCCTGCGTCGCGTGACTGTCCCAGCATGTTCCCGCGCGGATTGTATTGTCCAAAATATTGATTTCATGGTGATTTTTCGCGTCATTTGCGGGCGTTGGGGGGCGCCGGCGCAGACCGCGAAGGCGGCCGCAGCGCGCAACTTGTCATGCGCCCCGGTTCGTCGCTACAATGCGCGACTGCCCATGCGGCAGCCGGCGTTCCTGTGCCGGCACGTCCCGGTTTCCCGGGCGCGTTTCCGATTCAACCCACTCAATCAGTCCCGCACGTCGGGTCGGTGCCATCATGACCAGCAAGCTCATCCAGGAATTCGAGGCCGAGCAGGCCCAGCGCCAACTGCCGACGTTCGGCCCGGGCGATACCGTCATCGTCAACGTCAAGGTGAAGGAAGGCAACCGCGAGCGCATCCAGGCCTATGAAGGCGTGGTGATCGCCAAGCGCAACCGCGGCCTGAACTCGGCCTTCACGGTGCGCAAGATTTCGCACGGCACCGGCGTGGAGCGCGTGTTCCAGACCCATTCGCCGGCGATCGACTCGGTCGAGGTCAAGCGCCGTGGCGCGGTTCGCGCTGCCAAGCTCTACTACCTGCGCGACCTGCAGGGCAAGGCCGCGCGCATCAAGGAAGACCTGAGCGCGAACGCCAAGGCCAACTGATCCGCTTCAACCGCAGCACCGGGCCGCACAGGGCTCACGCGACGGCCGCGCAAGCGGCCGTCGGCGTTTCCGACACCTTGAAAATCCGCGTCGCCAGGCCCATCTGCAGGCAATCCGCCTGATCTTCCGGAATGAGCCCCATGACCACCGACGCCCAAAGTTTCGAGTTCCAGTCCGACGTGCAGCAGGTGCTGCGACTGGTCGTCCATTCGCTGTACTCCAACAAGAACATTTTCCTGCGCGAGCTGGTGTCCAACGCATCGGACGCCTGCGACAAGCTGCGCTTCGAGGCGCTCAAGGCGCCCGAGCTCTACGGCGACCAGCCGGAACTGCGCATCGACCTGTCCTTCGACAAGGACGCGCGCACCCTGACCGTTGCCGACAGCGGCATCGGCATGTCGCGGCAGGAGCTGATCGACAACCTAGGCACCATCGCACGCTCGGGCACGCGCCAGTTCCTGGAGGCGCTGGGTGAGGCGCAGAAGGCCGACGCCCAGCTCATCGGCCAGTTCGGCGTGGGTTTCTACGCCGCCTTCATCGTGGCCGACAGGGTCACGGTCACCAGCCGCCGCGCCGGCAGCGACGAGTCCTTCACCTGGGAATCCTCGGGCGACGGGCGCTTCACGCTCGCCCCGGCGAGCCAGGCCGAGCGCGGCACCACCATCGTGCTCCACCTCAAGGAGGGCGAGGACGAGTTCCTCGACGGCTGGACCCTGCGCTCGCTGGTGCGCACCTATTCGGACCACATCGGTTTTCCGATCCGCATGCCGGTGGAAAAGGACGGACAGCCCACCGCCGAGTTCGAGCCCGTCAACCAGGCGGCGGCGCTGTGGACCCGGCCCAAGGCTGAAATTTCCGACGAGGAATACCAGGCTTTCTACAAGCACGTCAGCCATGACTTCGGCGACGCGCTGGCGTGGAGCCACAATCGGGTCGAAGGCAACCAGAACTTCACCTCGCTCCTGTTCATCCCGGCGCGCGCGCCGTTCGATTTCGGCTTCGAGCGCGATGCGCGCAAGGGCCTGAAGCTCTACATCAAGCGCGTCTTCATCATGGACGCCGCCGAGGACATGCTGCCCAACTACCTGCGCTTCGTGCGCGGCGTGGTCGATTCGGACGATCTTCCGCTCAACGTCAGCCGCGAGATCCTGCAGGGCAGCCGCCAGGTCGAGAAGCTCAGGAGCGCGCTGACCCGTCGCGTATTGGACCTTCTGGAAAAGACCGCGCGCGATGAGCCGGAAAAGTACGCCGACTTCTGGCGCGCGTTCGGTGCGGTCCTCAAGGAGGGCCTTGCCGAAGACCCGTCCAACAGCGCGCGCATCGCCAAACTGCTGCGCTTCGCTTCCACCCACAGCGGCGAGCGCGACACCCTGGTGTCGCTCGATGACTACCTCACCCGCATGAAGCCGGGGCAGGAGACGATCAACTACCTCAGCGCCGACGGCTGGAACGCCGTGCGCCACAGCCCGCAGCTGGAAGGGCTGGCTGCGCATGGCGTGGAAGTGCTGCTGCTGCACGAGCGCATCGACGAATGGGCCATCGGCTACCTTGCCGAGTACGAGGGCAGGAAGCTGCGCAACGTCGCCAAAGGCGCGCTGGGCCGTGCCGAATTGGGCGAGGGCGGTGCGGGCACGGAACAGCAGGAAGCGATCGCCAAGGCCGCCGAGGGCGTGGTCGGCAAGCTCGCCGCCTCGCTGGGTGAGCGGGTGAGCGAAGTGCGGGTGTCGCAGCGCCTGACCGATTCGCCCGCCTGCCTGGTGATGGGCGAACACGACATGGGCCTGCACATGCAGCGCCTGCTCAAGGCCGCCGGCCACGACGTGCCTGCAGGCAAGCCCGCGCTGGAAATCAATCCCGCGCACCCGCTGCTGCAGCGCTACGACACCGAAACCGACCCGGCCAGGCGCGACGACCTGGGGCTGCTGCTTTTTGAACAGGCGCAGCTTGCCGAAGGCGCGGCGCTGGACGATCCGGCCGCCTTCGTGCGTCGCATGAACGCGCTGCTGCTGGGATGAACCCGCGCCCGTCCGCCAACCAGCGAATCGCGCCGTGTGCCTGATCCTGGTCGGCATCGCGGCGCGGCCGGGCAGCCGCATGCTGCTCCTGGCCAACCGCGACGAATTCCACGCGCGCGCGGCCGCTCCGGCCGCGCCCTGGGAGGATGATCCGGGTGTGGTCGGCGGACGCGACCTCGTGGCCGGCGGGAGCTGGCTGGCGGTTCGTGGCGACGGGCGCTTCGCCGCCGTCACCAACCTGCGCAACGGACTGCCGCAGCCGGCACCGCGCTCGCGCGGGGAGCTGGTGAGCCGCTTCGTGCGCGGTGGCGAGGACGCCGCATCGTGGCTGGACGCACTGCGTGGGCACATCGACGATTACGCGCCCTTCAACCTCGTACTCGGCGACGCCGCAGGGGCTTTCGCCTTCGATGGCACCACCCGCACCGTGCGTGGTCTGGAGCCGGGCCTGCACGCGATCAGCAACGGCCCGATCGACCGCGACTGGCCGAAGATGCGCCGCATCCGCGCGGCGGTGGCCGACGCGCTCGCGCACGGCGCGGGCGACGACGACCTGCTGGCCCTGCTGCGCGATCCGGAACCGGCTCCCGACGCGCAGCTTCCCGACACCGGCTTCGGTCTGGAGCGCGAGCGCCAGCTGTCGCCGATCTTCATCGCCGGCACCGACTACGGCACCCGCGCCAGCACCCTGGTGGAGCAGGGCGGCGACGGCGCGCTGCGGCTGGTCGAACTGGGTTTCGGTGCCGGCGGTCGGGCCTCAGGACGATCCGCGTGGCATCACCGTCGCGGTGAAGGCTGGCGGCCTGGTCGCGAGGGCTGAGGCATCCGGCCCGGGCGGATCGCGATGTTTGTCCGTCACGCGGCTTACCACCCCGAGCACCATTGGCTTTCGCAGGGCACGCCGTCACGGTCCCCGTCCATCTGCGTGCCCGGACAGTTGCGAATGAAGAACTTCGCCTCGTCGCACGAGCGCATCTGGCTGCAGTGGATACGGCCGTCGCACTGGAACGGCGAGGCTGCGGCCTGTGCCGGCTCGCGGCTGGATTGCGGCCGCGTCGCCGCGCGCTCCGCCGCAGGCGGCGCGAATGCGTTGCGCTCCTGGAACCACGCCGCACCGGCGTAGGCAGCCGTCGCCGCGATCGCCAGCACCAGCGCGCGGCGCGGCAGAGAGCTCTTTTGGCGGCGCGGCCGTGCGTCATGCGAGCGCGGTGCGTGTGCGGGGCGCGGTGAATGGTGCTCGGTGTGAGGCCGTGACGACGGACGGTGCCGTTCGACAGGTTCGAGGGCCAGCGTCTGGGGCAGACGTACCCGGACGGCGCGCCGGCGGCCGTCGGGGGCCGTTTCCATCTCGAAGGAAACCGTCGTGCCAATTTCCGGTCGCGAGCCGCGCGGCAGCGCCGAGATGTGTACGAACACGTCTTCACCGCCCGCCTTGGGCGTGATGAAGCCGAAGCCGCGCTCCTCGATCCAGCGGCTCAGCGTTCCGATCTGCGATGGTGCCATGGCGTCTTGTCCGGGGGCGGGCCGCGCGGTCGCGGCGGACGATGCCCACATGGACGCAGGCAGGATGGCTTCGTGACGGGTAGGTTACCTCGCCGCCGTCGCGGACGGCCACACGAAGCGGCCCGGCTTCCGTGACCTTTTCATGACGCGAATTGAGATACGGCCGTAATGCTGCGATGCAATATTGGCCGGCATCACCGACGTGGAAGGAAGGACGACATGGCCTGGCGTATCCGAATCGTGGCGGTTGCAGCTCTGGCGCTCCCGCCGATGTTCGTGCCCGCGCAGGCGCAGGACGAGGCCTGGCTGCGCACGGCGGAGGAGTTGGGCACATCGCTGTATCAGATCGACCGCGCGGTGCAGGCGGCGGCAAAGGAGGGCGAGCGGTCTCGCGCCTTCCGGCGCGACGGGCGCGTGCAGGGCTGGGTGGCAGACGTGCAGCCGGATGTTGTCCGGATCACCTATGTCGGCACCCGGGACGGTGCGCCGGTGGGGTTGTATCGGGCGGCGGTGGATCGTTCCGGCAGGATTCGCGAGGCGCTGGAGGCGATCGACGCCGAGCCCCTGAGCGCGGATCTGGCGATGCAGCACGCCATTGGTCGCACGGCGCGGGAGGTGCAGCGCACCACGTGTTCCAACGAAGTGGAAACGCTGGTGCTGCCGGCGGATGATGGCTGGCACGCCTATGTATTGCCGCGTGCCGCGTTCGCGGACGTGTACGTTCTGGGCGGCAGCTATCGCATCGAGCTTTCAGCGTCCGGCGACGCCGTGACGCAGGTGCAAGCGCTGGCCTCCGAGTGCGTCATCGTGCAGAACAAAAAGGGCTCGGACGCGATGCTGTTTGCCGAGGACCGCGGCCTGTTGCCGAACGAACTGCACGTCTACATCAGCCGCATGGCGGGCAAGGCGATGTACGTCACCACCACCCCGAACGGACGTACCTGGCTGATCCGGGATGGCCGCATCCACGGCGTGGAGAGGATTCCCGGCGCTGCCGGATGAGCGGATGCGGCACCACCACTGCGATGCGAGCATCGAACCTGCCGAAACGGGCTCTGGTTTCGCTGGCGGCGTTGGTTTGCACGACGGGATTCCGGCCGAATCGAACGCATCGGGCACATCGCGCAGCGGCGTCCGGGAGCGGGCGCGACGGCTGGATCCCACGGCGGAAACGACAACGGCCCGGATTGCTCCGGGCCGCTGCGTGTCAGGCATTCGGGATCAGTTCTCGAAGCCGTCGGCGAAGATCGCGTCAGGTGGAATGATCGCAAAGGTCGCAGTTACCGCGCAGTTGGCCTGGATGTTGGCCGCGCTGTAGCTGGTGCCCGATCCGGTGACGGTGCAGGTGTCGCCCGCCACGCTGGCGACCAGGTAGCCGGTCGCCGGCGTGACCGTGAAGCTGGCGGTGCCGCCGGAGGTCACCGTCTGGGAGGCAGGCGTGATCGTGCCGTTGCCGCCGGAGGTCGCCGTGACGGTGAACCCGCCGGCGCAGCTGCTGCCGACAGCGACCGTCACCGTGGCCGGCGTCGATACGCGGGTGCCGTCGGAGGCGCGGTAGCTGAAGCTGTCGCTGCCGCAGAAGCTCGCCTGCGGGGTGTAGGTGAAGCCGCCGTTGGCGACCAGGGCGAGGCTGCCGTGGCTGGGCGCGGTCGCAACCTGCGCCGAAAGCGGTGCGCCCTCGGCGTCGCTGTCGTTGACCAGCACGCCGCTGGCGGCTGCGACGCTGAGCGTGCCGCCCTGCGCCACCGCATAGCTGTCGTCATTGGCGGCCGGGGCGTTGAGGTTGAGCGCGCAGGTCGCCGGCTGGGTGGAGGCGAACAGCGCCGGCGTCACCCACTCGGGGTGGTCCACGAACGGGTTGCGGTTGTTCTGGAAGCTCTGGATCACGCCGTTGCGGATGACTTCTTCGACGTCGGGCAGGTCGTCCGCGTGCCAGGCCAGAAGGTCGCTGAGCAGGCCCATGTAGGCCTTGGCCGCGGTGTTGGAGGTGATCACGATCTGGCTGCGGTTGTCGGTCAGCTCCAGGTCCGGCGTGTCGCCGTCGTGGCCATCTTCGGACGCGATGCCCTCGTAGCGGATCGCCATGTAGAACATGGCGCGTGCCATTTCGCCCTTGCGGTGGTTCCAGGTCTGGAACGAGCCGGTGTTGCCGTTCGGCCCCTTGTACCAGTTCGACTGGCCGGGTCCGCCGACGCCTCCGTTGATCTCGGTGCCGAGTTCCAGGCAGCCGCTCGACGCGGGGCAGTTGGCGTAAGGCATGTTGCCGCGCGCCGAGTTCTGGTCGGTATCGGACAGCCACAGCATGTGGGTGTCGGTGTAGGCGGCAAGGTCGCTGTTGCCAAAGCCCAGCGAGTTGGGCCAGGAGTGCTCGCGGTTGTAGGTGAGGCCGGAACCGGTGCCGGCGCGGTCGCTGCCCTTGGCGTAGGAGCGGTTGCGGTACACGTCGATGATGCGATTGGAGTTGGCCGGGTCTTCCTGCGCGACTTCCAGGATCGTCCAGGTGTTGGTGGTGCCGCCGCTGTAGGGGTACTTCGTGTGGCCCTTGATGGTTTCGTGCAGCGAGCAGCGCAGCATCTGCGGCGAGGCCAGGTTGACGTTCTCGTAGTAGGCACCGACGTTGCCGATATCCAGCACGGTGAAGTCGATGATGACGTCGGCCGCCATCGCGCCGCCGTCCAGATCCATGATGGCGGCGGCGTGGATGGTGAAGCTGCACGCGTCGCCGGCCACCAGCGCGGTGCCGGTGTCGATGCTGAAGTTCACCCCGCCGTCGCTGGTGGTCGGGGTCAGCACGATGCCGGTGGAGGCGGCGCAGGCGAGGCTGAACGCCCCAGCGTCCGCGACGACCGGCTCGCTGAAGGTCACCTTGAGGTCGCCGGCCGAGGGGAAGTTGCTGGCACCGTGCGTCGGCACCGTGCCGGCCACGGTCGGCAGGACGTTGGGCGGCGGCGCGACCGTCGTGAAGTGGATCGTGCCCGGATCGGTCAGGGTGTAGCCATTGGCACCTCGATCGACGATGAAGTCGGTGTCGAAGCTCAGGTCGCAGCTCTCGCCCACGGCGAAGATCGTCGCCGGGGTCAGGAAATACTGCGTCGGACCGCCGCTGACCAGGACGTTGGAGGGGGTGCGGTAGCCGGTGCTGGTGCACTGGATTTCGAACCAGGTGCCGCTGACGTCCACCGGCTCGGAGAAGCTCAGCGAGAGCGCGGCGTTGACCGGGAAGTCGGTGGCGTTGTGCGCCGGGGTGCTCGACACCAGGGTCGGTGGCACGTCGATCGGGGTGCCGAAGACGAGATCGTCGATGGCGAGCGCGTCGTCCACGCCCAGGTCGTTGGCGTCGGCCCAGCGCACCCACAGCACCGCGTTCGGCGCGAGGCTCAGGCCGGAAATCGTGCCCGATACCGGCGCGCGGTTGGCCGCGAGGTTTCCGTCGAGCTTCTGGCCGGACGTGCCCGTGGTGACTGGCGAGATCGCGTCCAGCGCCGCCAGAGCGGTCCAGTTGCCGGTATTGAGCGCGGTGGCGTCGGTGCTGTAGGCAAAGCTCAGCCGATCGGCACTGTTGAGGTCGCCCAGCCGCCACTGTTCGACGTGGAAACCAACGGCCAGCTCGGTGACCGTCGCACCGCTGTCGTTGCGCAGCTGCGCGCCCAGCGTGGTGACGACGCTGCCCGAACCCAGCGCGCCGAGGGCGCGTTCGCTGGAGCCCTCGCTGCCGTAGCTGAAGGTGTTGCCGGAAGGCGAACTGCCATCGTCGACCAAATAGGTGTTGTTGGCGCTGCTGTTGCCCGTTTCCAGGAAATACCAGCCCGCGGGCAGCAGCGACGATGTCGTGTTGTGTGCCGAGGCCAGCGTATCGAAGTCCTCCGACGCCCCCGCGCCCGGGCCGGCCAGCGATACCGCGCCGCTCCCCGCCTGCTGCGCCATCGCCGCCAGCGGCAATGCCATCGCCATCACGGCCAGCAGGCCGCGCAAATACCTTGCTTTCATTCCTCTTCCCCGATATCCGATCAAGGATCGCGGTCGCGATCCGGTGTTGCCCGCGCACGGGCGGCCGTGTCCGGAGAACCCCTGGCCTGCGGACGACCGCGCATGATAACCGGAGGTCGGCCGCCTCGCAGCAGGATGCGGTGCGGGTGCGGTGCGGTGCGGTGCGGGCCTTGAGGCACTGCCACGGCGTGCAGCCCCGTTCAGCCCCGATCCGCCGCATCCGCTATCATTCACGGCCCCGCACCGCGTGCGGGGAACGTCTTCAGGGCGGGGTGGAAGTCCCCACCGGCGGTAGGTCGCGCAGCGACGAGCCCGCGAGCGCTTGCGCCAGGCGCAAGGTCAGCAGATCCGGTCCGATGCCGGAGCCGACGGTCACAGTCCGGATGAAAGAAGACAGCCCGCGTCCGATTCCGGCGCGGCGCAGGCCTTGACGGCGTTTTTCGCATTGCGGAGAACGACCATGTTTACCGGCATCATCCAGGCCATCGGCCACATCGCGCGCATCGAGCCGCGCGGCGGCGACGTGCGCTTGCACATCGACGCAGGTTCGCTCGATCTTTCCGATGTTTCCCCCGGCGACAGCATCGCGGTTGCGGGCGTCTGCCTGACCGCGCTGGAGCCTTCGGCGCATGGTTTTTCCGCCGATGTCTCCAATGAAACCCTGGGCCTGACCACCCTGGGCGATGCGGGCGAGGGCGATGCGGTGAACCTGGAGAAGGCGCTGCGCCTGGCTGATCGCCTGGGCGGGCATCTGGTGACCGGGCACGTGGACGGGATGGCCGAGGTGATCGGCACCGAATCGGATGCGCGTTCGCAGCGCTGGTGCTTCCGCGTGCCTTCGGGGCTGGCGCGCTACATCGCGCGCAAGGGTTCGGTCTGCCTGGACGGCGTCAGCCTCACGGTGAACGCGGTGGATGGCGACGAATTCGAGGTCAACCTGATTCCGCACACGCAGGCGGCCACCACCTTCTCGCGGCGCATGACGGGCGACGCGGTGAACATCGAGGTGGACCTGATGGCGCGCTATGCCGAGCGCCTGTTCGCGCAGGAGACGCCGGCATGAGCTTTGCGACGATTCCCGAACTGGTCGAAGACATCCGCGCCGGGCGCATGGTGGTCGTCGTCGATGACGAGGACCGCGAGAACGAGGGCGACCTGGTGATGGCGGCGAGTCTGGTGCGGCCGGAGGACATCAACTTCATGGTGACCCACGGACGCGGACTGGTGTGCCTGCCGATGACGCGCGGGCGCTGCGAGCGGCTCGGGCTGCCGCTGATGGCGCGCGAGAACCGCTCGCAGTTCCGCACCGCGTTCACGGTGTCGATCGAGGCCGCGCAGGGCGTCACCACCGGCATTTCCGCGGCCGATCGCGCCCACACCATCCAGACCGCGGTGCGCGCCGAGGCGGACGCGGACGACCTCCACCAGCCCGGCCACGTGTTCCCGCTGATCGCCCAGCCCGGCGGCGTGCTGCGCCGCGCCGGCCATACCGAGGCCGCGGTCGATCTGGCGCGCCTGGCGGGGCTGGAGCCGGCCGGCGTGATCGTGGAAATCCTCAACGCCGACGGCACCATGGCGCGCCGCCCGCAGCTGGAAGTGTTCGCGCGCGAGCACGGCCTGAAGATCGGCACCATCGCCGACCTCATCCAGTATCGGCTGCGCACCGAGCGCGGCATCGAGCGGGTGGACCTGCGCGAGGTGCAGACCGACGCCGGCCGCTTCACCCTGGCCAGCTACCGCGACCTGATCGACGGCGCGCTGCACTTTGCCTTCGTGCACGGCGATCCGGCCGCCAGCGGCGAGACGCTGGTGCGGGTGCACGTCGAGAACGGGCTGACCGACCTTTTGCGCGTCGAGCGCGAGGATCTGGGCATCTCGCTGTCGCAGGCGCTGGCGGCGATCGCGGCCTCGGCCAGCGGCATCGTGGTGGTGCTCAGCGCCGTCGCCGAACCGGACGGGCTGCTGGCGCGCCTGCGCGGTGAAGCGCAGGCGGCCGTGGAAGGCCCGGCGCAGTGGCGGCGCAACGGCGTCGGCGCGCAGATCCTGGCCGATCTGGGCGCGCGCCGGCTGCGCGTGCTCGGCACCCCGCGCCGGCAGGTGGCGCTGGCGGGATTCGGTCTGGAAATCGCCGGTTACGCCGAGCCGGGCCACGGCGGCTAAAATGGCGCTTTCCCGTGATGTTCCTGCCATGCCCGCCATCGAAGGCCAGATCCGTGTTCGCGCCGGCGCGCGCTTCGCCATCGTCGCCAGCCGCTGGAATCCGCGCATCGTCGATGCGCTGGTGGAAGCGGCGCGGGTGACGCTGCGCGATCACGGCGTGGCGGACGCGCGGGTGGCGGTGATCCGCGTGCCGGGCGCGTGGGAAATCCCGCAGGTCGCCGCGCGGCTGGCGATGCAGGGCGAGTACGATGCCCTGATCGCGCTGGGCTGCGTGGTGCGCGGCGATACCCGGCACTATGAACAGGTGGCCGACGGTTGTGCGCAGGCGCTGATGCGCGTGGCGCTGGATCACGGCGTGCCGGTGACCAATGGCGTACTGGCGGTCGAGCACCACGAGGACGCCGTGGCACGCGCCGGCGGCAAGCACGGCAACAAGGGCGAGGAGGCGGCGCTGGCCGCGATGGAAATGGCCGATCTTCTGGAGCAGTTGGCATGACAGGCACCCCGACGCGCCGCGCGCGACCCGACGGCATCGACCCGGCCGCGCGCTCGCGCGCCCGCCGCCGCGCGCTGCAGGCGATCTACGCCTGGCAGATGTCGGGACAGCGCATTGCCCAGGTGATCGAACAGTTCCGCAGCGAGCAGGACATGGACATTGCCGACCTCGCGTATTTCGAGGACCTCTTGCGCGGGGTGGACGCCAACCTTGCGAAAATCGACGAGGAGCTGCGCCGCTTCGTGGATCGCGACATTGCCCAGATCGACCCGATCGAGCGCGGCGTGCTGCGCCTGGCCGCCTACGAGCTGCTGTTTCGCGTCGATGTGCCGTATCGCGTGGTGCTCAACGAGGCCATCGAGACCACCAAGCGCTTTGGTGCCGATCACGGGCACAGCTACGTCAACGGCGTGCTGGACCGCGCCGCCGCGCAGTGGCGCGGGGCGGAAGTGGGCAGCGGGCGCTGACGGCGGCCGCCATGGCCGAGTTCGACCTGATCGCGCGGCTCACGGCGCGCGCCGGCGCGCGCGGCGACGTGGCCCTGGGCATCGGCGACGATGCCGCGCTGCTGGAGGTGCCTGCGGGCGAACAGCTGGTGGCCTGCTGCGATGCGCTCAACGAGGGCGTCCACTTCCTGCCGGGCACCGATCCGGCCGACATCGGCTGGAAGGCACTGGCGGTCAATCTTTCCGACCTGGCCGCGATGGGCGCGCGCCCGGCCTGGGCGCTGCTGTCGCTGACGCTGCCGCGCGCCGATGCGGACTTCGTCGACGCCTTCATGCGCGGCTTTTCGGCGCTGGCCGATGCGGCCGGCACGGCGCTGGTGGGCGGCGACACGACCTCGGGGCCGCTGTCGATCTGCGTGACCGCGCTGGGCTGCGTGCCGCGCGGGCAGGCGCTCACGCGCGCAGGCGCGCGACCGGGCGATGCGGTGTTCGTCAGCGGTACGCTGGGTGATGCCTCGGCGGCGCTGGAACACCTGCGGCCGATGGGCCCGCGCCATCCGGGCGAAGGCCGCAGCGACGATGATTTTCCGATGTCCCTGCGTGACCGCCTGCATCGTCCGACGCCGCGCATCGCGCTGGGGCAGGCGCTGCGCGGCGTGGCGAATGCTGTGATCGACGTGTCCGACGGCCTTCTCGCCGACCTGGGACACATCGCACGCGCCAGCGGCGTGGGCATCGAGCTCGACGCCGAGGCGCTGCCGGCCTCTGCCGCGCTGCGGACGCTGCTCGATCCCGCTGAACGGCTGCGCTGTCAGGCCACCGGTGGCGACGACTACGAGCTGGTATTCACCGTGCCGTCGGAGCGCTGGGAGACGCTGCGAGCGATTTTCCCGCCGGAGTTCCGTGGTGCACTGCCCATCACTCCCTCTCCCCCGCTGGCGGGAGAGTGGGCTGGGGTGAGGGGGGCTTTCCCTGCTGTTACCCGCATCGGCCGCGTCGTTGCCGGCGAAGGCGTGCGCGTGCTGGATGCCGACGGTGTGCCGGTCGACTTCGATCGCGCAGGCTGGGAGCACTTCATGGACAAGGTGCCATGAGCCGACGCATCCCCGGCGCGGCGCGCGTCCTGCTGAGGCATCCGGCGGGCTGGATCGCCAGCGGCTTCGGCTCGGGTCTGGTGCCTGCCGCACCGGGCACCTTCGGTTCGCTCGCGGCGCTGATTCCGTGGCTGGCGCTGCGCGAGCTGCCGTTGCCGTACTACCTCATCGCCCTCGCGCTTGCCTTCGCGCTGGGCTGCTGGGCCTGCGGCTGGGCGATGCGGCGGCTCGGCGTGGAAGACCCCGGGCTGGTGGTCTGGGACGAGTTCGTCGGCCTGTGGATCGCGCTCGCCGCGCTGCCGGACGGCTGGCATTTCGCTGCGGCCGGCTTCCTCCTGTTCCGCTTCTTCGATATCGCCAAGCCCTGGCCGGTGCGCTGGGCCGACCGCAACCTGACGGGCGGATTCGGCACCATGCTCGATGACGTGCTGGCCGGACTCTACGCGCTGGCGGCGGTGCAGGGACTGGGCTGGCTGGTCGGTTGATCAGCCCAGATCGTCGAGCGTGAACGCGCCGCGGATCCATTCGATCTGCGGCTGCTGCGGCGTGCCCGAGATGGCCACCACGTCGAAGCGGCAGGGGCGGCGCGCCTCGGACGGGTGCGCCGCCAGCCAGGCACTGGCGGCCTGCGCGATGCGGCGGCGCTTGGCTGCCGTCACCGACAGCGGTGCTCCGCCGAAACGGGCATCGCGGCGGTATCGCACCTCGATGAAGGCGATCGCGTCGCCTTCGCGCATCACCAGGTCCAGCTCGCCGAAGCGGTAGCCGACGTTGCTGGCGATGGCGCTGAGGCCCGCACGCTCCAGATGCGCGCGGGCGGCGTGCTCGAATGCCTGGCCGGTATCGCGCGTGGTCACGGTGCCGGTCAGCGCGGGTCGAACTCGAGTTCGTCGCCGATCAGGCCGCGGGCATCGACGGCCGGCAGGATGCGCCCGCCGCGGAATCGCGCCCAGGCCGGCGTGCGGATGATCTGGCCCAGCCCGTCGGATCGCAGGCGTCCGGTGGCCCCATCGAGCGAGGCGCGCGGGTCGCCTGCCAGGTGGTCGAGGTAGCCGATCAGGCGGAATGCATCCAGCCCGAAGGCGAACAGCCGCATCGCGCCGCCGTGCGCGGTATCAAGCCCGGCAAGCGATTCGTGCGTCGGGGTGCCCGCCACCTCGCCGAAGAGCCAGGGTGATTCGGTGAACTCGATGCCGTCCAGCTCCCGATCCAGGCGCGCGTTGCCGGCACCGGCGGTGATCTGCGAGGTGGCATAGATCGGCAGGTCGTAGATGCCGGCTACCCGAAGCTGTGGCACCAGCAGCCGCGCCTGGTCGGCGCGGCCGGCGAAGAAGATGGCGTCGGCATCCAGCGCCAGCCGGTTTTCCTCGATCCGCGTGTCGCCATCGGCCGCGACGGCGCGCGCGCCCAGCTGCGGCAGCGCCGCCGCGATGGCGGGGCCATAGTTGGGACTGTCCTCGGGAATCCGGACGGTGGCGGCGACCTGTCCGCCGCGCTGCTCCATGCGCTGACCGAGCGCCGCGGCGGCGCGCTGCCCGTACTCGTCATCGCCACGGATCACCAGCACGCGCAGCCCCGCGCGGCGCGCGATGCGGTTGGCGGCGGCCACGCCTTCGTCTTCGGGTGCCAGCGCAAAGCTGAGGCTGCCCGGCGGCGGCGGCGCGCTGCTGCCGCGGTTGAGCGCCAGCATCGGGAGCGTTCCTTCGCGCTCTGTCTCGAACACCGATGCCACTTCCTCCTTTCCGAGCGGGCCGACGATGGCCTGGGCACCGTCGCGGCGGGCGGCCTGCAGCGCGGCGAGGGCGCTTTCAGCGTCGTTGCCGGTGGCATAGATGCGCACCTCGGGTCGGCTCCGGGTTTCCTCCAGATAGCCGGCGATGAAGCCGTCGCGCACCGCCTGCGCGGCGGCATCGATGCCGCTGCCCAGCGGCAGCAGCACGGCAATGCGGGCGTAGGGGCGATAGCCATCGCCATCGCTTTGCGCCAGCGCATCGGCGAGCGGATGCGGCAGCGGCAGGCCGCGCTTGGTCAGCGCCCGCGCCGCGTGCGGATACAGCGGGTGGCGGGCCTGCAGCGAGGCGGCACCGAAGGCCAGCGCCGCGTCATCCACGCGCGTAAGAAGATTCTGGATCTGCCGCGCGTTGACGCGGCGTTCGGCCACAGGCAGGCGTTCGCCCAGTTCGGCGCGCAGCAGCGCAGCCTGGAACCGGTTGCCGTCGGCCTCTTCGGCGCGTGCGGAAAGCTCCAGGCGGCGCAGCGCGTGGCGCTCGCCGACCTGCGGCCCGAGTTCTTCCAGCAGGCCGAGCGCGCGCGGCGCATCGCTGCGCGCGAGCGCGACTTCGACCTGCAGCAGCAGGAAGCGTTCGCGCGCGTCGGCGTCGAAGCGCCGCGCGGAGATGCCATCGAGCACCTTGCCGGCGCGCTCCAGGTCACCCTCCTCGCGCCAGGCTTCGGCCGCCCGCAGGTGCAGTGCGTCGCGTTGGCTGCGGCTCCAGGCGGCGGCCTCCAGGAAGCCTTCGGCCGCGCGCGCGTACTCGCCGGCGGCAAAATCGCGTTCGGCGACCTGCGCCGCATCGGGCATGGCACGGGTCGGAACGGAGTCGCAGCCGGCCAGCGGCAGGACGCAGGCGAGGAGCAGCGGGACGAGACGCGTGAGGATTCGCGGCATGGTGGCGTGGACGTTGGGAAGGCGAAGGTGGAATGATACCCAATCATTCCGGCGCGCCCGGTCGTCGTCGCGATCCTCGCCCGCCGCCTCGCCAGGAGAATCCATGTCCCGCACCATTCCTGGCCGTCTGCACGTCGTGGCCACCCCGATCGGCAACCTCGGAGACCTTTCGCCGCGTGCGCTCGACGTGCTGCGCGGCGTGGACAGGATCGCCGCCGAGGACACCCGACACACCCAGCAGCTGCTGGCCGCGTTTGGTGCGCGTGCCACGCTGGTGGCGCTGCACGAGCACAACGAGGCCGCGCAGTCGGCCCAGCTGGTGGCGCAGATGCTGGCGGGGGAGAACATTGCGCTGGTGTCCGACGCCGGCACGCCGCTGGTCTCCGATCCGGGATTCCGCCTGGTGCGCGCCGCGCGCGATGCCGGCATTGCGGTGAGCCCGGTGCCCGGCGCCTGCGCCGCGATCGCGGCGCTGTCGGTGGCCGGCATCGCCAGCGACCGCTTCGCCTTCGAGGGCTTCCTTCCGAGCAAGGCCGCCGCGCGCCGTGCGCGGCTCCAGGCGCTGGCGGCCGAGCCGCGCACCCTGATCTTCTACGAATCCAGCCACCGCATCGCCGAGACCCTGGCCGATGCGGCGCAGGCCTTCGGGCCGGAGCGGCATGCGGCGCTGGCGCGGGAGCTGACCAAGCGTTTCGAGACCGTGCTCGACGGCAGCCTGCCGGCGCTGGCGAAGCGTCTGGCGGAAGACGCCGACCAGAATCGCGGCGAATTCGTGCTGATCGTGGAAGGCGCGCCCGAAGAAGACGGCGGCGAGGCGCTGGCACTGGGCCGGCGCGCCTTCTCGCTGCTGCGCGAATACCTGCCGCCGTCGCAGGCCGCGCGCCTGGCGGCCGAGATCAGCGGCGCGCCGCGCAAGCGGCTGTACGCGGCGGCGGATGCCGCGGTACCGGACTGAGCGGCATCCCGCTCAGGCGTCGGCGGCGATCGGGGCAACGATCGCGGAAAGCATCTCCACGACGACCTGCGGCACCACTTCGATCATCAGGCCGCGCTGACCGCCGTTGCAGAGAAGGGTGGCGTGCGGAAGCGCGCTGGCATCGAGCGCAACCGGAACCGCCTTCCTGCGCCCGAACGGGCTGATGCCGCCGATGCGGTAGCCGGTGATGCGCTCGGCGTCTGCCGCAGGCAGCATCGTCGCGTGCTTGCCGCCCAGCGCCGCGGCGAATTTCTTGAGGCTCAGCTCGTGGTCCACCGGCAGGATCGCGCAGGCCGGCTTGCCGTCGAGCGCCACCATCAGGGTCTTGAACATCCGCGCCGGGTCCGCGCCCAGCGCGGCGGCCGCGTGCCGGCCGATGTTGGCGGCGGCGGGATCGTAGGCGTAGTCATGCAGGCGGTAGGGCTGCCTGGCGGTGTCCAGCGCGCGGGTGGCGGGAGTGGCGTGGCTCATGCGATCGTGAGTGCAGTGGAAGGTGTCGATTCCGGCTTCGCGTGATTCCGGCTTCGCGCGATCGGGCCATCCGCGCCGGGCCCGATCGATGCAGGTCAGCCGGTGGCGCGCTGGCTGGCGATCTGCAGCAGGTCGGGCCAGCGCTTCTGGATCGCGGACTGCACCCCGCTGGCGTCCAGACCGCACTGGGCCAGCAGCTCTTCGCGGGTGGCATGTTCCAGGAACGCATCGGGCAGGCCGAGGTGCAGGATCGGCATGGCGATGCCCTGCTCGGCGAGGAATTCGGCCACGGCGCTGCCCGCGCCGCCCGCGATGGCGTTGTCCTCGAGGGTCACGAAGCCCTCGAGGTGGCGCGCCAGCTCCAGCAGGAGGTCGTGGTCGAGCGGCTTGACGAAGCGCATGTCGACCACGGTGAGGTCGAGCGCGCGCCCGGCGGCTTCGGCGGCGGGAAGCAGGGTGCCGAAGCTCAGGATGGCCAGCGCGCGTCCGCGCCGGCGCACGTTGGCCTGACCGATCGGAAGCGGTTCCAGACCTGCCTCCAGCGCCGCCCCCGGTCCGGTTCCGCGCGGATAGCGCACCGCCGCCGGGCCGGAATGCCGGAGCCCGGTGCTGAGCATGCGCCGGCACTCGTTCTCGTCCGACGGCGCCATCACCACGAGGTTCGGGATGCAGCGCAGGAAGGAAAGATCGAAGCTGCCGGAGTGCGTGGCGCCGTCCGGGCCGACCAGACCGGCCCGATCGATGGCGAAGGTGACGTCGAGGTTCTGGATCGCCACGTCGTGTATCAGCTGGTCGTAGCCGCGCTGCAGGAAGGTGGAGTAGATCGCAACGACGGGCTTTGCACCTTCGCAGGCCATCCCGGCGGCGAGCGTGACCGCGTGCTGTTCGGCGATGGCGACGTCGAAGTAGCGCTCGGGGAACTCCTGCGAGAAGCGCACCAGCCCCGAACCTTCGCGCATTGCCGGGGTGATGCCCATCAGGCGCGGATCGGCGGCGGCCATGTCGCACAGCCAGTCGCCGAAGATTTCCGTGTAGGTGCGCTTGGCCGGCGGCGGCTTCTTCACCACGCCGACGCTGGGGTCGAACGGCCCCACCGCGTGGTACTGGATCTGGTCGCCCTCGGCCGGGTCGTAGCCCTTGCCCTTGGTGGTGATGACGTGCAGCAGCTGCGGCCCCTTGAGTTCCTTGAGCGTCTTGAGCGTGGTGAGCAGCGCCGGCAGGTCGTGGCCGTCGATCGGGCCGGTGTAGTGGAAGCCCATTTCCTCGAACATCGTCGAGGGCACGAACATGCCCTTCCAGTGGCCTTCCCAGCGCCGCACGAAGCGCGCCGGGCCGCCGCGCTTGTCGCCCAGCAGCTTCTTGCCGCCTTCACGCAGCGCGTTGAGCGTGCGGTTGCCCGAGAGCCGGCCGAGCATCTTGGTCAGGGCGCCGACGTTTTCCGAGATCGACATCCGGTTGTCATTGAGGACCACCAGAATGTTGGGCTCGGACTCCATGCCTCCGGCGTGGTTGAGGGCTTCGAAGGCCATGCCGGCGGTCATCGCGCCGTCGCCGATCACCGCGACAACCTGGCGCGTCTCGCCGCGCTGCTGCAGCGCGATCGCCATGCCCAGCGCGGCGGAGATCGAGGTGGAGGAGTGGCCCACGCCGAAGGTGTCGTAGGGGCTCTCCTCGCGCCGCGGGAACGGTGCCACCCCGTCCTTCTGCTTCACGGTGTGGATGCTGTCGCGCCGTCCGGTGAGAATCTTGTGCGGATAGGTCTGGTGGCCCACGTCCCAGACGATGCGGTCCTCGGGCGTGTCGTAGAGGTAGTGCAGGGCGCAGGTGAGTTCGATCACGCCCAGCCCCGCGCCGAAATGGCCGCCGGCGCGCGCCACGGTGTCGATCAGGTGGCTGCGCAGTTCGGCGGCGACCTCTGGCAGCTCGTCCTCCGCGAACTGGCGCAGGTCGGCCGGGGTGGTGATGCGCGAAAGGCGCGGGTAGCGGGAAGGATCGGTCATCGGTCTGCCATGGCCCGCGGCTGCGCGGGCGCGAAAAGCCCCGGGGCTGCGGGCAGCCGTCCGGGCGGAAGTCTGATTGTCCTGCCCCGTCGTGGCCGGGGCAAGGCGCATGCTGGCGAAGCCGTGGCCCGTCGTGCACCTGTGCGGGCACGACGGGGTGGTCCGGGAGCCTGCGCCCGCTTCAGCGTGCTCCCCGCAGGCGCTCCAGCAGGCTCTTCTGCGCCGGTGCCGCAGCCTCGGCGCTCGCCGGCGCCTCGACTTCCGCATGCCCCGACACGAGGCTGGCGGCAATGAAGTCGTTGACCTCCGCCACGGCCGCGCCGCTCTGCTCGGCCAGCTCGGACGGGGCCTGGAAGCCCTTCATCATCGCGGTGGCGATGCGGAAGTGCCTGGGAAACTCGCGTTCGATCTGCGGCCACTTGTTGAGGCGATAGCGCGCATCGGGCGCGGCGTCCGGGATTTCCCCGCCGCTGCCGCCCAGCGCCGCCAGCCACAGCAGGCGGCCGATCGGCTGGGCGTCGCCGATCTCGCGCCGCCGCGTGTCGAACTCGTCGTTCGAGATACGCTCGATTGCGCCGTTCCCGAGGATGGCCTGGGCGTGCGGCAGGTAGGTCTTGATGCCGCTGCCGCACAGGAAGACCTTTCGCGTCAGGTCGAATAGCAGCGGCGGCAGGCCCGGCAGTTCGAGCCGGCACGGGCCGTCGCCGGCCTCTCCCGACAGCATCAGGTCGATCAGGCGACGCTCGGTCGGCCGGTCTGGCACGGGAGTCTGCACAGGCACGGGCGCAGGCCGCTCGACGGCAGGGGGCGTCTGCGCTTCGGGCACCTTCGCCGGAGCCGGCGCAGCGTCAGTGATGGTTTCAGCGGCGCGGGCCGCAGGGGGCGGTGCAGGTGCTGGTGCCGGTTCGCTCGGCGTGGACGTCGGCGGGTGCGCGGCGGAGAGGCCGTGCAGCACGCGGCGCATGGCCTCCGCTGTGACCGGGCGATTCAGCACGTGATCCGCGTCCGCGGTCTCGCCACCGGTGAGCGCGACGATGGTCTGGCCGGAGCTCTGCGCACGCAGCCAGGTCATGTGGCCGTAGAGGGTGTCGACGTCGATCACCAGCACCGAGGCGCTGTCGGCATCGCCGGCAAGCGTCCAGCGGTTGCCGCTGCGGCGGTTGATTTCCTGGAACAGGGCGGCGAGCTGTTCGGCATCGGAAGCGTCCATGCCGGTGAAGAACACCGAGGCGGGCTGGTTCATGTTGTCCCCTGAGGCAAGCTGCGGTGCAGCGGGATCGGCCGGATGGCGTGGCGGCACCGCCGTGGCTGCGGACGCGCCCTGTCACGGCAGCGCAGGACCGACCGCAAATTATTGGCGACGCGGCGGTTCTGGTCAATTTGAGGGCGCGGCGGCACGGCTGATGTGCCGTGATGCGCACGTATCCGGATCGCCTACTGCAGGATCGCCCGTCGCGGCCGGCGCGGCAGATGACTGCGCAGAAAATCCATCTGATCGGCCAGGATGTTGCGGTTGGAGAGGATCAGGTGTTCCACCCAGCTTGGCCGGTAGGGCACGGCCAGAAGCGGCATGTGCGCCTGTGCCGGCGTGCGCCCGCCCTTGCGGGTGTTGCACGACAGGCAGGCGGTGACGACGTTTTCCCAGATGTCACGCCCGCCCTGCGAGCGCGGCACGACGTGGTCGCGGGTGAGCTGGTAGCGCGAAAACTCCTGCCCGCAGTAGAGGCACAGGTGCGTGTCGCGGGCGAACAGCGCAGCGTTGTTGAGCGCCGGCGAGGGCGGTGCGGCACTCGCCCGCGCGTGGCCGCGCGCCGCGACGATGGGGTGCAGGTCCAGGCGGCTCTGCTGCCCGGTGATGCGGTTGATGCCGCCGCGCAGGATGAAGCAGGGATCGCCGAGGGTCCAGGCGACCGCATCGCGGGCGTACAGGTGGGCGGCTTCGCGCCAGGTGATCCAATCGACGATGCGCCCGTAGGCATCGAGCGAGAGCACCCGCGGCAGGTTGCGCTCGCTGCCGGAAACCAGCCAGATCGCCGGACCGGCGGCGAGTGCGGGTTCACATGACGAGGCGGGCAAGGTGGTCATTGGAAGCCTGAGCATAAACCACCCGGCCGGCACCGCGCACGCGCCGCGACGAGTCGCGGCCCCATCGCGACCAAGGTCGCTCCTGCGCGGCAGCATCACGCCCCGACGTGGGCAGGATGATTTTGTGGGAGCGGGCTTGCTCGCGATTTCTCTCGTCAGAACGCCTCTGCCTCCAGCGCCATCAGGTTCCCTGCGCCGCTGAGGATGGCGGCGGCGTGGGTCTGGGTGCGGGGCAGGATGCGCTGGAAGTAGAAGCGTGCGGTTTCGCGTTTGGCGGTCTTGAAGGCATCCGGGTGCGCGCCGGCGTCGGCCGTGGCCACGCTCCTGGCCCACCAGTAGGCCAGCACGACATAGCCCGAGTAGAACAGGTAATCGACCGAGGCCGCGCCGATCTCCTCCGGGTTCTGGCCCGCGCGCCGGCCGATTTCCAGGGTGAGCTGCTGCCAGTCCTGCGCCGCCTTGGCGAGCGGCGCGACGAATTCGGCCAGCGCGGTGTTCCGGGTTTGCGCGGTGCAGAACTCCACGATCATCGTCAGCATGTGCTTGAGCCCCATGCCCTGGGTCTGAAGCGTCTTGCGCGCCAGCAGGTCGATGGCCTGGATGCCGGTGGTGCCTTCGTAGATGGTGGTGATGCGCGCATCGCGCGCGAGCTGCTCCATGCCCTGTTCGCGGATGTAGCCGTGTCCGCCGAAGCACTGCAGCGCGTGGTAGGTGCCTTCCACCGCCCATTCGGTCAGGCAGGCCTTGATGATCGGGGTGAGGAAGGAGAGCAGTTCATCGGCCTGCTTGCGCTCGGCGGCATCGCTGCTGCGTTCGATCACGTCGAGCAGGCTGGCCCCGTGCAGGGCGAGCGCGCGCGAGCCTTCCGACAGCGCCTTGCAGGTGAGCAACATGCGGCGCACGTCGGGGTGTACCAGGATCGGATCGGCCGGTTTTTCGGGGAACTTCGGCCCGCCGAGCGCGCGCATCTGCAGGCGCTCCTTCGAATAGGCCAGCGCGCAGCGGTAGGCGCGATCCATCAGGCCCAGGCCCTGCAGGCCCACGCCCAGGCGCGCCGAGTTCATCATCGCGAACATCGCCATGAGGCCGCGGTGGGGTTCGCCGAGCAGCCAGCCCTGCGCGCCGTCGAAGTTCATCACGCAGGTGGCCGAGCCGTGGATGCCCATCTTGTGCTCGATCGAACCGCAGCGCACCGCGTTGGCCTCGCCGGCCACGCCGTCGCGGCCGGTCTTGCGCTTGGGCACGATGAAAAGCGAGATGCCCTTGGTGCCGGCCGGGGCATCGGGCAGGCGCGCCAGCACCAGGTGGACGATGTTGTCGGTGAGGTCGTGGTCGCCGCCGGTGATGAAGATCTTGGTGCCGGTGACCGCGAAGCTGCCGTCGGCCCCGGGTTCGGCGCGGGTCTTGAGCAGGCCCAGGTCCGAACCGCAGTGGGGTTCGGTCAGGCACATCGTGGCGCACCATTCGCCGCTCACGATGCGGTTGAGGAACACCTCCTTCTGCCAGTCGCTGCCGAAGTGCTTGAGCGCCTCGATCGCGCCGTGCGAGAGCAGCGGATAGTTGCCCCAGGCCAGGTTGGTCGCGTCCACCAGCTCCTTGATGACCGCGCCGAGGGTTTCCGGCAGGTTCTGGCCGCCGGCCGATTCGGGCGCGGTCAGGCCGCCCCAGCCATTCTCGACCCACTGCGCGTAGGCGGCCTTGAAGCCCTTGGGCGTGGTGACCGCGCCGGTGGCCGGATCGAAATGGCAGCCTTCGGCATCCGCACTCTGGTAGAGCGGGGCGAGCACGGTTTCAACGAAGCGCGCGCCCTCGTCGAGCACCGCATCGATCAGCTCGCGGGTGGCCGCGTCGCTGCCGGGCAGCCGGGCGTAGAGGGCGGGAACGTCGAGCACCTCGTGCAGCACGAAGCGGATGTCGGCGAGCGGGGCGGTGTAGGGATGCATGGCGAAACTCCTGGTGGGGCCGGTTCAGCGCAGCACGCCGGGCAGGCCGGGCTGGGGCCAGAGCTGGCCTTCGAAAGTGAAGTCGTCGCGGCGCTTGTCCGGTGCCGTGCTGGTGAGGGTGCCGTTCAGCGCATAGGTGATGCTGCGGCCCGCGTCCAGCGCCGCCGACACGCGTGCGGCGGCGTCGGCGGAAGGCGTGAGGAGGAGCTCCTCGACCTCCGCATTCTGCGGGCCGATCGTCAGATCCGGCGCGAGCTGCAGGGTCGCCGCCTCCACACCACCAACGCGCAGCCGCGCCGAAAGCGCGGAGACGGTGTGCGGCACGTTGCTGAAGCTCTGGATGCGAAGCTGCACGCGCCACTGGCCCTCGGCCGTGACGTGCAGCTCCTGGATGCTGGCCGTGGGCGGGAAGATGCGCTTGCGCGGGCCGCTCGAACAGGCGGCGAGGGTCAGTGCAAGCACCAGAACGGACATCAGGAACGCGGCGTGGCGCAGCATGCGCAAGACTCCGGGCGGATGAGCCTGCGATGATAGCCCGGAAGGCACGGGATGGGCCGGCGATCGCTCGTCGCTTCCGGCCGGATGCGACGGCCTGTTGTCGCTGTGGAACCTTGGCCTGCACCCGATCCGTCCTTCCGGGTTACCCTGATCGCATGCGCGATGCCCCTCCGACGCTGATCAACTTTGACCATCTGGAAGCGCTGCCCGCGGCGCTGGTGGCGGGGCGCGGGAGCGTCGGCGTGCGGGCGCTGGCGGGGGCGGACTGGCTGCTGCGGCGCAAGTCCGACGGCCGCTGGCTGGCGGTGGTGGCCGGTGCGCGGGTGCGCGCGCTGCGCCCGGGGGCGCTGCGCGCGGCGCGTGGCCGCATGGATGAGGCGCGTCTGGTCGAATGCCTTGCGCGCCCGCTTCGGCCCGGCGTACCGCGCACCCTGCCGCTGGCGCCGCTGCGCGCCCTGCTGGCGGGCCTGGGCGTCGATGCGGACTACGGCCGCACCCGCGGTCTTGCGCTGGTGCCCGAGCCTGCGCGGCTGGCGTTCGCCGGATTCGACCGCTACCGCCGTCCGCTCTGGCTGACCGCGGCCGCGGCGCGGGGCTGGAGCGCGATGCGCGCCGCGGCGCGGGACGAAGGCGTCGCGCTCGACGCCATTTCCGGCTACCGCAGCCACGCCTACCAGCTCGGCATCTTTCGCAGGAAGCTCGCGCGCGGACAGGCGCTCGAGGACATCCTCAGGGTCAACGCCGCGCCGGGCTACAGCGAACACCACGGCGGCGGCGCGCTGGACATCGGCACGCCCGGCGAACCGCCGGCGGAGGAGAGCTTCGAGGCCACGCCCGCCTTCGCCTGGCTCGTCGCCCACGCCGCGCGCTTCGGATTCACGATGAGCTATCCGCGCGGCAACCCGCACGGCATCGTGTACGAGCCCTGGCACTGGTGCCTGAAGCGATGAGCCTCCCGCGATGAGCGCGCCCAGGATCGACGGCCCCGATGCGCAGGGCGAAGTGCGCCTCGCGGGCGACTGGACCCTCGCGCACGCGCCCGCGCTGGAGCGGTCCGTGGATGCGGTCCGGAACCGTGCGGCCGGAGCGCTGCGCGTGGACGCCAGCGGCGTCAGCCGGCTGGATACGGCCGGAGCCAGCCTGCTGCTGGACCTGGTGGTCGATGCGCCGCCCGATGCCTTGCGCGGCCTGGCGCCGCCCCATGCGCGCCTGCTCGGCGCGGTGGCCGACGCGCGGCAGGAGGCCGCGCCGTCCGCAGCGCCTGCGCCCGGCATCGTGCGCGTCGTGGCCGGCATGGGCGCCGCGCTGGTCGAGGTCTGGCGCAACGCGCTGCGCCTGGTGGCCTTTCTCGGGCATCTTCTTGCCATCCTTCCGGGCGTGCTGGCCTCGCCGCGGCGCTGGCGGCTGACGGCGCTGGTGGTGCAGGTCGAACAGACCGGCCTCAACGCGGTGCCGATCATCGTGCTGCTGACCTTCCTGGTGGGCGCGGTGATCGCCTTCCTCGGTGCCACGGTGCTGCGCGAGTTCGGCGCCGCGCTCTACACGGTGGACCTGATCGTCTATTCCTTCCTGCGCGAGTTCGGCGTGCTGCTCACCGCGATCATGGTGGCGGGGCGCTCGGGCAGCGCCTTCACCGCGCAGCTGGGCTCGATGAAGTCGCGCGAGGAGATCGACGCGATCCGCACCCTCGGGATGAGTCCGATGGACGTGCTCGTGGTGCCGCGCGTGCTGGCGCTGGTGCTGGCGCTGCCGATGCTCACCGTGCTGGCGATGCTGTCGGGCATCTTCGGCGGCGCGGCGGTGTGCGCGCTGGCGCTGGACATCTCGCCGACCATGTACTTCAGCCGCATCCAGGACGTGCTGGAGCTGCGCCATTTCTGGGTGGGGCTGTCCAAGGCGCCGGTGTTCGCGGTGATGATCGCGCTGATCGGCTGCCTGGAGGGCTTCAAGGTCTCGGGCAGCGCGGAATCGGTGGGCCGGCACACCACCTCCAGCGTGGTGCAGTCGATCTTCGTGGTGATCCTGATCGACGCGCTGGCGGCGGTGTTCTTCATGGAGATGGACTGGTGAGCGCGGTGGACGCCGGTGGCCCGGTGATCCGGGTGCGCGGCCTGCGCAACCAGTTCGGCGCGCAGGTGGTGCACGAGAACCTCGATCTGGACGTGCGGCGCGGCGAGATCCTGGGCGTGGTGGGCGGCTCGGGCAGCGGCAAGTCGGTGCTGATGCGCTCGATCATCGGCCTCAACCGCCCGGCGGCGGGCGAGGTGTCCCTGTTCGGGGAGGACGTGACCGCGATGGCGCAGGACGAGCGCGCCCGCATCGACCGGCGCAGCGGCGTGCTGTTCCAGTACGGCGCGCTGTTTTCCTCGCTCACCGTGGCCGAGAACGTCGAGGCGCCGATGCGCGAGCTGCGCAGCCTGCCCGCGCCGCTGATGGCGCGCCTGGCGGCGCTCAAGCTGGCGCTGGCCGGACTCCCCGCGTCCGCGGGAGCCAAGTTCCCGTCGCAGCTGTCCGGCGGCATGGTCAAGCGCGCCGCCCTGGCGCGCGCGCTGGCGCTCGATCCCGAGCTGCTGTTCCTGGACGAACCCACCGCCGGGCTCGATCCCATCGGCGCGGCCGCCTTCGACCAGCTCATCCTCACCCTGCGCGATGCGCTCGGCCTGACCGTGTTCCTCATCACCCACGATCTGGATACGCTGTACACCATCTGCGACCGGGTCGCGGTGCTGTCGCAGCGCCGCGTGCTGGCCATCGACACGCTCGACGCGGTGGCGCAGCATCCCGATCCGTGGATCCAGGACTACTTCCACGGGCCGCGCGGCCGCGCCGCGCAGTCCTCCGCCCAGCGCCACGGACTCTGACGACATGGAAACCCGCGCCAATCACCTGCTCATCGGTGGATTCGCCATCGCGGTGGTGCTGGTCACCCTGGCCAGCCTGCTGTGGCTGGGCAAGTTCGGCGGCGACCGCAACGTCGCCTTCTACGACATCGTGTTTTCCGAATCGGTGATCGGCCTGAGCAAGGGCTCGGTGGTGTCCTACAACGGCGTGCCGGTGGGCGACGTGGTCTCGCTCGCGGTGGATCCCAAGGACCTGGCCCGCGTGGTGGTGCGGGTGCGCATCGGCGATCCGGGCCTGATGCGGCGCGACACCCAGGCCACGCTCGGTTTTGCCGCGGTCACCGGCGTGGCCGACATCCGCCTGTCCGGTGGCTCGCTCGACAGCCCGAAGCTGGCGAGCGACAAGGGCGTGCCGGTGATCATGGCCACGCTCTCGCCGCTGGCCAAGTTCACCGCCTCGGGCGAGGACATCATGGTGAACATCAACGAGGTGGTCACCCGGATATCCGAACTGCTGTCGACGGAAAACCGCGCCCACGTCAGCACGGTGCTCAACAATCTGGACGCGCTGGCGACCACCCTGGGCGAAGAGCGCCAGGCGCTGGGCGAGGCCATCCGGCAGCTGTCGGCCGCCTCGGGCCAGCTTCAGTCCACCCTGGCCAGCATCGAAGGTGCCGCGCGCTCGGCACAGTCGCTGATGAGCGGGCAGGGCGGGCCGCTCGTGGCGGAGTTGCGCCAGACGGTGGAAAAGCTCGATGCGCTGGCCGCCAGCCTGGATGGCCTGGTGAAGGACAACCGCTCCGCGGTGAACAGCTTCAGCCAGCAGGGCCTGCGCCAGGTCGGCCCGGCGCTGGATGAGCTGCGCGCCACGCTGACTTCGCTGCGGGCACTTTCCGAGCAGATCTCGCGCTCGGACAGCCCGCTGCTGGGCAATCCGCAACCCCGGGAGTTCAAGCCGTGATGATTCGCTGGATGTTCGCCTGCGCCGCGTTTGCGCTCGCCGCCTGCAGCGTGCTGCCGGCCAAGCGGCCGGTGGCCCTGTACGCCCTGAGCCAGCCCGCGCCGCAGGATTCGGCGCGCGGACGCATCGACGTCCGGCTGGCGGTGGCGCGACCGCAGGCCAGCGGCCCGCTCGCCACGGCCTGGATCCTGGTGCGCCCGGTTTCCGGTCAGATCGAGGTTTATCCCGCGGCGCAGTGGAGCGAACCCTTGCCCGGGCTGGTGGACAATGCGCTCGTCGAGGCGTTCGAGGCCAGCGGCCGGTTCGCCGGCGTCGAGCGCGCCGCCAGCGGCCTGGCGCACGATGTCGAGTTGGCCACCGAGCTGCGCGATTTCCAGATCGAGCTGGAAGGCGGCCCGGTGGCGGTGATCCGGATCAAGGCCAGCCTGATCGACGCCGCGCGCGGCGAAGCCGTCGTCAGCCGCGTGTTCGAAACCCGCGCTCCCGCCGCGGCGCGCGATGCGGCGGCTGCCGTCACCGCGCTGGATGCGGCCCTGGCAGACGCACTCGCGCAGCTGGTGGCCTGGGTCGTGGCCGGGCACCAGGACGTCGCCACCGGCAATTGATGTGCCGCGCGCGAGACGCGCGCGGCTGATCCCCTGCGCCGCCGAGGCGCGGCGCAGCGCGCCTGCCCGGGCCTGGGCGTTTCCCGAAACCCGATCCCGGACCTGAAGCTCCGCGCTTCGGGGGCTTGCCGTGCGGTGCCTTGGCCGCCCCGCGTCGGCTTGCGCCACGCGACGTTTCCGCGAATGAGAATCTTTCAGCGGAAATCCGCTTGTCGGCTGAAATCCGCCGCTCATCTTAAAGTGTGATGGGTTTCACGCCCAATGTCCGCTCAATTAAACGTGGCAAGGCGAATTTTCTTCGCGTCCCTCGGCTTCGGTCCGGGGTGAACGGCGGGGACGCGACATGGGGAGGCCGCAACCGTGCGGCCTGGGGACGATCAAAGCAGGGGCACATCGACGTGAGCAATCATTTTTTCAGCCGGGCGAGCCGCTGCGAAGTGCGTAGGGCTGCCCGCACGCAGTCATGCACTGGGCGAGAGCCGTCGGCACGGGGCGAGGACTGCGCACCGCGGCAATTTTCGTCCAGGCACCGCACGGGCTGGCTGCTGGCTGCGGGCCTCCTGCTGGCGGGTGCGCCGCTGGCCGTGATCGCGGCACCGTCCATGAGCCTGAGCGCGGTGCCGTCCTCCAGCAGCTACGTGCCCAGCCAGACTGAGACCCTGACCTTCACCTTCGCCAATGCGGTCGGTGCAGATGCGGCGAGCGGTGCGGCACTGTCGCTGGCCCTGCCGACTGGCGTTTCGCTGGAGAGTGCCACCTGCAACGCAAGCACCGGATCGAGCTGCGGAACGACCAGCGGCCTGCCTTCGGGGGGCTCGATCGCCGCCGGCGGGAGTCTCGAGGTCGTTGCCACGCTGAAGTTCGATCTCGCTGCCAGCGGCAGCAAACAGGTGGACGCCACGGGTTCCTCGACCGCGACCGGTGCGACCAGCGTCAGCGCCAGCGCCACGTTCACCCGAACCCCCGCCACCGATCTGGCGGTGAGCGCCGCCGCCGTGGCGACCACGCTGCCGGTCAACAACTGCCCGGCGGAGGCCGCCACCTACACGCCCGGTTGCAAGGCCGAGTACCAGGTGGTGTACGAGAACAGCGGCCCCGATGACGCGGACGGCGCGAAGATTTCGCTTGCGCGCAGCGAATCGGCCTCCGGTGCGCTCACCTGGAGCTGCGCTGCCAATGACAACGCCAAGGCCACCTGCCCGGCGAGCAGCGGCAGCGGTGCGTTCAGCAACACCACGGTGACGAAGTTCAGGACCGGCGGAACGCTCACCTACACCGTGATCGTGCAACATGCGGTGGGCGACACCTACCCGGATGTCGGCGTCACCGGCGGCATTGCGCTTCCGGCCACGCCGGCCGGGATGGTGGACCTCGGTCCCGGCAACGATTCGGCCACCAGCAACACCGCTGCCACTCCGCGCCCGCGCCGCGCCTCGGCGAACCTGGCCGTCACGACGACGGCCAATACGATCGCCAGTCCGGCCACGCACTGCCCCGGTGAAGCGACGCTCTACACCCCGGGCTGCGCGGCAAGCTACACGGTCGAGGTCAGCAACAACGGCCCGGATGCGGCCAATGGAGCTTCGTTCACGCTCAAGCGCAGCGAGGCCGCCGCGGCGGACTTCTCCTGGACCTGCACCGCCAGCGGTAGTGCCGCGTGTCCCGCCGCATCAGGAACGACCCCGCTCGATGCGGTGTCCATCGCAAGCTTCCCGTCCGGCGGCAAGCTGACCTACCAGGTCACGGTGCCGCACGCGTCCAGCGAGCTCGATGCGAGCGTCGGGCTGTCGGCAAGCATCGCCGCGCCCACTGCCGGCACCTCGCCGCCCGTCGACATCAACCTGGGCAACAACGCTGCGGCAGCGTCGCGCACCATCGACCGCCGTGCCGCCCTGCGCGTGGAGAAGCGCGCGACGCAAAACGGCCTGACCATCACCTCGGTTTCGAAGAACGTGGCCTTCGACTACGAAATCACGGTCTACAACGACGGCCCCAGCGATATCGGCAATGCGGCAACCGGTACCGGGACGCCCCCGGTCGGCGGCCCCGGCGCGCTGCTGGCCGACGCGTTCAGCCCTGCGCTCAGGGGTGTCGCCACCTCGCTGTGTGAGCAGGGCACGGGCGAAATTCCCTGCTGGTCGCTGTGCCCCTCGACCCTGGGCTGGTTTCCGCAGGAAGGCGAGCCAGTGGCAGGTACCGGCCCCGCCGGCTGCCCAGTGGAGCTTGTAAAGGATAATGGCAGCGCGATCTCGCAGTCCTTCGCGCTGCGCGCCGGAACCGGCAGCCGCCTGCTGACGCGCGTGGTCGTGCCCTCGGACAGCACCATCACCAGCGTGGACAATACCGCGACGGTGGCTGTGCAGACGTGCGACACGCCGCCCGCCGGCTGCCAGGCGGTGCAGGAAGTTGGCCTTGCGACCGATCGCACCGACACCGCGACCGTCGCTCTGACGGAAGCCTCGCTGGCCACGATCCAGGCCGAGAACGTCGGTGCCGCCAGCGCGGTACCCGGCACCCTGCGCAGCTACAAGATCACGGTCAAGAACACGGCATTCGAGAACCTGCCTTCGGTGGCGGTGAGCGGGCAGTACCCCATGGCCAGCGGAGGCAGCCTGGCCGGCTTCATCCCGGGCACGGTTTACTACCAGTGCCGTGCGTCGGGCGGGGCATGCTGCAACGTGGGAGGTGCCTGCGGTACCAATGCCGATACGCCTGCGGCCTACGGCGACCAGCTCGCGGCCACGGCCATGCTGCCAGCCGGTACCAACGCGCAGGTCGTCTATACCGTGACCGGCATGCTCGATCCGCGCGGCACCGAGGCCGATACGCTCGGCCTGGATGCCAGCGCCGCGTGGGGCACCAGGACCGCGACCAGCCACGTCGATACGGCCCTCGCGCCAGTTCGCAACCTGACCATCCACAAACGGCTCGTGGGGCGTCAGGATGCCGGTGGCGTCGCCACGCTCAGCTACGAGATCACCGCCACCAACAATGGTCCCAGCCACGCGCCGCAGGTCGGCCTGACCGATCCGGCATCTCCGACCACCGACTTCGATTTCACCGCGGCGACCTGGAACTGTGCCGCGATTCCCGCACCCGCGCCTGCGATCGCACCGGAAGACACGAAGTGCATTGCGGCACCAGGCACCGGTACCGGTGCCATCGCGCCAGGCAGTCTGGCACTCGACCTGATGCCCGGCGGTCGCGCCGTGGTCGCGCTGTCTGTCCCGGTCTCCACCAGCGCCGGTGCGCAGGTGACCAACACCGCGCGGCTGACCCTGGGTGGCATTACCAAGGAGTCAAGCGTCACCACCACGCTGCAGACCACCTATACGCTCAACGTCGAGAAGGACGATGGAACGGATTTCGCGCACCCCGGCGATGACCACACGTACGCCATCTCCGTGGCCAACGAAGGGCCCCACGATGCCTATGACGTGCAGGTCAGCGATGTCATGCCCAGTGCGCTGCAGAACGTGCAGTGGACCTGTGCCGCAACGTCGCCGGTGCCCGGCGACCTGACCGAGTACCTGGGCCAGGATTCCTCCGATCCGCTCATGGTCAGCCCGGGCGGACGTCCGGGCAGCGCGCTGGCGCTGTCCGCCGACGGCCGTCACGTCTATGCGATCGGGCGCAATGCCGACAATGTTGCCTCGATCTACACCTATGCACGCCAGGCCACGCCTGGACTGGGGTACGGCAGCATCGCGCGTGACCCGATCGATATCGAAGTCGACGGCGTGGATGACCTCTCCGATACCGGTTCGGTCGTGGCCGGGATGGCCAACCCGATCGATCTGGCGCTGCGCCCTGATGGCGCGGTGCTCTATGTCCTCTCGGCGGGGGCCGGCGGCGGCAGCATTGCGGTGTTCCACCGCGTCACCAGCCCGGTGGATCCCGAGCACGGCCGCCTGTCCTTTGCCGGATCCGTGGCGACCGGTATCGACACGCCGCGCCGCCTCGTGGTCAGCCCGACGCGCATCTATGTGTCCGGATCGCACGGCGGCAGCCAGCATCGGATCGAAGCGTATCGCCCGGACAGCAGCAACCAGCTTCCCATCGCCGTTCCCGCGGCAGGCGCGGACGCCCCGGTGAACGCGGGCCCGATGGCGATCAATGCGGCCGGGACGCGTCTGTTCGTGGCCTCGACCACGACCTCGGCGGTCGCGCGCTATGCCATTGCGACCAGCGGTGCAAACGCGGGTGCGCTGAGCGCCGACGGCAGCCCGCTCGGCGCTGCCGTCGCCGGTCTTGTCGGCATCAACGACATGGTCCTGGCCGGCAACGGCCGCGATCTCTACGTCCACGCCGGCAGCGGCGCGGCGGGGCGCATCGGCTACGTCAAGTCCGAGGCCGTCGGGATGTCGGTCGGTCTTATTCCCGTCCTGGACGCGACCGGAACGGGGCTCCTCGGCAATCCGCTGAGTCTCGCGCTGTCGCCGGACGGCGAGCACCTGATCGGCGTGAACAAGGGCAGCGATGCCATGTTCAGCGTGCGCCGCAATCCCGTCAGCGGCGGCCTGGCCGTCGATGGTGCGGGCATCCTGCAGTTCCAGGACGTGCTGCGCCGCACCGCGGTCCCGGGCGCGATCGAGGCCCGTGGCCTCGACATGCCCGCGGCGGTCGCGGTGACCCACGACAACCGCCATGTCATTGTCGCCTCGGCCAGTGAGACCGGCACCGTCGGCCCGATCGTGGTGTTCGCGCGCCGCGCGCCGCCGCCGCAGCTGGGCTTCATCGAGCGCGATGCGCAGGGCGAAGGGGCGATCGATGCGCTCACCGGGCCGTCCGATCTGGCGATCCGGGATGGTGATGTCTACGTATTGAGTCAGGTCGATTCCTCCATCAGCCTGTTCAAGCGGCGTCCTGCGCTGATCGGTACCGACGAAGATGGCCGCCACCTCGAATTCAACGCGGTGTGGCGCAACCAGCAGGGCGGGGTCAGCGGCATGCAGCGGCCCGATCGGATCCTGATCAGCGCCGATGGGTTGTCCGTGTTCGTCACCAGCCTCGACGGCGATTCGCTCACCGTGTTCCGCCGCGATGCGGGCACGGGATTGCTGACGTTCGCCACCAGCTTCACCCGCACTTCCGGCTCCGGCCATCCGGGTCTGCTGGGTGCCTACGGCATGGCGATGGATCCGGACGCCGGCTATCTCTATGTCGCCGGCTCCTACGAGGCGAGCATCGCGATTTTCCAGTACCAGCCGACGGCACCCGACCGCCTGTCCTACGTGGGTTCGGTGGCGGGCGGGCAGAATGGCGTGACCGGCATGAGCGGCATCCGCGACCTGGTCGTGGCCGGCAGAAACGGCCAGTACCAGCTGCTGGGCGTGGCCGCGACGGCAAACACCGTCGTGGTGTTCGACCAGGTGGCGGGCGGGCAGTTGGCGTTCGTGCATGCGCTGGGCCTGGGTGCCAACCAGCGTCCGATGGCGCTGGCCCTGTCGCCCTCGATCAATGACAGCGACAACACCCACGTCTACGTCGCCGCGCAGAACAGTTCGTCCCTGCACATCCTGCAGCGCGTGCTCGATACCAGCAGCCCGCAGGCCGGCCGAGTGCGCCTCATCGGCACGCTGAAGGCGGGCGTCGACGCGCCCGCGCTGATGACCGGGCCGCGCGACGTGGCCGTCAGCGCCAACGGCAAGCGCCTCTATGTCGCCGCTGAATTCGGCTCCAGCCTCGTGGCCTTCGACCGCTACGACAATTCCGGCAGCGCACTCTATGGCCAGCTCGTGGTCTCCGAGGTGCGCACCCAGGACGTGGATGCGGTGGATGGCATCCGCTCGCCCTATGCCGTGGTCGTCTCGGGAGATTCGCGCAACGTGTACATGGCCGGCTTCGGCAGCGATGCGGTCGCGTCCTTCTCGGTCGGGACCGGGTCGAGCTGCAGCGCGTCGGGCGCGGGCGACATCAATGATGTGGTGACAATCCGCGCCGGTGGCGCGGTCGTTTACACCGTCAACTCGAAGATTCGCCCGGATGCCACCGGCACGCTGGTCAATCTGGCCGAAGCCAGCGGCACAGGCAGCACCGACTTCGATGCCGACAGCACCACGCTGCTGACCTCGGCGCGACTCGAGCTCACCAAGACCAATAACCAGGCCGCGGTCATCCCCGGCACCGAGGTGACCTACGACCTGACGATTCGCAACACCGGGCCGGGCAACGTGGCCGGACTGGGCGATCCGTCCCTGGCCAACGTGGAGGATCTGTTCGGCTGCACCAGCGTTGGCGGCGGCTTCGATTGCAGCGCCTCGCCCTTCGTGCCCGGATCGATTTCCTGGACCTGTGCGGCCTCCGGGTCGGGTGCGCTGGACTTCCTGTCTGCCTATACCGATGGCGTGGGCGGCGTGGAGGGACTGGCGGGCGTGGGCTCGCTGGCGATCATCCCGCGCGGCGACAGCGCCGATCCGCAGGCGGTGCGCGCGAGCTTCCTGGTCGGGGCCAGCGTCGACGACGACGCCCTGGTCTTCTTCCAACGCGATGCCCAGACCGGGGCCCTGACCTATCACTCGCGCATCGACCACACCGCCGGCGTGCCGCTGGAAGGCGCGCGTGCGGTCGCCGTGGGCGGCGGCGGCCGCCTGCTGTTCGTGGTCAGCCGGCGCTCGGACAGCCTCAACGTGTTCTCCCTTTCCGGCAGTGACACCGAGTCGCTGATCGTCACCCACCGCGCCGCGATGAAGAATCCCGCCCTGCCGGGGCTGGATCAGGCCCTGCACCTGGCGGTGCTGGCGGCCGACGGCGACGGTGACGGCACGCCCGATACCGATCATGTGTATGTGGCCGGTGCCAACGATCACGCGGTGGCGGCCTTCGTCTACAGCCGCGCCACCGGCAACCTGAGCCACCTCGGCAGCCTGGTGAACGGGCAGGGCGGCGTGGAAGGCCTGGCGGATGTGGAATATCTCGTCGCCAGCCCCGACGGCGCGCACGTCTATGCGATCTCCGGCAGCACCGGCAGCGCGACCCTGCTGTTGCGCAACCGCACCTCCGGCTCGCCGGATTTCGGCAAGCTCGCCTTTGGCGCGCGCTTCAGCGGCAGCATCCTGGGCGTGGCGATGAACGGCGCATCCTCGGCCGCGTTCGATGCCGCCGGCAAGCGCCTGTACCTGACTGCGGCGGATGCCAATCGCGTGGTGGTGCTGAACCGGGTCGACGATCCGGGCGCGGGCAACTTCGGCACCCTCACGCTGGCCTCCTCGCTCGGCCAGGGCGAGCAGGGCGCGCGCGGCCTGCTCAATCCGCGCCGTTCACAGCTCAGCGGCGATGGCCAGCACCTCTATGTCACCTCGCAGGCCGGTGCCACCCTGGCCTGGTTCTCGGTGCATCCGCAGACCGGCGCGCTCACTTACCTCGGCATCCGCTCCAACAACAGCGGCGGCGTGGCAGGGCTGGGCGGCGCCACCGGCCTGGTGCTCGATCCGCAGTTCGACCAGGTTTACGTGGCCGGCACCCTGGATCGCGCCATAGCGCACTTCCAGCGCCAGTCCGACTCGTGGTGTCCCGCCAGCGGTACCGGCCCGCTCGGGCCGTCGGTTACCTATCCGGGTGGCGTACCGGTCAACATCGCCGCCGGCGGGCGGGTGGTGTTCCACCTCACCGCGCGCGTCGCCAGCGGCCTGGTCGGGAACCTGACCAACCTCGCTACCGTCAAGTGGGAATCGGCAAGCTGCAGTGGCGGGCAGGGCACGGCGCTGGGCGGCTGCAACCTCAGCGCACAGGACACCGATGTCCCGTCGAACCTCGCCGATCTTGGTATCACCAAGGACGATGGCCTGGCCGAGTTCGATGGCCTGGCCGGCGCGGTGGCGCTGGCCGCCGACGAAAACAACGTGTACGTTGCCGCACCCTCGGACAACGCCATCGGCACCTTCCTGCGCCAGGCCGGTGCCTCGGGCAACGTCGGGCTGCGCCAGATCGGGGCGGTTCGCAGCGGCAGCGCGGGGATCTCGGGCATTTCCGGCGTGCGCGACATCGTGGCCAGCGCCGATGGGTTGCACCTGTATGCGGCAAGCCCGGTCGACAACGCCGTCGCCAGCTTTGCGCGCGACGCGGGCGACGGTCGCCTGACCCAGATCGACATCGACCGGAACGGCCTGCTCGGCGTCACCGGACTGTCCGGCGCGCGCGCCCTGGCGCTGTCGCCCGATGGCGAGCATGTCTATGTCGCCAGCGCCTTCTCCAACGCCGTGGCGGTCTTCCGCCGCCAGTCCGACCCCGCCGCCGCCGATGCCGGAACCCTGGCGTTCGCGGGCGTGGTCCAGGCCGGCATCGGCGGGGTCAGCGGCATCGAATCCCCGCGCGCGCTGGAGGTCAGCGGCGACGGCGAGCACCTGTACGTGGTGGGCGACAGCGGTTCGCTGGTGGCTTTCAAGCGCAACACCATCGCGGGCAGCGCCAACTTCGGCCTCCTCACGCAGATGAACCCGACGTACCAGAACGGCACCGGTGCCATCGTGGGCATGGACGGACTGCGTTCGCTCGCCCTGTCGGCCGATGGCACGGTGCTCTGGGTTCTGGGCAGCGAGGCCGGCACCCTGGTCCGCTTCCTGCGCAATCCGGCCGACGGCCGGCTGGAGTTCGCCCCGCATCCGGGTGCCAGCAGCGTGTTCCAGGCCCCCGAGCTGGTCGGGGCCACGCGCCTGCGTCTGGGCGCGGACGGGAACCTCTACGTCGCGGCCACCGCGTTCGACGGCATCGTGGTGCTGTCGCTGGATACCGATGGGGTTCCCGCGCTCGCCGCGGTGGTCAGGAACGGCGACATCCCGGCCGATCCGGCGCTGCCGCGCGTGGACGGTCTGGGCGGGACCGCGGACGTGGCCTATGTGAACGACGGGCAGGGCTGGCTCTATGCGGCCGGCGGCGGCGATTCCGCGCTGGCGGCCTTTGCCCAGGCCGGCGCGACGCCGGACTACCTGGGCGCGTTGTTCGACGGCCTGGGCGGTGTGGCACCGGGTGATCAGGTCACCTACACCATCGAGGTCACCAACCACGGCCCGAGCAGCGTGTCGCGCGCCCGCGTGGCCGACCAGTTCCCGCCCGAGTTCCAGCAGGTTTCCTGGACCTGTGTCGGCTATGCCGGCGGCAACTGCGCGCCGAGCGGGCAGGGCAACATCGATCTGGAAGTGAACCTGCCGGCCGGAGGCCAGGTCCGGTTCCTTGCCACCGGCACCGTTCGGGCCAAGGCCACCGGACGCCTGGCCAACACCGCCACGGTGGAAGCCATCGGCGTGCTCGATTCGAACCAGTCCAACAACTCGGCGACCGACTCGGACACCGTACTCTCACCCGCCGTGGACCTGTCGATCCAGGCGGACGACAACGGCTGCGACCTGGGCGATCCGGGCTGTACCGAAGTCACGCAGGCTACGCCGGGCGGTTCCATCGCCTATCGCGTGGTCGCCGCCAACGCCGGTCCGACCTACGCCGCCGGTGCCATTCTCGACGACAGTCTGCCGGCCGCGCTTTACGACGTGGCCTGGGTCTGCACGCCGACCCCGCAGGCCGGCCTGCTGGCGGAGGTGTCCACCGCCGCGCCCGACAACGATGTCGCCTACACCGCCGTGGCGGTGGATGCGCTGGGACTGCACGTTTACGCGGTCGGTCGCGTCGATGAGGGCAGTGGCCCGCGTGACACCGTGGCCGTGTTCGTGCGCGATCCCCTCACCGGCGCGCTGTCGTGGCTGCATGCGTATATCGACGGCGTCGCCGGCACCGCCCCCGACGGCAGTGCCGAACCGATGGTGCGCGGCATCACCGGCGCGGTCGATATCGTGATATCCCCGGACGGGCGCTTCGTCTACGTCGCAGGTCGGGATGCCGACGCCATCGCGGTGTTCTCGCGCGATGCGGCCACCGGCCTGCTGACCTGGCTGTCGAAGGTGCAGGACGGCGAACTGGGCGTGGACGGCATCGGCGGCATCAGCACGCTGGCGCTGGCACCCGATGGCCGCCACCTTTACGCCGGCGGTGCCGCCGAGCAGGCGTTGGCCGGGTTCGCGCTGGATGCGGGCAGCGGCGCGCTGGTCCAGATCGCGCTCTTGCGCCAGGGACAGGGCGGCGTCAACGGATTGAACGGCATTTCCGATCTCGCGTTCGGGCCGGAAGGCGCGGTGCTGTTCGCCACCGCCACCACCAACCGCTCGATCACCGCATTCCGCCGCGCCGTGGCGAATGGTGCCCTCAGCTACGCCGTCGGCATCGAAGACGGGCAGGTGGGAGTCGGCGCTTCGCTGCTTGCGCCGTCCGCCGTGGCGGTCGATGGCGACCAGGTGTTCGTCGCCGATGCGCTGGGCGATGCGGTCAACCGGCTGCGCTTCGTCGATGGTGCAAGCCCGACTTTCGAGCTGGATGAAGTGATCGCGCTGGATACCGACGGAGCCAACGGCACCCAGCAGCCGGTCGCGCTGGCCTACGCGGCCGACCAGGCCCGGCTCTACGTGGCCTCGGCCGCGAGCAGCCAGCTGCATCTCTACAGCCTGCTCGATACCCAGGCCGAGCGTCTGGCGAGCTACACCACCGCGCTGTCGGTGGCGATGAACCAGCCGTCGGCGATGGTGCTGGCACCCGAATCGCGCCAGCTCTACCTGGCGTCTTCCGCCGATGGCGTCGTGGCGACGCTGGCGCGCGAGCACGGCTCACGCTGTCCGCTCAGCGGCGTCGGCGGCCTGGCCGGAACCCGGGTCGACGTGGCACGGAATGGTTCGGTGCGGTTCGATCTCACGGCCCGCGTGTTCGCCAACGCGAGCGGGCCGCTCACCTATGCGGTCGGCATCGATCCGCGCGTCCTGGCCCACGAGTCCAATCCGGTCGACAACCGTGCCAGCGACACCGATCAGCTGGTGCCGGCTCCGGACCTGGAAACGGTCAAGGAGCGCCTTACCGCTGCGGCCGACGTGGTGGCCGGACTTCCGGTGAATTACCGGATCACCTCGGTCAACCATGGCGTGTCCGATGCGCTCGGGGCATGGATCGAGGACGATCTGCCGCTGTTCCCGGCGGAGCCGGCGGGCCTGGTTCCGGACTCCGGTGCCTGGAGCTGTGCCGCCAATCTGCCCCTGGCCGATGCCGGCGGCATCGCCAGCAGCCTCGATCCGCGCGTGGCCGACCTGTCCGCCCTGGCGGCCACGCCCGATGGCCGGCGCTGGTTCGGCGTGAGCCAGAGCGGCAGCGCGCTGGTGGACGTGGCGCTGGATGCCGCCGGCGACATCGCGAGCCTGACGCGCTATGTGGATGGCGACAGCGCGGGAGCGGGGACCATCGCCGGCCTGGCCGGTGCCTCGCACCTGGCGGTGTCACCGGACGGCGCGCACCTTTACGTGACCGGCGCGGGCAGCAACAGCCTGCTTGCCTTCCGCATCACCGCCACCGGCCTGGAGTTCCTGCACAAGCTCACCTCCGGTACCGACGGCGTCACCGGCCTGATCGGCGCGCGCTTCGTCACGCTCTCGCGTGACGGGCGCTTCGTCTACACCGCCGCCGTGCCGTCCTCGGCTGCCAACAGCGCCATCGCCCTGTTCCGCCGCGATACCGACACCGGCACGCTCGGCTTTGTCGAACGCATCCAGGATGGGCTGGGAACCTTCCAGCCCGACAGCAACGTGATCCGCGGCGTCAAGCGCCTGCACCTGAGCGATGACGGGCACCACCTGTACGCCCTGGCCACGGTGTCGCAGGCGCTGTCGCGTTTCGAGATCGACGCCAACACCGGCGTGCTGCGCTACCTCGGCGTGCAGCGCGGCACCGGCAGCGGCGCGCTGCCGGCCCTGGCGGGCGTGCGCGACATGGTGTCGACGCCTGCCGATGGACAGCTCTACGTTCTGGGCAACGCGGGCATCAGCGCATTCTCGCGCGCCCTCAACGGCAGCCTGACGCCGGGTGATACCTGGGCGGTGCCCGATCCGGCGGCCGCCCGTGCGCTGGCCATCGACACCTGGGGGTCGCGCCTGTATCTGGCCGATGCGCAGGGCGTCGTGCAGCTGTACGCGCGGCGCTGGAGCGACGGTGCGCTGGAAGCCCGCTTCGTCCTGCCTGCGGCCAGCGCGGTCGACGCAACGGCACTGCTGCACGTGCCCGCGCTGGGCCAGCTGCTGCTGGCACAGCCGGGTGTCGATGGTGGCCTGGCACGGATCGACGAACAGCCGATCTCGCGTTGCCTTGCGGCCAGCGGCGGCGACGCCGGCCTGCCGGTCGGCATCGATCTGGGCGTGGGCGGCAGCTCGGAGCTGGACTACGGTGCCACCGTCCATCCCAGCGCGCGCGGCAACCTCGTCAACGTCGCGCGCGCCGTGCCCGGCTCGGGCAGCGATCCGAACGCGGCCAACAACGACGGCAGCGACCAGGCCCAGATCAACGTCATCTCCGACATCTCGATCGCCAAGACCGGCCCGGCCGGCGCGATCGCCGGCGAAATCGCCGAATACGTGATCACGGTCGAGAACCTCGGGCCGAGCGACGCACTGGGCGTGCACATCGTCGATCCGCTGGAGGCGAGCCGCTTCGCTGGTGCGACCTGGACCTGTGCGGCCACGGGTGGATCCATCTGTACGGCACCGAGCGGCTCGGGCACCTCGCTCGATGCGCAGGCCGATGTCATGGTCGGCGGCAGCGTCACCGTGACCCTGCGCGCCCGCGTCCATCCGCGCTGGGTCGGTCCACTGCTCAATTCCGCCTACGTCCAGCCCGAGCCGGGATCGGTCGATCCCACGCCCGGCGATCAGGTGGCGGTACCGGTCACCACCCAGGTACTGCGTCGCCCGAATCTTTCGATCACCAAGACCAACGGCGTATCCAGCTCGATGGCGGGCCTGCCGCTGGGCTACACCATCACGGTCAGCAACGTCGGGCCATCGGATGCGCCCAACGCGCTGGTCCAGGACATCCTGCCGGCGGTGCTGGTGGGTGCGACCTGGACCTGCACGCCGACGCTCGGTACCGGCAGCTGCCAGTCCGTGGGCGAGGGTTCGATCAACGATACCGTGGATATTCCGGTGGGCGAATCGTTGGTCTACCAGGTCAGTGCGACCCTGGTCTCCTCGGCCACCGGCATGCTCGTCAACACCGCGAGCGTGCAGGTGCTGGGCGATGCGCTCGATCCGGACACCTCCGACAACGCGGCCACCGACACCGACACCATCCAGACCAGCGCCGATCTGGCGGTGACCGCGCATGCGCCGGACGCCTACGACCCGGGCAGCCCGGTGGCGATGGAGCACCGGGTCGAAATCGCGAACGGCGGGCCGTCGGACGCGGGCCAGACCGTGGCGGCCTATTCCTTCAGCCATCCGATACAGGCGGTCGGTTCCGGCTGCAGCCAGGTCACGCCGGTACGCGTGGACTGCAGCTTCGCCAGCATTCCCGCCGGTACCGTGGCCACCGCGTCGCTGGCTCTGACCCAGCTTCCGGCCGTGGGAAGCACGTTGACCTCGACCGTCCAGGTCGCTTCGCAGACCGGCGATCCGGCACCGGCCAACAATACCGACAGCACCAGCACCTTGATGTTCACGGGTGTGGATCTGGCGGTGTCGATCGACGATGGCCGCATTGGCCTGGCACCTGCCGACACCAGCGTCTACGTCATCCGCGTGCGCAACGACGGCTCGGTGGATGCGATCGATGCGCGCGTGGAATCGCCGCTCGCGGCCGAACTGATCGATGCGGCCTGGCAGTGCGCGGCGAGCGGCGGCGCGACCTGCGGCACTGCCAGCGGCGTGGGCGGCATCGACGAACTGGTCGATGTTCCCGCCGGTGCCGTGGTCACCTTCACCCTCACCGCGACCGTCGATCCGGCCATCAACGTGATGGTCCACGAGACCATCGTGCAATCGGTGCAGGCAACGGCCGATCCGGCCCAGGTCGAGGTCAGCACGCAAAACAACTTCGCCAGCGACACCAACGAGGTCTTCAAGGTCATCTTCAAGGACGGCTTCGAGGACTCCAATCGCCCCTATTCGGGTGCGGACGCCGCGCCGCTGCGCTGGCTGGTGCCCTGGTTCCTCCGTTCGACGCCCGATGCCGCACGTTCCTCCTCCCCGGAGCCGGCATCGGTGCGTCGGGCCTTGTACGACGGGGAGGGCGCAGCATGAAGGTTCCAGCCAAAACGGCGGCTCTCGCACTGCTGGGCATGTTCGCGGCCGGCGGAGCGTGCGGCTGGCTCGGCGCACGCATGATGCACGCCCCGGCCGGGCAGGCCGCTCCGGCGCAGTGGGTTGCGCGGATCGGCGACCAATACATCAGCGTCGATGCGTTCGTGGACGAGATGAAGCGCCGCGGCGGCGATCGCCCCGGGCAGTTCCAGGACATGGAGCAGAAACGTCGCCTGCTCGATGACCTGGTCTATCGCGCCGCGCTGGTGGCGGCGGCCGAGCGCACCGGGCTGACGGTGCAACCGGACGTGCGCCTGGCCGTGGACCAGGTGATTTCCAACCGCTACGTGCAGAGCACGCTGCGCGACGCCCAGCGTGAGGTCAGCGTCACCGATGACGAGGTGGCGAAGTACTACGCCGAGCACGCCACCGACTACACGGTGCCGGCGCGCAAGCGCGCCGCAATGCTGAAGATTTCCGTGGCCGCGAACGCGGGCGACGCGGCTTGGGTCGATGCGACGCAGCGGATGCAGGCGGCGCGCACCAAGGCCGCCGGGCTCGATGCCCGCGTGCCGCACTTCGGGCCGCTGGCGATCGAGGTATCCGACGACGACGCCACGCGCTATCGCGGCGGGGTGATCGGCTGGATCGCCGAAGGCAGCAGCGCGCGCTATGCCTACGACCGCGCCGTGCTCGACGCGGTGCGCGAACTGGAAAATCCCGGTGACCTTTCGCCGGTATTGCGCGGTGCCGACGGCGTCTATCTGGTGCGCCTGGTGGAGAGCGAGCCGCGCCAGTCGCGCACGCTCGAACAGCTTGCCGCCGGCATCCGCCAACGCCTGATGCAGGATCGCCTGCAGGCCGCCGAGACGCAGTTCCGCCAGCAGCTCATGCGTCAGGTCGGGGTCGAGGTGCGGGAGTCGGCGCTGGCCGCCATCGCGCCCGTCGGACCACCCGCCAACACCACGCCGCCACAGCCACCCGCCATGCCCCAGGACCAGGGATGAATCTCGCCATGTCCAGTTCAATCACCTCGCTCCTCGTGCGCGTCGCCGCGCTGGCCCTGCTGCTGTTCCCGCTGGCACCGCGGGCGGCCGACATGACCCAGACCATCACCCTGAAGCCGGGCTGGAACGCGATCCACGTCGCGCTGCAACCGGCCCAGAACGACATCGAATCGGTCTTCGCGAACATCCCGGTGCGCAGCGTCTGGCGCTGGATTCCGAATCGCGACCAGGTCCAGTTCATCCGCAATCCGTCCGACGGGCTGGAGAACATCGAAGGCTGGTACGCCTGGTTCCCCGAATCGCGCCCCGACGCCATGCTCACCAATCTGTTCACCATCGACGGCAACACCGCCTATCTGGTGCGTCTGCCCGACGATGCCGGTATTCGCCAGCTCACCATCAGCGGCAAGCCGCGCTTCATCCCCACCCAGTGGCGGCCGGACAGCTTCACCCTGACCGGCCTGTCGGTGACGGCGAGCAATCCGCCGACCTTCAACGAATTCTTCTCCCAGTCGCCCGGCCACACCGGGCAGCCGATCTATCGCCTCGACAATGCCGACGGGCGCTGGAAGCTGGTTTCAGGCACCACGCCGATCAATGCCAACGAGGCCTACTGGATCCACACCCAGGGCAACTCGCGCTACCAGGGCCGCATGCACCTGGTGCTCGACCAGGGCGAGTCGCTCGCCTTTGGCACCGCGTTCGACCAGATGCGCTTCGTGCTGCGCAACCTCAGTGGCGTCAACAGCAGCTTCCAGATCGAGCGGCTCGGCACGATGCGCGTTCCGCTGTCGATGCGACTGGAGGATCCGGAAACGGGCGAGGTGGGCTGGCCGGACCTGCCGGACGTGGAAGTCATCGACGCTCCGGCCAACCAGGATGTCTTCGTCACCCTGGCGATCAAGCGGCCGCAGTTCACCCAGGCGCGAATGGAACAGCTCATCGCCATCACCGACGAACTGGGCGACCGCATCGTCCTGCATGTCGGCGGCGACGTGGTCCAGCCGGGTGCGCTGGCGCAGCGACCCGCCGGCGCGAAGGCGGGCGGCGACAATCCGCTGCTGTTCGCCGGCCTGTGGATCGGCGAGGTGGTGATCGACAAGGTCAGCGAAGCCCAGAACGCCGGCACCGCACCCAAGACGGTCGGTGCCAGCACATTCACCCAGCGTTTCCTGGTGCACGTCAACGCGCAGGGCCAGGCGCGCCTGCTCAAGGACGTGATCCAGATGTGGGAAGAAGGCACGATGCGCCCGAGCAGCATCGACCCCTCCTATCAGGAAGTGGACCAGCCGGGTCGCTACGTGCTCTTGACCAACAAGCAGCTCATCAGTCTCTACAGCGGCGTCGCCGGCCGCGATGGCGTGCCGGTCGGGCTGCGCTTCAGTTCCATCGGCTACGACTTCAGCGGCGAGACGCTGGATTTCACCGGCGTATTCGGCCCCGGCGGGGAAATCTCCACCACGATCGTGATGGAGCCGCAGCTGCCGACCAATCCATTCCTGCACCGCTACCACCCCGATCACGACAACCTGGACGAGCAGTTCCTCAACTACCTGCCCGAGGCGTTCCAGGTGGTGCGCAACGTCCAGATGGCCTTCACCCCGGATGACCCATCGGGCAGCAACGGGCCGGGCTGGGGCGACACGGTGATCGGCGGCACTTTCGCCGAATCGATCACCGGACTGCACCGCAATCCGATTTTCACTTCCGGAACCTTCCACCTTCGCCGCGCCTCGCCGGTGACGGTGCTGAACCAGTGATCAGGGGACAGACCATGGCTTTCCTTCAGTCGATTGATTCGCGCGGCCTGGTGCTCGGAGCCGCGGCCCTGCTCGCGGGTGCACTGGCCCCGCAGGCCCAGGCTGCCTGGCCGCACGGCTTTCCCAACGCGGAGGTGGTGCGCACCGTTGCCGCCCCCAACGGCGACATCCTGATCGCCGGCAACTTCACCGGCGAAACGGTGATGGGCAGCTTCACGCTCAACGCCGCCGGGCTGCAGGACATCTTCGTGGCTCGCCTGGATGCCGGAGGACGCGTGCTGTGGGCCAAGTCCGCCGGGGGCATCCTCACCGATACCGCCGTGGGCTTGGCGCTGGATGCGTCCAACAACGCCTATCTGGTGGGCAACCTCTACGGCAACGCTTCGTTCGGGGTGGGGGTAACCACCAGCGGTCCGAACACGCGCCAGGACGGTTTCGTGGCAAGGATCAGCGCCCAAGGCACCTGGGACTGGGTGCGGCGCGCGAACCACGGAGGCAGCTATCCCTCCAGCGTCAACGACGTGGTGGTCCTGCCGGGCAACTCTTCCGTGGTGCCGCCGATCCCGGACTCGCTGATCCTGACCGGCGCGTACCGGCAGAACGTGACCTTCAATGCGCCCGGCAGCGGCAACAGTGTGACGCTCACCGGCGGCAGCCAAGCACAGGACGACTTCCTGGCGCGGATGCAGGCCGACGGGTCGGCGTGGCTCTGGGCGGTGAATCGCCCCGGAGCGGGCGTGTCGGAGATCGGGCGGCGCCTGCTGCTGGATCAGGAGGGCGGCCTGTACATGCTGGGCGAGGAGGCCCAGGGTCAGACCACCCTGCGCAGCGAGACCTTCGGTCCAGGCACCAATCTTGCAGACAACTGGGAAGTCGCCGAGGCTTGGGGCGGGGCGGCGCACATTGTCTCGCAGCAGCACTTCGATATTCTGACCGCATACTTTGGCGGGTCGCCTGGCCTTGCCCTGCGCAGCGGCCATGTCGCGGTGCAGAGCAAGGCGGCTCTGGACACCACCGAGGCCAGCGCGGTCACGGTGGAGGCGGTGATCATTCGCGGAAACACCATCCTCCGGTACCCCGCGCCTCCGCTTTCATCGGGTGGATACAACTATTCGTCATATCTGAGTGAACATCCGGATTGGTCCGGCACCGAAGACCTGGTGCTGGAGTACCTGTCCGCCACCGGTGACTGGCGCGAGCTGCAGCGCTTCACGGCCGGGGGGGCTGCGGGCGAGCGGATCAGCGCCAGCATCACCAATGGTGATCCGGCGATCCGTCATTCCAACCTCAAGCTGCGGGTGCGGATGATCGGCGGCAGCGGTGGCGAATTCGACTGGTGGTTCGTCGAGCGCCTGACGGCCAAGGCCTACTTCAACGAGGGCTACATTCACTCGATTTCCAACGTGGGCAGCAGTTCGCCGGTCTTTGGCACCCTGCGGCGTTTCCACGGCTCGATTGCGATCTCCGACGCCCTGGCCTTCTCCAGCAACGGCCAGACGCGCATCGCGGTGGTTGGCAAGGCACCCGCCGGCGTGTCGATTCCGCTGACCTCGTGCCCCGCCGTTCCGGGATCCACCGCGGGCTTCGTCGCTGTCCTGCGCCCCGGCAGCGGCACCTATCTGTGCGATCACCTCAAGGCCACCGGCAGCGGCGACGCCTACGCCGTAGCCTCCGATGGCACCCGGGTCTTCGTCGCCGGTGCCTTCAGCGGCAGCCTCGGCCTCGGGCCGCACCTGATCAGCGGCAATGCGGGGGGCGCGGACGCCTACATCGCGGGCCTCGACCTCGACGACGGGCAGTGGGCCTGGCTGACGGGCGGCGCGCCGGCCGTGGGCAATCCGCCCGCGGCGGCGGGCGGCACGGGCGTGGATTCCGCACGCTCGATGATCGCCACCGCTGGTGGGCAGCTCTACGTCTCCGGGCGTTTCCAGGGCATCGCCCAGTTCGGCCCGGTGGACCAACTGGTGGCGCAGGGTGCGACCGACGGATTCATCGTCAAGCTCAGCAACGACGGACGGTTTTTCCAGCCCGAGGCCTGGACGGTGGGCGTGCCGCTGACGCCGCCCAGCGGCGCGAAGGTGGATACGGTCGCGATGCTGCCCGAGGTGTTCCTCGATGGCGTACAGGTGCAGGCCACCGGGAACGAATACCGCTGGTTCACCTGGGTCTACCGGCCCGCGACTTCCTCCGTGGCGGCAACCTGGCAGTTCATCCCCCTGCAGCCGACGCCGCAGGTCGAAGTCCGCTGGCGCGTCAATACCGATCCGACCTCGCCCGCGCGAGTGGTGACGCAGGGTGCCGGCGTCTGGCCCGCGCGCGCCTGCGGCGACATCGACCTGCCCGGCATGCCGGGCGAAGAAGGCTGCTACCAGGCCCACGTGATCGGCGCGCCGGTCGAGGCCAAGCCGGCCGGCTACCAGATCCTCGGCGATCTGGTGTTGCCCTCCGGCGGCAGCAGCGGTGCCACCCTCGACGGCGGCGTGTTCAACGCCCCGCGCAGCGGCTACGCGGTGATCCAGTACGTGCAGGGCACCTCCACCGACCAGATGCAGTTCCCCACCTTCATCGAGGTGGTGCGCTCGCTGCCCTATCACCTGACGGTGAATTTCCAGGACAACGTATCGGTCGAGATCGGCAAGAAGATCACCAGCACCGCGCACAACGAACCCAGCCGTTCCGGCTGGGTACTGAACGAACTGGCCTATTACGACGGCAGCGGCGTCAACGCGGCCTACAACCGCGCCGCGCGCACCGGCGTCATCATCCCGGTGAACCGCTACTCCAGCCGCCGCATCCAGGACGCGGGCCGCGAGCTGGCGGTGGCCTGGTACCGCAGCAATGGCAAGGGCGTCTACTGGCCCAGCCGCGCGGTGCGCTACCAGCCGCGCTGGCCCTATGACCCCGACCGCATCGTCATCGCCAGCGAGCAGGGCAGCGAGGTCTTCGGGCAGCAGATTCTTGGTGCCGCGTCTTTCCCGCAGGCGCACATCTACGTGCAGAACGACTACGCCGCGCCCGGGTTCAATCCCAACGACGAGCACGCGATGATGGCACCGTCCTCCACCGGCACCGGTGCCGATGCGGTGTTCGCGCTGCGCTCGGACTTCGGCGGCGATCTGGATCCGGCGGCACCGTCCGATCCCTACGTCCTGCTCAAGTACTACAACGGCACCACGCTGGAGTGGAACTTCAAGCTCTATCGCGTGCTGGCCACGGGTGCCGGCTACAACCGCTTCCGCTACACCGGCACCGCAGGCACGACGGTGTCGCCGCCCTATCCGGTGCGCCTGCTGCCCGGCTGCGCCGAGACCTTCGTGCAGGGACAGGCCGTGGACGGGCCGCCGCCGCCGCCGTTCTTCCAGGACCACAAGAACCAGCTCTGGGCCAAGTCGGCCGGCAGCGGCAAGGTGCATTACTTCTATCCGATGCAGCCGGGCTTCTACCAGGACAACGACAACAACGACGTCAACGACTACCAGCCCGGCCAGTGCACGCCGTGGCTGGCGCGCCTGCCGCAGTCGCAGGGTGGCGCGGCGACGCCGATGGACCCGATTCCGGTCGAATACACCATCGCCTGGCCGGAGAATCCGCCGCTGCTGGTGGCGGGCGAAACCCTGCTCGCACCCAAGCGCGGCCTGCCTGACATCTCCAGCCAGGCGGCGGTGGAGATCGTCTACGACCAGACCCGCGATGCCGCAGGCGACGACCCTGAGCCGTCGCAGACGCTGGCGCAGCTGATCGACCCGGTCAGCACGCGCTGGGTGCGTCTGTCACAGATTCCCGCAAGCGTGGCGACGAGCTTCCGCACCGACGGATTCCAGGACATCACCGGCTCCTCCGACGGAACCCAGCGGATGCCCGCGTCGCTGGGCGAGCGCATGTACTGGGACGGCATGAACAAGCGACTGGTCATGCACGGCGTGTTCGACGAGACCGGTGCCGGGGATCCCAAGCTGTTGCTCAACGTGATGACCCAGCGCGAGCGCATGCTGCTCAAGAAGTTCAACGGCGGTGACGGCACCGAGGAAGAAACCTTCACCGGCAACTGCCGCGACAGCGGCGCGTGCACCTGGGATCAGGCGGTGGAAGCGCTGTTCCGCCTCACCCGCAATCCCAGCGGCATCAAGAAGATCTGCCGCGACTCGAGCCTCGATGAAAACCGCGTGCGCCAGTGCCATGACATGGTCACCGATATCCCCGCGGGCGAGCTGCTGATCGCCTACGAAGATCCCGAAAACACCGGCTTCCTGCAGCCGCTTTCGGCCGTGGGCGGCGGTTCCGCGCTGACCGCCGGTGCGGCGCAGGGCGCAGGCTACATGACCATCGCCTTCAACAACGATCCTTCGCTCGGCGCGCTGCCGGTGTCGCTGGAAGTGATCCGCGTCGGCTGCCTGGAATCGTCCTCGCTGCCCGGTCCGATGCCCTATCAGGGCCAGATCAACGTGATCGCGCCCGATGACATCTTCGACGAGCAGCTGGTGCTGCGCCACGGCGGCGATTTTGGCGGCAATCCCGATGCGCTGCAGTTCGAGTGGTATTTCCACCCCGATGCCAACGGCACGCCGCCGATGCCCGTGCCGAGCCCGGAAACCGGGCAGATGCACGGCTGGATCCAGTTCCCCGTGGCCAATCCGAACGGCGCGATGGAGATCAGCATCGAGGGAGCCAATATCCAGACCCTGTCGGACAACTGGTACCTGGCGCGCTACCGCGGCCTGTCGGCCTGCGGCAACGACCAGCCCGGACAGTGGAGCCTGTGGGCAGGCCAGCCGGGTGCCACGCCGACCGGGCCGCGTGCGCAGCTGGCCGAAGGCTGGGTCAAGCGCGTCCTGGGCCGGCTCAATCCGTTCGAGGCGCGGGTGCAGGACTTCGGCTCCTCGGAGACCAACAACTACGCCAGCATGCTCATCCAGCTCGGCGAGCGCTACTCGGGTCCGATCGCGCTCAACTCCGATCCCGACAACCTCAACAGCATCGGCCTGATCGAGGCCTACGCCACGGTGATGCGCCGCGCGCTGCAGCTTTCGGCCGATTCCACCCCGCCGATCGACTACGGCCCGGCCAACGCCGCGGTGCTGCTGGTGGCCTCGCGCCTGGCAGATTTCTACACGCTCCTGGGCAACGAGGCTTACGCCGATGCGCAGGATCCCACCATCGCGATCGACTCCGACGGCGGCACCTATTCGCTGTCGCCGACGATCTTCAATTTCCAGAACCAGCTCACCTCCCTGCTCGACGAGGAACTGGTGCTGCTGCGCGGGCGCGACGACAGCCACGGCCCGGTGGCGGCCTCGCCGGTCTACAACCGCCTGTTCTGGAACTTCACCACCGGCGACGGGGAAGTCGCCTATGCGCTGAGCTACAACATTTCCGATCAGGACGTGAACGGCGTCATCAACGAGTACGACGCGCGCATCATGTTCCCGCAGGGCCACGGCGATGCCTGGGGCCACTACCTGACCGCGATGACCACCTACTACAACCTTCTGCGCCATCCGTACTTCTCGTGGAATCCGCAGTCCGAGGCGGTGCAGGTGGCCGGGGTGCCGATCAACGTGGACTTCCTCGACGAGCGTCAGTTCGTCGAGACCGCCGTGGCCAAGGCCAAGACCGGTGCCGAGATCGTCGACCTGACCTATCGCAAGGCCTATGTCGAGAATCCCAACGGCCAGTACCAGGGCTATGACGACACCAATGCGCAGCGCGCCTGGGGCCTGTCCGAATGGGGGCGTCGTGCCGGTACGGGTGCCTATTTCGACTGGGTGACCGGCAACGCCATCCTGCCGGTGGAGGATCCGAATCCGGCGCATGTCGGCATCCAGCGCATCGAGCGCGGGAACATCAGCGAGCTGGCGCAGATCACGTCCGAGTTCGCCAGCATCCAGGGCAAGGTCGATCGTGCCGACGCCGGCCTCAATCCGCTCGGTCTGGCCAAGGGCGTGGTGTCTTTCGACATCGATCCGGCCCAGCTCGAACGCTTCAACAAAACCCAGTTCGAGCAGGTCTGGGAGCGCGCGATGGGCTCGCTCAACAACGCGCTCAAGGTGTGGGACTACGCCAATCTGCTGTCCAATCAGCTGCGCCGGACCCAGGACAGCGCCGACGACCTGTGGGACATGTCGATCGACGAGGAGACCGACTTCACCAACCAGATGATCGAGATCTTCGGCTATCCCTACGCCGACGACATCGGTCCGGGCGGCACCTATCCGGACGGCTACGACGGCCCGGACCTCTACCACTACATGTACATGGACGCACCTGCCCTGGCCGGAACGACCTTCGACTTCGATACGCCGGTGCAGGCCGACATGGCGGTGCGCCGCGTCAAGCGCTTCAAGGGCTACTACCGGCCGGCCGCCAACGGCGTGGGCTTCTTCAATACCAGCCGCACCGGGACCCTGGGCGGCGTGTCCAGTGGTGACTGCGACGTGTCGCCGATGGGCACCGGCTGCGCGCTGGGCGACACCGACAACACCAGGCTGCTCGAAGTCGAGTACGTCACCACCGATACTCCCGGCACCGGCCTGCTGTTCACCAAGCCGGATGATTGGACCGGTACGCGCCGCGCGCCCGGCCGCCTGCAGCAGACGCTGCAGGAGATCCTGATGGCGCAGATTTCGCTCAAGCAGGGCATTCTGGAATACGACGCGATGCGCCTGGAACTGGAGGCCGGGATTTCAACCCTGCGCGCCACGTTCGGGACGGCCCAGGCCAACATCAACCTGGCCATCGCTCAGCGCAACGAGCTGCGCAACCTCACCATCGCGGCACAGGTGATGACCAACTCGGCCATCGCCACGCGGCGCGTGGGCAACATCCTGAGCGAAGTGCTTGATACCACCGGGGACTGCGTTCCGGACAACGTGATCGCCGGCCTGGCGGGCGGCGGCGACCTGTTTTCCACCATCAAGTGCGCAATCGACGGCTCCGCCTCCACCATCACCTCGGTGGCCGACGGCATTGCCGACGGGCTGGAAATCGCCGGCAACGCCATCGATGCCTCCAAGGAGGACGTGAGCGAGCTGTCGGGCATCCGCACCCTGATCAACGACTCCAACCTCGATCTCTACAACCTCGCCGGCGAGATCGACGCGATCATGCGCCAGGAGCCGCTGCTGCGCTCGGAGATCTTCGCCCGGGCCGAGGCCATCAAGCAGCTCAGGGGCGAGTATCTGGCTACGCTCGCCGAAGGCCTGCGGGTTTACGAGCAGTTGATCAAGTTCCGCCGCGGTGCCGCTGCCGCCACGCAGGAAGCGCGTTACCGCGACATGGCCTTCCGCATTTTCCGCAACGACGCGCTGCAGAAGTACCGCGCGGCGTTCGATCTGGCGGCGCGCTATGTCTACCTCGCCGCCTCGGCCTATGACTACGAGACCAACCTGCTGGGCGGCGACAGCAAGGCGGGGCAGGCATTCCTGACCAGCGTGGTCAAGCAGCGCAGCCTGGGACAGGTGCTGAACGGCGTGCCGGTGGCTGGTTCGCCGGGTCTGGCCGACACCATGGCCCAGCTCAAGCTCAATTTCGACGTGCTCAAGGGCCAGATGGGCTTCAACGCCCCGCAGGTGGAGACCAACCGCTTCTCGCTGCGGCGTGAACTGTTCCGCATCGATGCCGGTGCGGATGGCGACGAGGGCTGGCGCAGCACGCTGGAGGCCGCGCGCGTGGCCGACCTGTGGCAGATCCCGGAATTCCGGCGCTACGCCCGCCCGTTCGCGCCGGAAAGCGTCGGACCCCAGCCGGGCCTGGTGTTCGAGTTCTCCACCAATGTCACCTCCGGGCTGAATTTCTTCGGCTGGGATCTGGGTGCCAACGACAGCTCCTACAACCCGAGCCGCTTCGCCACGCGCATCCGCTCGGTCGGTGCCTGGTTCGGCAACTACGCCAGCCTGCCGCTGGCCGATGACCCGAACGTCTACCTGATCCCGGTCGGCCAGGACGTGCTGCGCTCGCCCGATCCGCTCGACTTCACCGTGCGCCAGTGGCAGGTGGTGGAGCAGAAGATCCCGGTGCCGTTCCCGATCGGCGCGGCCGAGCTGGGTCGCTACGACTGGGTGCCGACCGAGTCGCTGGACGGCGCGCGTACCGACCTCATCCGCTACCCGATGATGCGCGCGTTCCACTACAGCGAACCGTTCGACGACAACCAGGTCAGCGCGGACAGCCGCCTGATCGGCCGCTCGGTATGGAACCGCCGCTGGCTGCTCATCATCCCCGGCAGCACTTTCCTCGCCGATCCGAACGATGGCCTGGACACCTTCATCCACGGGGCGAAGGTTCCGGGTGGAAACGGGGTGCGCGATGGCCACGGCGTGGACGACATCCGCATCTTCTTCAAGACCTATTCCTACTCGGGGAACTGACCATGAGCCGCCCGATCCTCGCCTTCATGCAGTTCCTGGCCATCGCACTGATGTGCCTGGCGCTGCCGGCACGCGCCAGCATCGACGCGCCGAACCACATCTACTACGGCAGCGCCACGCTGTACGGCGTGCCGGCCCCGGCCAACACGGTGGTGGAAGCACGCGCGCCGGGCAGCGGCGCGGTGCTCGCACGCTATGTCATCGGCAGCAGCAGCCACATGGGCAACAGCTACCGCATCGACATCCTGATGGACCAGGTCGAGCCGCGCACCGAGGGCCGGGCGCGCCCCGGCGACCCGCTCAACATTTACCTCGGCGGACAGCTGGCGGCCCAGGTTTCGGGCGGCGTGGGCGCGGTGGGCGCGACCACCCGCCTCGACCTCGATCCGCAGAACACCGGCACCGGCCCGGCCATCAGCATTGCCGATGCGCAGGTTTACGAAGGGCAAACCGGTCTCACCAACGTCGATCTCGCCATCACGCTCAACACATCCGCGGCGCAGGCGCTGACCGTGTACTGGGAAACACGCAACGGCACCGCGATCGGCGGACCCCTGTGCGGTTCGGGCGCGGATTTCCGCCAGCTTGCAAACCAGGCGCTGGTCATCCCGGCCGGTGCCACGAGCGCCACCTTGCGGGTGCAGGCTTGCGGCGACACCGTGGTGGAGCCTGATGAGACATTCACCGTGGATCTGCTCTCGACCCTCGGCAACTTCGGCGTGTTCGCAAAGTCCACCGCCGTCGTCACCATTCAGGACGATGACGATGTGCCCACGCTCGCCGTGGACGCCGTGCGTGTGGCCGAGCCGCCGAGCGGCAGCTCGGTGGCGCGTTTCGTCGCGAAGCTGAGCCGCAGCCACACCCGCACGGTGTCGTTCCAGTACGCCACCCAGGGTGGCAGCGCCCAGCCGGGCGCGGACTTCGTTGCGGCCAGCGGCACGCTCAGTTTCGAGCCGGGAGACATCGAAAAGAACATCGACGTCACCATCCTGGCCGACGCGGCGACCGAACCGGACGAGACCTTCCGCCTGCAGTTCAGCAACCCCGTCAGCCTGGTGCTGGCACAGACCTTCGCCAACGGCGTCATCGTCGACCCGACGCATGATCCCGCAGTGGAGGAAGTGGATGCACAGACCGGCGCGATGCTGCCCGATCTGGCGCAGCCCAGCGCGATCGCGCTGTCGCCCGATGGCCTGCACGCCTACGCCACCTCCGATTCGCGCGGCGCGGTCGTGCACTTCCAGCGCGATCCCGGCACCGGCGTGCTCAGCCCGGTGTCCAGCTATACCATCGCCACCACCGGCTTCGAACAGGCCAGGCTCAAGGGCCTGAAGGACATCCGCATCAGCGCGGACGGTGCCTTCGTCTACCTGGCCGCGCTGCGCGACAACGCCGTGACGGTGCTCTCGCGCGATGCCGCCACCGGCGCACTCGGCTTCGTGCACTCGGTGGTGCACGGCGGCTCGGTGCTGGGGCTGGAAGAAGTCGTGCGCCTGGCCCTGAGTCCGGATGGCATGCAGCTCTATGCGCTGGGACGCAGATCCAACGCCATCGTCACCCTCAGCCGTGATGCGGTCACCGGTCAGCTCGGCTTCGTGCGTTCGCAGAGCAAGGACGCCCCCGGCCTGCTGAATCTGGTCCAGCCTTCCGGCATCGCGGTGTCTGCCGATGGCGCGCAGGTTTACGTCACCGCCAGCGGCGGCAACGCGGTGATCGCGTTCGATCGCAACGGCAGCGCCGGCGATGCCGATTTCGGCAAGCTCACGCTCAAGCACAGCTACGTGAACGGACTGGCCGGCGTCAGTGGCATCCTCGGCGCGCACGGCCTGGCGCTCTCGCCCGACGGGCACCAGCTCTATGTCGCTGCGAGCGCCAGCCACAGCCTGGTGCACTTCGACCGCGCCGCCGACGGCAGCCTGACCCATCGCGCCGTCTGGAAACACGGCGATGCCGGCGTGTACGGCCTGCGCGGCGCGCACAGCGTGGCGGTGGCACCCAACGGCAGGGAGGTGTTCGTGACCGGGGCCCAGGACGACAGCCTGAGCGTCTTCAACCGCGCGACGGCCGGGGTCCAGGCCGGTGCCCTCAGCGTGCATCGCACCGTGTTCAAGGGCGACAACGGCCTCAACCACCTGTCCATCCCGGGCGCGATGGCGGCCAGCGGCGATGATCGCTTCCTCTACGTCGCGGCCAGCGGCGGAGACGGGGCAGTCATCACCTATCGTCGCCTTTCGGCAGACAATCTGTTCAGCGATGGCTTCGAGCCGCCGCCGGTGAACTGATCCGGCACCCCACATCGCGCCCCGGGTTTCCGGGGCGCGGCGTTTCCGGGGCGTGATGGGCGGAGAAGGGCGCGTCGAAGCGCTTCTGGACGGCGTTCCAAGTCGTTCCCACTCCCGCAGCGCAGCCGTACAGCACCGGTCCAGACCCTGACGCCTTTGCCCTGCCGTCTCAGGCCATGAGACGGCCGCTGGCTACAATGCCGCCATGGAACCGACCCACCTCAGCCTGCTCCTTGCAGCCATCGCCGCGCTGCTGGCGATTGCGCTCGCCATCGTCCTGATCCTGGGAGCGCGCCGCCGCGCCCGCGCCGTCGCAGCCGCTTTCGAGCAGGGGCGCGCTTCGCGCGATGCCGAGCAGGTGGCGCTCGCGCACGAGCGCGACGCGCATCTCGCCCGCGCGCGCGAGCTGGCCGAGCGCCTTGTCGCAGCGGAGGGCGAGCTTCGGCAGCTGCGCGAACGCGCCGATGTCCTGTCCGACGATCGCGCCGCGCTCACCGTCAAGGCCGAGCGCAGCGCCCAGCACGAAGCCCGCGCCGCCCGCCTCGACGGCGAACTGCGAGATGCGCTGGAATCCAGCGCCGCCGCCCGCGCCCGCGCGGCCGAGCTTCAGGCCCGCCTCGAAGAACAGCAGCAGGCCACCGAACTGCGCCTGCGCGAGTTCGACGAGCGCCTCAAGGCCGAACTGGCCCAGCTCGCGCAAGGCGTGCTGGAGGAAAAGACCCGCCACTTCGACGAGCGCAGCGAAAAACAGCTTGGCGCGCTCCTCACCCCGCTGCGCGACCAGCTCACCCAGTTCACCCAGAGCATCACCCGCACCAACGCCGAAATCCTTTCGCTGAAAACGCTCAACCAGCAGATCACCGCCGAAGCCGCCAACCTCACCCGCGCGCTCAAGGGCGACAGCCGCAGCCAGGGGGCCTGGGGCGAGCTGGCGCTGGAGCGCCTGCTGGAAATCTCCGGCCTGCAGATTGGCCGCGCCTTCCACATGCAGGTGGTCTACAAGGGCGAGGACGGCGGTCGCCCGCGCCCGGACGTGATCGTGCGCCTGCCCGACGAACGCGACCTGGTGATCGACGCCAAGGTGTCGCTCACCGCCTGGGACCGCGCCGTCGCCAGCGCCGACGACGCCCCGCGCGAGCTGGCCATGAAGGAGCACCTCGCCTCGCTGCGCCGCCACATCGATGACCTGGGCAAGCGCGACTACAGCGCCGTGCCCGACCTGCGCACGCTCGACTTCGTGCTCATGTTCGTGCCGGTGGAAGCGGCCTACATCGAAGCCCTGCGCCGCGACGACGCGCTCTACGCCTACGCGCTGGAGCGCAACATCGCCCTGGTCAGCCCCAGCACTCTGCTGGCCACCCTGCGCACCGTCGCCCACCTGTGGCGCATGGAAGACCGCAACCTCAACGCCCAGGAAATCGCCCGCCAGGCCGGCGCCCTGCACGATGCCTTCGTGATGCTGGAAGCCGAACTGACCCAGGTCGGCGAACAGCTCAACCGCGCCCAGCGCAGCCACGAAGCCGCCGTCCGGCGCATCAGCACCGGCCGCGGCAACCTCGTCGGCCGCGTCGACAAGCTGCGCAAGCTCGGTGCCGACGCGCGCAAGCGGCTCGACGTGGAACGCGGCGAAGCCGATGACGATGCGGAACCTGTCGTCGAGCCGGACGTCGAATAGAATCCGCGCCGCTCGGCCGGACACCAGGGAAACCAGCGGACTGATCCTGGAGGCGTAACGGATGCCAGCGCTTTGCCGGCTCAGTTTCGATTCGAGTGAAAGTGAGCAAAGGCATCCCGAATCTGGCTGCGCAGCTGTCCGTCGTCCCACGGTTTGGTCAGGAACCGAAATACCGATCCTCGGTTGACGGCTTCCGTGACGACGCTGAGGTCGGTGTAGCCGGACAGAATGATGCGCACCGTGTCGGGATAAAGGCTCTTTACTTTTCCCAACAGTTCGGTGCCCGACATGCCCGGCATGCGCTGGTCGGACAAGATCACCTGGATCGGGTGCAGTGCCAGCAGGTCCAGCGCTTCGGCACCATTGCTGGCAGTGAAGATGCGGTAACCGTCGCGCCGCAGCAGGCGAGTCAGGGCATTGCAGATACCGACCTCGTCGTCCACCACCAGCAGGTTGCGATGATCGGACGATTCAGCACCCGGAATCGCGACCTTGCGCCGGCTCAGGATGCTGGCGACAAAGGCGTCGGCCTCGATGGGCGGGCTGAAGAAGTTGCCTTGCACCTCGTCACAGTGGTGCTGGGTCAGGAACATGAGCTGTGCGTGCGTTTCGACACCCTCGCCAACCGCCTTGAGGCGCAAGCTGCGCGCGATTCCGATGATCGCCAGCGCGATCGCGGCATCCTCGACGCTGCGGGTGACGTCAACGATGAAGCTTCGATCGATCTTGACTCGGTGGAAAGGCAGCTGCTTGAGGTGCGAGAGCGAGGAGTATCCAGTTCCGAAGTCATCGAGCGCCAGCCCGACGCCGAGTCCGCGCAGCTGTTTGAGCACGAGTGCGGAAGTGGCCGTGTCCTGCAGCACCGCGCTTTCTGTCAGCTCCAGTTCGAGTCGATCAGGTGGCAGCCGATGCCGCGCGAGCGTCTCTGCCACTACCTTGAACAGGTCGCCCCGGTTGATCTGGACGGCCGAAATGTTGGCGCCGATCTGCACGATCGGCACTCCGGCGGCCCGCCATTGCGCCTGCTGCAAGCACACCTTTTCGAGTACCCAATTGCCGATCTGGACAATCAGTCCGCAGCGCTCGGCGGCACTGATGAATTCTCCGGGCATGATCAATCCGCGTTCCGGATGATGCCAGCGGAGCAGGGCTTCCGCGCCCACGATTTCACCACTTACAAGGTCGACTCGCGGCTGATAGACGAGCGCGAACTGCTCGCGGTCGAGCGCTTCACGCAGCTGCGCTTCCAAGGACCGGGTGCTCCCTTGGCCGCCTGCGCTCGTATGTTTCATGAATCTTTCGCCGCTTGCCTTGGCAAGGCGCAGGGCGGCACCGGCGCGCTCCAGGTCAGGCAACTCGTTCGCATCATCCGTGGCGGCCGAATACCTGGCTGCACCGAATCGCGCCTGCAGCCGTATATCCTTTTCGCCAATCCTGAACAGACGTTCGAAGATCAACACAAGCCGGCCGCGCATTTCTTCGCAGACATCAACCTCGCCGGCAACAAGGGAGGGTTCGGCGACTGCGAATGTGTCACCCCCGATGCGCGCGATCAGCGCCGGATCCTTGAACGATTCGCTCAGGCGGATGCCGATATCGCGCAGCAGCAGATCGCCCACCGCGTGTCCGTACTGCCGGTTGACTTGGGCGAACTCTTCCAGATCCAGCACGATGACACCCAATTGTCCGTCCCGGGAGCGTACTTCGCTTGCAAGCGCCTCCAGGCTTTGGCGGAACGACTGGGCGTTCATCAGGCCGGTGAGAGGATCGAAGTGGATCAGGTGGCGAAGCCGGCTGGCGGTTTCGATGTGTTCCAGGGCATATGAGAGGTCGCGCGCGACCCATTCCAGCAGCTCGATCTCCGCTTCGTCGAAGAATCCGGACTCCGGTGCCATCAATACCAGAGCGCAATCGACTTTCCCCGCCGCCAGCAGCGGGAATGCGGCTCCCGAAGGCCTTTCCGGCGACTCGATGCAATTGCCGAACCCGGGAGGCGCAATGTCTGAATCGGCGAGCGTATTGGCAACCACCGAGCGGGCGCTCCGCAGGGCGCGAATGCCCAAGGTGTCTTTGTAGCGGCCTGGGTCGAACGTCAGGCCATCAGATGAAAATTCCGCACTGCTGCACGCCGTGCTGCCCACCAGTCGTCGCAACATGCCAGTCGACGAATCGATCTCCTCCACCCACGCCAGCGCGAAGTCGCCATCCCGTACCGCGATGCGGCAAGCCTCACGAAGGAGCGAGGCGCGGTCCTTGCGCCGCAGCATGGCCGAATGGATCGCGCCGATCATGCGCCGCAACCGGTCAAGGCGCGCGAGCCTGTGTTCCTGCAGCTTGCGCTCCGTGACATCGTTCATCAGGAGCAGGATGGTGCCGTCGGGCATCCCTGCAAGGATGATGCGAACGGAAACGTCCTTGTCCGGGCCGTGCGGCAATCGCCACTCTTCCTGAACCCGCCCGCCGTCGGCAAACCGTGCCAACCCTGCGGGAGCGGGTGGGAAATTTTCTCCGCCGGCGAGTTCTGACAGGTGTTTGCCAACGCTTGCGGATCGTTCCCGGCCAAATATCCGGCATGCGACCGGGTTGATATCGACGCAAATCCCGTCGGCATCGGCAATCAGAACGCCTGCCGGTGCGTTTTCGAACAGCAGGCTGTAGCGCTCCTGACTTTGCCGACGCTGTTCCTCCGCCTCGATCCTTTCGGAAATGTCTACGCCCACGCCGACGAGGCAGTCGACGCCATCAAGCTGCACGCGTCGCCCGGTAAGAATATGCTGCCGGATGCGTCCTCCGCGCAATTGCACGCCTGCCACGATCGCGGCATCGCCGTTTGCAAATACCCTGGCAATCGCTGCCTTGAGCCGGTCCTGATCCGACTCCGCAACGAAGTCGGCGGGGCTCATGCCGCGAATCTGCTCCGGGCCAAGCCCCGTGAGGCGCTCGAGGTTCTGGTTCCATCGGAGAAGCCGGCCATCCTTGTCGTACAGGTACAAGATGCCCGGCATGCTTTCGATCATGGCATCGGCAAGGCGCTGCGCATGTTCGACCTGTTGCTGCGTTTGCCGCATTGCCTGGCTGCGCGCCAGTATTTCCAAACCGAACCCGACGCCGTTGGCAAAGCGTTCCAGCAGGGAAATTTCCTGTTCGCGGAAGTACCCGCGCTCGCGCGAGTAGACATTGAGGGTTCCGGCAATCATCCCGCCGTCACGGATCGGAATGGCGGCTGCCGCGCGCAAGGCGCTATTCCGTATGGCATCCTGCCAGGGAGCCAATCCGGGGTCGTTCTGCATGTCATTGCTGACGCAATGCGAGCCAGTACGAAACGCCGTGCCGATCACCCCGCGCCCCTCGGCACGCTCATCTGCGAAGACCGCGACGCGCGCAAGCTGCGCCCACGCATCCCCGGCGAATGCCACGGGCAGGATCCGCTGCGTCGCGGGTTCGTGCCAGCCGATCCAGGCCGTAGAGAACCCGGCATCGTCGACCAGGCTCTCGCAGGCCGCCTGGAACAGTTTGTCGCGCGGCGGCTCGCTGGCCACGACTCGAACAATCCGGGTCAGCGCGGCATACAGTCGAGAGATCCGGACGGCTTCCTTCTCCCGCGCGAGCAACGCGGCTATGTCACGCATTCGTTCGGTCACGCCGGCACTGCGGCCATCGTCGTCCCGGATCGGCGTGCAGCCGACCAACACCCGCACCCTGTCGCCACGCTTGTGCAACCGCGATGTTTCGAGAGGTGCGACCCGACCCTCCTCACGACACACCCGGAGCATGTGCGCGTGCTCTTCCTGTGCGTCTTCCGGAACGATACGGTTGATCGGCTGTCCAAGCATTTCTCCTGCGCAGTATCCAAGGATGCGTTCGGCCCCGGGATTCCAGCCAATGACACGGCCGGCCTCGTCGCTGCGGATGATTGCGTCCAGTTCGCAGTCCGATACCGCCGGAAGTTCGCCGCAGTCCTCCCAGGGCGACGCCATCACGTCTCCTTCCGGCATGCCTGGCGATGCGCCGTCCGGAATGCGGCGAGCCAACTGCGAGGCGATCAGGTGCAGGCTCGCGTTGCGCCGTTCGTCCCAGGTCACCGGCTCCCGGGCAAGGACGCACAGGCTGCCCAGAACCGCGCCATCCTCCGCGAGCAGCGGCACACCGGCAAGAAACGCCAGCCTTGGCGTATCTGCCGCGATCGTGACCGCCGCCGGTCCGGAGTCCGTCACTGGGTCGAGCACCGTTCCGTCCGCCGCTCCGGTGGCTACGCTGAGGCATGCCGGTGCCAGGGCACCCATCTGGGCAGCATCCAGCCCCACTGCCACGCACGGCGTCTGGAGGTCATCGGAGCCGAGCGAGAGCAGTGCGATCGGGAGTTCACAGACGTGTGCCGCAAGCGTCACGGCATCCACGCCCCCGGCAGCCACCGCCAGCTTGTGGAGCCAATGCGACGAGGCTGCCCCGGGTCCTGCGCTGCGGGAGTGTTCCATCGTGATCGATCCTGCAGTTCAATTCGACAAGGACCGGTACCACCCGGCAGGCAGGCCCGATGGCTGAGCATCGAGCAGCGATCCCGGCTCGCGCGAAGACGTGCATCGACGCATGAAAACCCGTGTCGCACGATTGCGTTGCCTGCGTGCATTTCCTATCATCGTTCCAGCGTATCCGCAAGTGTCGTCGAGGACTCTGGTCGGGAACAACACGCTTGCCGATCAGATGTTCTTTGGATGGAGTCATGGACTGCGGCACGCAACCACCGTGGCACCCGCTTTATCTTCCGAGTGCCCTTTGACCCGTCGCGGGTGGCGTTGTCGGACCTTCTGCAAGGATGTGCGGGCGGGTTCTGCCACGAGATGCCGGGCACCCGTTCCGAGGACCTGATGGACGCCGAACGCCCCGCCCCGCCAGCAGCGACCACCATGGCCAGGCCATTCGGTCGATCGGGTGATCCGGGGGAGATCGATTCGCACGTCCTGCGGCTGATCGAGCACATGCCGGCAGCCGTGCTGTTGTTCGAGGCCGACCAATCCGTCCTGTACAGCAATCGCGCCGCCAAGATCCTGGCGCAGGTGCTCTCGCCGGATGAGGGTGCCTCCCCGCGCACGCGCTTGCAGGACTGGCATCCACGTCTCGTGCCTCCGAGCGCGCTGGAGCTGTGCCGTGCGCGCGGCATGTGGTCTGGCGAAGTGGCGCTGGATTCTCCATATCGAGCGGCGCGCGTGCTTCTGGTCAAGATCCATGCGCTCGGCGATTACGGTGGCGGGCCATACGGCTTGTCATTGCGCGACATCACCCTCGAGCACGACCGCGAACTGGAACTCAACCTGCGCAATAGCGAACTCGAAGTGGCCTTGAGCAGGCTCAGCAGCGCCCAAGAAGCCGTGCTGAAGACCGAGAAGCTCGCTTCGATCGGGCAACTGGCGGCCGGCGTGGCGCACGAAATCAACAACCCCATAGCGTACGTCAAGTCCAATCTCAATACGCTGCAGCACGACATCTTCCAGCTGCTGTCCGAAATCCGCTCTCGCCTGCGCGGTCAGCCCATGGGCGAGGGATACGGGATCGACATCGACGAAGTCGCGACCGAAATTCAGGAATTGATCGCCGAATCGTGCGAAGGTGTTGATCGCGTCGTCAAGATCGTCCGTGACCTCAAGGACTTCTCCCATCTGGACCGGATCGACAACTGGGTGCTGGCCGACCTCCATGCCGGGCTCGAGTCGACCCTGAACATCGTCTGGAACGAACTCAAGTACAAGGCTCACATCGTCAAGACCTTCGGAGATCTGCCGCTGATCGAATGTCTGCCCTCGGAACTCAACCAGGTCTTCATGAACATGCTGATGAATGCGGTGCAGGCGCTGGAAAACTACGGCGTCATCACGGTTACCACGGAGCGCTATGGCGACAAGGTGCGTGTCTCCATCGGTGATGACGGCAAGGGCATACCCGAGGACGTGCTGCCGCGGATCTTCGATCCCTTCTACACCACCAAGATCGTGGGCGAAGGTACCGGGTTGGGCCTTGCGATTTCCTATGGCATCGTGGCAAAACACCATGGCACGATCGAGGTGACCAGCGTGCCGGGCCAGGGAACGCTGTTTTTGATCGAGTTGCCGATTGAGCAGCCCCGAGAGCGGGGCATGGAGTCATGAAATGTATCGTGTATTGCTGCTGGATGACGAACCAAACATCTTGCGCGCCCTGCGGCGTTGTCTGGCCGCCATCGACCCGCAACACCTGGATGGGGAGCCGTTGAGGGTTGATACCTTCAGCTCGCCCGCGGATGCGCTCCGCAGCTGTGAAGATGTCACGTTCGATCTGATCCTCACCGACTTCCGCATGCCGCGCATGGACGGCGTGGAGTTCCTGACGCGGGTGATGCCGATTCAGCCGGACGCTCCGCGAGTGATTATTTCAGGCTTTGCCGACCGGGATGCCATCATCGCGGCGATCAATGATGCGCAATTGACTCGCTTCATTGAGAAGCCGTGGGAGGACGCCGCGCTGCAACAGGCCGTTGTTGCGATCCTGACGCGCGGCAAGGCTCAGGTCGCACCCGCCTTCGCACGCTCCGCAGCGAGTGATCGCGAGATGCGGCGCCTCGAAGAAGATTGTCCAGGGATTACCGAGGTCAATCGCGACCCGGACGGCGGCATCTGGCTCGATCTCGATGAGGTCGAGGATTGATCTGGTTATCCCCGCGTTTCGGCTGGCATCTCGGCGGAGAATGACCCTGGCTCGCAATTTTCGCGTGCTTCTGGTGGAAATGACGGGCTGGGCATCGGGTCGATCAGGCGATGCTTCTTATCGCGCGCCCACGCCCAGTGAGGATTTGGATGTCCCGGGGTCACCGCCTGCTGCGTTATCCAGCGGAGCCATGATCGGACGGGATGTGCTCGCCCCATACTTTGCCGAACCGCCTGCCATGGCGAACCGAAAGCCGCCCAGTCCGTCCCGAGACGCGCCGACGGGCAGGGGCAGGCCACTGTGTGGGACACAGCCCGGGGTGGTTCAACGTAAAGAAATGTGCCTTTCCCCTCTGCGTACCCCAAATGGGGGACGACAGAGTGCGGCGCGGCGCGCTAAGGTGCGGTTCATACGCTGAAAGGGCATCAGCGTGAGCGGTGATTTGACCGCCAAGAATCAGGGGGTGTCCCTTGGGGAGCATGCCTTCGTTGGGCTACTGGCGCGCGGCAGTCTCTGGCGCACAGGCACCGTCATGCGGCGCTGCGCCGGGAGGTGCGCTTGACGTGTCCTTCATTCTGCCGGCTTCGTGCAGATATCCGGGGCTGGTCTTCGCGACTGCGCAGCACGCGCATGACCGGGTCGTGACGCCTCGCTTTTCCCGTGGCTCGCTTGCAGGTTCCGTCACCGGCCTGTCGCGTGACGCAGCGGCTGCCGCGGCGTCTCTCCCTTGCTTGCACAGCCGTACAGCGGTACCCGGGCCTTCGCGCCTGCGCGGGCCGGGCCGTTTTCTCACGTGTTATTGCTCCGAATCCAAGGCCAGGCCCGATTCCGGTGTCTGGCCGTCGTCGTTTTTTGCTTCCCGCATCACACCTTCATAGGAGTCTGCCATGCGAGTCCATGTGTCGCATCCTTCCCACCCCCCCTGCACCTGCGAGCCGTGCCGGTCCCTCATCCGAAGGTTTGCGCTGCTTGGCTCCTGGCTTGTCGCGCTGGCGGGATTGGCCGCGCCGGTGGCAGCGGCGGATCGGTATGCCGCAACGGATGGCGTGTTTGGCAACGACTGCGCGACGCCTGCGACGGCCTGCACGATCCGTGATGCGATCACGGCGGCGGCTGCGGGCGACACCGTACACGTTGCGCCGGGCACCTACTCCGACGCCATCGTGCTGAACAAGGCCGTGCATCTGGCCGGCAGCAGCGCAGCGGGCGTCAAGAGCAATGCCCTCCGGGTCGGAACCATGGCTGGCCCAGTCGCGCCCCCGGTGGTCATCATCGATGGTGGCGGCACGCAGGCGATTGGCGTCACCATCGCCAGCGGCGTGACCAATGCAGCCGTCAGCGGCATCGAAGTGCGGAATTTCACCTCCGACTGTGTCCGGGCTGTCGGTGGCAACCACGGCCTGCTGGTCGAGGAAAGCCATGTCCATCACTGCGGCCGGCATGGTATCTACGCCAATGCCAGCGGGGCAGGAGGCTTGGCATCCGTCACCATCCGGAACAACCAGCTGCACGACATCTACAACCGCGCCATCGTGGTTTGGAACGGTTTCAAAAAGGACATCACGGTCAGCGACAACCTGATCACCGGCCCGGTGGGAGCCACGGCGATCGCGTTCGAGGACGGTACGGCCACAGGTATCCACGTCACGGGGAATCAGATCGACCACTCACTCGGCGGCGACACGGGTATTGCCGCAATGCAGCTGACTTCCGGCTCGCCAAGTGGTCGCGGCAACCTGATCCGCGGGAACTTCGTGTTCGATCCGGGTCGCTTCGGTATCGCGCTGATGATCCCCAACGGCAGCGGCGCGGAATCCGGTGACGGCTCGATCGTGGTCGAAAACAACACGGTCATAGGCGGCACCAATCAGGGCGCATGGCTGGAGGACGACCGGGCCGGCATCCAGGTCATCCGTGCCTATTACGGCGGGGCCTCGCAGGGCCAGATCGATGTAACCCGTGGCGTGGTTGTGCGCAGCAACGAGGTCAACGACTTCACCAAGCAGGCAGGCGTGCCGGCAGGCTCGGAAGCGTACGGTATCGTGGTCGAGGGCATGGGGTCTTCGGTCTACCTCAACATCCTGACGGGCAATGATGTCGGGCTACAGATCCAGCAGGGCAATCAGCCCGGTTCCCTGCCGGGCAATGCAAATCCCGATATCCACAGCGATTGGTTCGACCGCGGCAACACACCCTTGACCTGCGCAAGCGTGGGTGAAGGCGTTGATGCGAATGCGATTATGGGCAGCACCATCGCCGATCAGCGCAGCGTCCCTGCCGATGCCGACATGATCGGCTCGCGCGTACTCAACCAGAACAACGGGACACGCTACTGCACCCTCAACTCGGCGATCGCGATGGCCAACGACGGCGATGTGCTGGTTGCCGATCCGGGCGTGTATGCGGAGCGCTTGACGATCGACAAGCCGGTCACCCTGCTCGGTGCCCGGCACGGTATCGATGCTCGCACCCGCAACAGCGACAGCAGCGACACCGGAGAGTCCGTGCTGGTGCCGCCGGAAACGCAGGCAGGGCTCTCCATGGCCTCGTACTTCTCCAGTCGATTGATCGGCGTGGGTGCCGCCGGCGTGATCATCGACGGGTTTGTGCTGGATGGCGACAATCCGGCGCTGGCTTCGGGCGTCGACCTCAATGGTGCCGATATCGATTACGCGTCCGGCATTCTGGCGTACGGCGATTCGGCGGGCCTGCAGGTACGCAACAACATCATCCGCAACATGCAGTCGGGCGGCCTTTTCGGTTACGCGCACGTTGGCGATAACGTTGTCGAGTTCAATCGATTCAGCAATATCCCTGCGCCCTCGGAATGGGGTATCGCGGTGCTGTCCACCAACCACTGGTACGCACAGATCCGCAACAATCTGTTCGATACGGTACGAATCGGCGTGCAGAGCAACCTGCTCCAGCTGGCCAATCCCGGCACGCTGGAGCCGATCATCGTCGGCAATGAGTTCCATGCCCAGTACCGCGGTGTGTTTCTGAACCAGAACGGCGGCGCAGTGGCGACCAGCCATCGGGTCGAGGGCAACAGCTTCCATGCGGTTGCCGGAACCGGCTTGGTCGAGCCCTGGCAGGCCGTCTGGATCCAGGGTCTGACCGGTTCGCGCGAGATCCAGATCATCGACAATCAAATCGATGGCAGCGGACTGTCGGGCCGCACGCGCATCGGCTACTACCTGAACAACATCACCAGCACGGCCGTGCCGACCACGCGCGTCATCAGCGGTGGTACCGTCGGCAACGTCGACATCGGCGTGTTGGCTACCGATGCCGGCTATTTCACCGGACCGGTCAATGACTTCGTGGTCCGTGGCGTCAGCTTCAGTGGCGTCGGCACCGCGTTGCATGTCGAGGACAGCACGTTCACGGGGAATGCCCGGCTCTCGGTTGGTGCCGGAAATGATTTCGCCGGGGCGACCTGGCCGGTCGCGCTGTCGGGACCGGAAGCGACGCTGGGGATGGCCGACGGTGTGAGCGGCGTTGACCGGATCCTGGTGAAGTCCGCGCAGATCAGCAACGTCTGGAATGGTCCGGACTCGTCCAACGCCACCCATGATGTCGCAGCAGCGACGATCAACAATGGCATTGCCGGCGCAAGCGTTGGCGGCGTGGTGCAGGTGGAAGCCGGAACATTCGCCCAGACCGTGCTGGTCGACAAGGCCGTACGTCTGTTGGGTGCGCAGGCGGACGTGTCCGCCAAGGGTGCGGTTGCCGAGCGCGTCGGCGGTGAAACCATCATTGCGCCGGACGCGCCGGTTCGCGTCCAGATCCCGGCCGCGGGTGCCGGTGCCGAGGTCAACGGCTTCACCGTGAGCGGCGTCAGTGGATCAACCAACGCGAATTCCGCGGCATTCAACATCACCGGTTCGGGTGCCATCGTGCGCAACAACCGGGTGCTGGGCATCAACGGCAATGGCGTCTATCTGAGCACCAGCGGCGTCGCCAATGTACTGGTGGAGCAGAACCATTTCGGAAACCTCGCCGGCGGCTCGTACAACGGCGTCAAGACCGAGGGCTCGATCAACCTGAGCATGATCGACAACAGCTTCGACAACATCGCCTATCAGGGTGTCCAGCTTGGCGGCAGCAACAACGGTGCGCAGGTGCGCAACAACGCCATCGCCAATACCGCCCAGGGCGGCATCAATATCGGTGGTGGCACGTCGATCGTCATCGACCGCAATACGCTGAATCTTGCCGATACCAGTGGCACGGCGGACAGGGCGGCGATCCGGATCTATCCGGGCGTCGGCGCGGCGGTGTCCTGCAACACCATCGGCGCGGACAACAACCGCGGCGTGTACTTCCATTCCGCTGCTGGCACGCATCAGGCCCGGGTGTTCCACAACGCCATCTTGGCCGGTGTGTCGCTGGTGAATGGCAATGCCAATGTCGTCGAAGTCGGATCGAACTGGTACGACGGCGCGACCAGCGCCGCAGGCACGGCGATGGCCGTTGCCGATCCGCTGGCTGCCGATCCGGTCGGCAATGCGCTGTGCGGCGACAACACGCCTTCTTCGATCGTTGCCCATGGCGGCACCGGCGTGCAGTCGACGCCGGTCGACAGTGCCTTCAACGACCTGCGCGTCCGCGTGCAGGATCGGTTCGGCGGCGCGGCTGTGGGCCAGACCGTGAGCTTCAGCGATCCGGCCAGCAGCACGGCGGCCGGTGCCACGCTCGGTGCGGTTTCAGGTATTACCGACTACAACGGCGAACTGGTCACCACGGCCACGGCCAACAGCTTTGCAGGCACCTATACGGTGACGGCAAGCAGCGGCACGCTGACGCCGGATGCTGCGTTCACGCTGACCAACACCCAGGGCACGGCGACCGTGACGGTGGCTGATGCGACGGTGGCGTACAGCGGCGCTTCGCACAGCGTTGCGGTCACGACCGCCCCGGCCGGCCTGGAAGGCGATGTGCAGATCGTCTACAGCCAGGGTGCCACCACGGTGGCCACCTGTGCCGCAACGGATGCTGGTTGTGGCCCGGTCAACGCCGGCACCTATACCGCGACCGCGACTGTTGTCGGCAACCCCAATTACGCGGGTTCCGGCAGCGGCACGCTGACCATCACGCGCGCGGCTTCCACCATCGCCTTCGATCCGTTGAGCTTCGAATACAACGGTGCCACCCACGCCGTCGGCGCGTATCTGGTCGACGAGCCGGGAACGGCCTGTCCGGTCACCGGTACGGTGGGCCCGGATGTGTCTGGTTCGCCGTACGTCGTGAACGCAACGGCCTGCACCGGCACGAACTTCGAGGCACCGGCGGCTTCCGCCAGTGCCGAGGTGACGCCGCAGCCGATCACGATCACGCTCGGCCATCTGGCGCAGGCCCACGATGGCTCGCCCAAGTCGGTATCGGTCACGACCTCGCCGATCGCCGGTGTTGCGGTATCGGTGACCTATGACGGCGCGTCGGCGCCACCAAGCGCGATCGGCAGCTATGCCGTTGCAGCGGTCACCAACGATCCGAATTACAGCGGTTCGGCAACCGCCACGCTGGTGATCGGAAAGACCGTCGGCACGGTGAGCTTCGACCCGCCGCTGAGCGGCACCTACGGCACGACGCACGCGGTCAGTGCCGGGATCGTCGAAGAATCGCCTTCCGTCTGTACCTACAGCGGCGTGCCCGGTCCGTCCGATCCGGTCGGCAGCTACCTGGTCACGGCCGACTGCGAGAGCAGCGGCTACGTCGCCAGCGGTTCGGCGATGTACGAGGTGACGGCCGGCATCGATGTTTCGATCGAGGCCACCATGGCCGCGCCGGTGGGCGTGGTGACCCTCGTCCCGCAGCCCGATGCCGATGCCGGGAAGTCCTACTACGACTGGCGCACCAACGGCAGCGCAGGCGAGAACGTGCGCGCCTTCTTCAAGGTGACATCGGGCAATCCGGCGGCTGCCGCGGGCGACCTGGCGGTCGAGTACCTGGATACCTCGGACAGCACCTGGAAGAGCCTGCCGATGACTTTTGCCGGCGGCGAGTGGAGCGGCTGGTTCGGTCCTGCATCCGGCTTCCCGCTGGTGGATGGCGCAGTGTCGAGCTTCCGCGCGAGCTTCCAGCGCGGCGGGCGCTACGGCACCACGGCGAGCCTGGTGGGCATGGGATCGGGCGTGACCCTGGCAACCAGTGCGCTGGTGACAACCGACGTTGCGCACCTGGTGCTGGGCGGCCTGGCCAACGAGGCGGGCAGGGTGGGCGAGCCGGTGGAATCGGCGATGACCCTCACCAATGCCGGTACGGCCGCGTTGAGCAGCGGCCTGCCCAGCCCGGGCAATCCGATTGCGGCCCAGCCGACCCCGAACGATGAAAACGTGCGTGGCCGATTCTTCATCGCGTGGGACGGCGGCGCGTTGGAACCGGCGACGGCATCATCGTGCGGCACCGCCGCCTGCGCGTCGCCGGACGTGAGCGTGGAGTTCTACGACGAGGCGATCCACGCCTACCGTGCGATCTACAACCTGCGTGCCGAGCTGGATTCCTCGAGCAGCCCGACCGGCCGCCTGTACGGCTACTTCGGAGCGCTGTCCAGCCAGGGGGTGCCGGTGCCGGCCAGCTACACGGGCACCTACCTGTTCCGCACCACGGCCAAGCGCCATACCGGCGGCTACACGGTGACGCCGCAGGTCGTGGGCATCACCACCGGAACCGTGTACGCGCAGGCGGCCGACCAGACCATCGGCATCGACACCGGCCTGGCGGCCAGCATCGAGATCGTCTCTGGCGATGCGGGCGTGGCCATCGTGGGCGGCAACGCCTACGACAGCGGTGACCTTGTCGTTCTCGTGCGTGACGTGGCCGGCAATCCGGTGGCGGGTGCATCCGTCGCGTTCAACGTGATCGCCGGCGCGAATGGTGCGGGCGCGAGCCTGACCTCGCCGGCGGCAACCGATGCGAGCGGCGAAACCCGTGTATCGGCAAGCTCCAACGCCGTCGCCGGGGCGTTCGAGGTGAGCGCGAAGCTCTCCAGCGGCGTCGAGCTTGCGGTGCCGTTCGGCCTGCTGAACACGGCGGATGTCGACCTGACGCAGGTGCAGCTGGCGATGGTGTCCGGAAACGGGCAGACGGCGCAGGTGGGCACGCCTTACGGCATGCCGCTCGTGGCCAGCGTCAGCGACCGCTTCGGCAACCCGCTGGAAGGCATCGCGGTCGACTTCGCCGCGCTGGATCCGGGTGCCGGCATTTCGCCCAACCTGCTGAGTGGAACCAGTGGCCCGGATGGCCGCACCAGCAGCGGCGTGATCACGGCCAACGTGACCGCGGGCGCATTCATCGTCACGGCCATGATCGAGGCCGCACAGTGCGATGCCACGGCACCCAGCGTCGCCATCTGCGCGGTCGACTACGGCTTGACCAATACCGCCGGTGGCGCAGCGAGCGTCACGCTTGCCAGCTCGGCTGCCGACGCGGTCGTCGGCAGCGCCGGGGCCTACACGCTGACCGCCACCGTGCGCGATGCCAACAGCAACCTGGTGGAAGGCGTTTCCGTCACCCTGGTTGGCCCGAACTCCGGTGCAGGCATCGCGCCGGCTCTGGCCGCCGGCATCACGACGGCCGCGGGCGAAGTCAGCCACACCTTCGATGCCAATACCGTGGCCGGCACCTTCCCGGTGCAGGCCGTGGTGTCCGGCGCGGCTTCGGCGAATGTGGCGCTGGAAAACCTCCCCGGTTCGGCGGCTTCGATCGAGCTGGTTTCCGGCACCAATCAGGCCGTGCCGGTGAACACCGCCTTCAGCGACCTGACGGTGCGGGTGATCGACCAGTACGGCAACGCGGTGGCTGACGATGCGGCGGCGATGGTGAGCTTCACCGCGCCGGGCTCGGGGGCGAGCGCTGCGGTGACTGCCACCGCCACCAGCGGTGCGGGTGGCCTGGCTACAACCCCGGCAATGGCCAACGGCGAGGCGGGTACCTACAGCGTGGTGGCGACTTTCGGCAGCACGAACCTCGCGTTCGCGCTGCAGAACACGGTCGGCGACGTCGGCATCACCGGCATCGTCTGGGCTGACAACACGGCAACCAGCATTGCCTACGACGGCGCGCCGCATGCGGCGACGGCCACCGTCACGGGCAGCAGCCTGACGCCGGCGTTCACCTACAACGGCAGCGCCACGGCCCCGACGGCCGCCGGCACCTACCAGGTGATCGCCACCATCGACGACGGCAACGTGCTCGGCAGCGCCAGCGCAATGCTGACCATCACGCCGGCGGCCGCCGGGGCCTCGGGCATCACGCTGACCGGCGGCAGCTTCACCTATGACGGAGCGGCGCATCCGGCCAGCGTCGCAAACCCGAACGGCGTGGCCTATACCCTGGCCTACGCTCCGGGCGGCAACAATGCCCCCGTGAACGCGGGCAGCTACGACGTCACGCTGACGGTGAGCGATCCGAACTTCGCCCCGGAAACGATGACGGCCACGATCCTGATCGATCCGGCCGAGGTGACGCTGGCATTCGGCAATCTGGGCCACGTCTATGACGGTACGGCGAAGACGGCCACGGTGACGGCGACCCCGTCGGTAGCGGGTCTGGACCTGGCCTACAGCCAGAGCGGTGTCGCGGCGACGCCGATCAATGCGGGCAGCTATGACGTGACGGCGAGCCTGTCGAACCCGAACCATGTGCTTGCGGGTTCGACGGCCGCCGTGTTGACCATCGCCAAAGCCAATGCCCAGGTTCAGATCGGCAACACCGCGCAGGTGTATGACGGCACGCCGAAGGCGGTGACGGTTGCTACGGTGCCTGCCGGCCTGACGGTGGACGTGACCTACGATGGCAATGCCGGCGCGCCGACCGCCGTGGGCGAGTACGCAGTCGTGGCAATGGTCAACGAGGCGAACCATGTCGGTCAGGCCACGGCGACGCTGCGGATCACCGCCGCTGGCGTGACGATCACCGACATCGTCTGGGCCGACAACAGTGCCACCAGCATCGCCTACGACGGCGCGCCGCATGCCGCGACGGCTACGGTGGCTGGCAACGGCGTGGCCCTGACCTTCACCTACAGCGGCAGCACGACGGCTCCGACCAATGCCGGCAGTTACCTGGTGGTGGCCACGGTGGACGAAGGCAACGTGCAGGGCACCGCCAGCGCCTGGCTGACGATCACCCCGATTCCGGCCGGCAACAGCGGCATCGCGCTGGCGGGCGGCACCTTCGTGTACGACGCACAGCCGCATCCGGCCACGGTGACCAATCCGAACGCGGTGGCCTACTCGCTCACCTACCATCCGGGTGGCAGCAGCGAACCGCTGCTCATGGGTTCCTACACCGCAACGCTGATGGTCACGGATCCGAACTACGCGGCCGAAGTGTTCCTGACCACCATCACGATCATCGATGACTCCGGCAGTTGCTCACTGTTCTGCGACGGCTTCGAGGAAGCGCCGACGCCGCCTGGCGCGGATGCGCTCGCGGTGCCGGGCGATCGCGGCGGCGGCACCGCCGTGGCGGGATGGAGCATCCAGCGGACGGCTTTCGGAAAGGTCGAGACGGTGCTGGAGTTCGTTGACGGGAGCGGCCGTGCCGTCGCCTGGATGGATACGGCGGTTGTCACCGACGGGCAGTGGCTGCGCCTGCGGTGGACCGACGCGCAGGGCGTGGAGCAGAAGAGTGCCTGGGCGCGCTGGAATCCGGATGATCTCCTCGTCTACGGGTGGGATTTGACCGTGGACGGACTGGTGCTGAGGTTCGGTAACCGCGCCGGCTTCACCGAGGCGTTGGATCTGATCCTGCCGCCGGGAAGTCCGATTCCGGAAGCGGTACGCGCACTCAGGGCATCGGTTCGCTACTGATCCTGGCCTGAGTCGACTCGACGGGGCGAAGCCTGGCTTCGCCCCGTTTTTTTGCAAGGATGTTGCTTGGCTTTCCCGTAGGAATGGCCAGATGCCCCGTGTTCGAATCGGCTGGAAAACTGCTACGATTTCGCCGGCAAGGCTTTGTAATTGTTACAAAGTTAAAACTTGCCGAGGCGCAAGGCGCTGTACCAATCCCTGGGGAATCCAATGTCACGCAACTGGCTGAAACACGCTGCGGCCTTCGTGCTGCTCGGCTGCGCAATGGCTGCGCAGGCCCAAACATCATCCGACCAATCGCTGAACGAACTGCTCGCGCCGCTCGGGCAGAGGGCGCCTGAGGCCCATCGCGCGCCGCAGACCAGGCCGCCCGCGACCGTCGAAGATCTGGCGGATCGGGTGAAGGCCGATGGCCACGTCGATGTGATCGTCCTGCTGGCGCTGGATGCGCCGTTCCGCGCGGAAGGACACCTTTCGCGCGCCGACGTGCAGCTGCAGCGCAACCACATCGGTGCGGCGCGCACGCGCCTGCTCGGCGCGTTGCCGCCGGCCTCCTACAGCGTCAATCGCGACTACGAGAGCATCCCGGCGATCGCCATGCGCGTGGATGAGGCCGGCCTTGCCGCGCTGCGCGGTTCCCGCCTGGTCGCAGGCCTCGAAGAGGACGCGTTGAAGTTCGCTTCGCTGGCGCAGAGCACGCCCTTGATCGGCGCGCCTAATGCCTGGTCCAGCGGTTACGACGGCAGCGGCTGGGCGGTCGCCATCCTCGATACCGGGATTGAGGCGAGCCACCCGTTCTTCCGAAATGCGGCCAACATCTCGCGGGTCGTGGCGGAAGCGTGCTTCTCCAATGGCGCGGGTGGTCTGCAACGCGTTTCGCTCTGCCCCAATGGGACAACGTCGCAAACCGGGTCTGGCGCAGCGAGCGCCAACACGGCGCAGTGCCTTGCCAGCGGCAATCAGCTGTGCGACCACGGCACGCACGTCGCCGGCATCGCTGCGGGCCGCAATCAGACGGTGGCTGGTGAGACCATCAACGGTGTTGCGCCCAACGCCAACATCATTGCCATCCAGGTTTTCACACGCTTCAACCGGGCCCAGGATTGTAGCCCTGCCGCCGCGCCGTGCATCGCGTCCTGGTCCTCGGATCAGCTCGCCGCGCTCAACTACATCAACACCACGCTGCGCCCGAGCCACAGCATCGCCTCGGTCAACATGAGCCTGGGTGGCGGCAGCTACGGCGCCTACTGCGACACGACGACCATCAAGACCGCTATTGACAATCTGCGCTCCAACGGTATTGCGACGGTGATCGCCACCGGTAACGATGGCTACACCAGCACGATCAGTTCGCCGGCCTGCGTTTCCACTGCGGTCGCGGTTTCCTCCACGAGCAAGGTCGACGTCGTGTCCGGCTTCTCGAACGTCGCCACGATCATGGACCTGTTCGCGCCCGGTTCGGGTGGCGCGGGCCCGGCACCGTGGAACGCCGGCATTGGTTCATCGGTACCTGAGAGCGGTTACGCGCTGATGAGCGGCACCTCGATGGCGACCCCGCAGGTGGCGGGTGCCTGGGCGGTGCTGAAGCAGGCGGCACCCACGGCCAGCGTCACCAGCGTGCTGAACGCGCTGGTCACCACCGGCACGCCGGTCACGGATACCCGTTCGGGTGCGAGCGGAACGATCACCAAGCCGCGCATCAACGTCGATGCCGCAGCTGCGGTGCTCACGGGCGCGCCGACGCGAACCGTCACATCGAGCGTGGGTACGCCCAGCGGCACGATCACGCCCACCGGGGCGCAGACCGTCGCCGTGAACGGAAAAGCGGGCTTCAACCTGTATCCGGCTGCCGGTCAGGAGATCGATTCGGTCACCGGCACCTGCGGCGGCACGCTCGTCGGCAACCGGTTCACCACCAATCCGGTGACCGCCAACTGCACCGTGATCGCCAACTTCAGGCCGTTCAGCGGCAATCCGCTGGTCTGCGGCACGCTCAATCACAGCGTGATCCAGAATGGCGACGGCAGCGCCTTCACGCTCCTCACCGGCGTGGCGCAGGGCTACAGCGCCTCGCGCCTCGATGACATCAACCTTTACGTCAACAGCGGCAACATGTGGGTGTGGTGGTACGGCGGCCTTGGCGGCGTGGCCGCGGGAGGGCAGATCTCGGTGCTGCCTGCGGGCACCACGGTCGGGCCGGCATCGACCTTCAGCAATGCGAACCAGGCCATGAACAACTGGCTGCCGGGTCGCACGGGCTACATCGGCATGGCCTTCGACAATGCCAGCACCGGCCAGCGCAACTACGGCTGGCTGCGCATGACGACGGCCGGAACGAGCGGCTATCCCGCCACCTGGCACGACTACTGCTACGACCAGAGCGGTGCGCCCATCACGACGGGTTCCGTCCCGGTGGTTACCTACCCGATCACGGTCAGCGTCAACCCGGCACCGGGCGGCAGCGCAAGCTGCACGCCGAATCCGGTCACTTCCGGCGGCAACAGCGCCTGCAGCGCGAGCGCGAACACCGGCTACACCTTCAGCAGCTGGAGCGGCGATTGCACCGGCGCGACCTGCAGCCTGACCAACGTCACCAGCGCCAAGGCGGTGACGGCGAACTTCACGCTCAACAGCTACACCGTCACGGCGACCTCGGGCGGCAACGGCACGATCACGCCGGCCAGTCAGAACGTGAGCCACGGCGGGACCGCGAGCTTCACGGTCACGCCGGCGACCGGCTACCACGTCGTGAGCGTGAGCGGTGACACCTGCACCGTGACCGGTTCGGGCACCAGCTACAGCGCCGCCAATATCCAGGCCGACTGCGCGGTGACCGCGACGTTTGCGATCGACGAGTTCACCGTCACTGCCAGTTCCGGCGGCAACGGCACGATCACGCCGGCCAGTCAGAACGTGAGCCACGGCGGGACCGCGAGCTTCACGGTCACGCCGGCGACCGGCTACCACGTCGTGAGCGTGAGCGGTGACACCTGCACCGTGACCGGTTCGGGCTCGAGCTACAGCGCGGCCAATATCCAGGCCAACTGCGCGGTGACCGCGACGTTCGCGATCGACGAGTTCACCGTGACGGCGACCTCCGGCGGCAACGGCACGATCACGCCGGCGTCGCAGACGGTGGCTTTTGATGGCACGGCGAGCTTCACGGTCACGCCGGCGACCGGCTACCACGTCGTGAGCGTTGCGGGCGATACCTGCAC
>NZ_JBBDHC010000011.1:0-119080 GCF_037203605.1 Denitratimonas tolerans
GTTCATGCGGGTATTGTCGCCGATGTGAGGCTACACGTGGGACGGGGCAAGGGATGGGGACTTGTTCAGAGGTTCCCTAGGGCTAGTAGGGATGTATCGAACAACACATGGTGCCTTGTCAGTCCCAGTTGGCACTGTTGTCACAGTTACATATCAGGATGGCTCAAAAGAAAAATTTACTGTCGTCTGCTTGATAGGAAGCTATTGTGTGCAGCCAATAGCTAATACACAGCAGCCACCACCGAGTGGTGGCGGTGGTGGCGGCGGCGGCGGCGGTCTTCCTCCCTGGAATCCACCCCTGCCTCCTCCGGGGTGTTATGGCAGTGGGTGTGGTACGGTTGAAGTTGGGGAATTAGAGCATCCATGACGCTGGGTGTTGGGATGAGGTGAGTTTAGTCCCGGGCAGGGCAACAGGTTAATCCTGCCCTGCCTGTGGATTATTTTCATTACGGCCCTAAACATGCAATCTATTGATTTCGTGGGAAGATGATCCGAGGCACCACTGAGATTCGACGCTAATCAGCTTCTCAACCCTGCACACGGGGCAGGCGTTCGCAGAGGAACAGCCAGATCCCGGTCGTCCATGCCTGCGTAACCAATTGATTTTGCTGGTTCACTCCGGTTGTTCCTCAAGAGGTGAATCCACTGGAGTCGTCGTTGTTTGTGTCTAGAGACTTCAAGATTGGTGTATGGGGAAGTGCAAAGCTATGATCGACAGTTGATTGAAAATTAATACGTATTATAGCGTAATTACTTAGGAACTTGAAGTCGTCGAGATGTCTGACTTGTCTTAAGGAGAAGACGATGCCCGTATCAAGAAATAAAAATTTAAAGATTGTGGCGCTTTTCGTGCTCGTGCTCGTGGTTCTGTCGCTAATGGCATGGGGGAATTTATTCGGATTCTTCTCTGAGACGGAGCCTGAGAGCGCTGCCATATCTGGCACAAGGGAGGCCAGTCAGACTCCGGTAAGCACCATACACGATAGCCACCAATCAACTGCGACTGGTAGCGCGCCCGATTATTCCTTGGGGGAAAGCCAAGACCTGAGACATGAGGTGGCAGACCTGGAAGCAAAAGCCGCAGCCGGCTCTGTAATAGCCCGGCGGAGGCTCGCCATGATTTATGGCGCATGCTTCGGGTATAGTCTTGATCCAGATGCCCATTTCGCCATGATAGATGCGTTTGCTGCACATTCAGGAGGTCATAGGCAACCGTTTGAAAGCCTGAAATCCCGTACTGATCAACGTTGCCTCGGAGCAAATGGAGGCAAGCCCATTTCAATCGATGAGATACGCCATCTGATGGAGTCCGCTGCACAGGGTGGCGACTTGGTTGCGCAGATAGACGTGGAGACGCATTCCATTGAGCCAATAAAGGCCGAGAAGATGGAAGAATTGATCGCCCAGGTCATTTCGAGTCGTGATCCAGATGCCATGCTCGCCATGTCCTCCTTGGCTAGAAAAGGTATTGATGGATCGTTGGACATGCCCTATTCGATGCTGGTTGGAGACCCGATTTCCGAGGCCGCGTGGGCCATTGCTGGCTGCCAGGCGGGCGCAAACTGCGGGCCAGGCTCGATTGTCCTGGATTCAATATGTACAGGGACTGGAGCATGTGGCTATACATCCTATGAGATGTTCCTTCGTCAACACATGGTTCCACCTGGCGAGGTATCCAGGCTGAACGAATATCTCCTGTTGATCTTGAATGGCCCATAGACCCCGAACCGCTCCGACTTTTGGGCTCTCTCGTGATCTGATCCTGCCCCTGTTTCTCGGACACCCGTTTAAGCGACACGGGATGGCTCGAACTGCTCAGGGCTTCGATAGCCCAGAGTCGAATGGAGCCGGATTCGATTGTAGTAGACATCGATGTAGTCAAAGACGTGCGCCTTGTTCGCGCGAACAGTATTGGCTGCCAGATTTTCTGCAGCAGCTCGTTCAGAGGTTTCTTGGGATGAAGGGAAAGCGCCGCAGGTTCGGTTGCTTTAATCACGGACAGTTCCTCCTCACCCCGACCCTCTCCCCCATTTGCATGGGGGAGAGGGAACTGCCGGCTGAGTCCCGAGACTAGACAGTCCGGAGCATTGGGGGTGGAGGAGCCGCGTGTGCGGCACGCCCGAGCGCCGCTGCGCACGCCGGCGGCGGCGTGACACGATCCGTCGCCGATTGCGTACTGATCCCATGGGTGAGCCGGTTCGGCGCGGTCTTGCGCCTTCTCTCCCTGCCGGACGCGACGCGATGCGCCCGCCCCTTCACTCAGACCGAGGTGCCGCATGAAACCCGCAGCCCGCCCCAGCGTGAACCCCACCCTGCTGATTCTCGCCGCCACCCTCCTGCCCGCCGGTGGCGCGGCGGGGGCCGTGCCCGATGCGGTCACGCCGCCCGCGGCCGCGCCGCGCGTGATGCTCGACGCGGGAGCGGCGAACGAGGCGGTCAGCGGATTCATCGTCTACTACCGCGACGACGCCGCGCCCGGGGAGGAGAACGCCAAGGCCGCGGTGGATACGCGCAAGGCGGTGGATCAGGATCTGGCGCGCGTCAAGGCGGCGCTGTCCATCGAGGCCAAGCGCGATCGGCGGCTGGCCACCGGCGGCCATCTGCTGAGCGTTCCCAAGGCGCTGGGAAAGAGCGCGGCGCTAGGCTTCATGCGCGAGATGGCCACCAATCCGCAGATCGACTCCATCGAGCCCAACGTCCGGCACTGGCCCACCGCCGTGCCGAACGATCCCCACTATTCCAGCCAGTGGGGGCTGCGCGAGGCGGTCGGCGGGCTCAACATCGAGCCGGCCTGGGACCACACCGTGGGCAGCGGGGTGGTGATCGCGGTCATCGACACCGGCCGCACCGCGCACCCGGATCTCGATGCCAAGACCGTGCCCGGCTACGACTTCATCAGCAACGCGGCGGAAGCGCGCGACGGCAGCGGGCGCGACAGCGATCCATCCGACATGGGAACCTGGAACAGCGCCGGCGAGTGCGGCGCCGGCGAGCCGGCGAAGGATTCCAGCTGGCACGGCACCCACGTGGCCGGCATCGCCGCGGCCCTGACCCACAACGGGCTTGGCATCGCCGGGGCCGCGCCGGGCGCGGCGATCCAGCACGTACGGGTGCTGGGCCGGTGCGGCGGCACCACGGCCGACATCGCCGAAGGCATCATCTGGGCCAGCGGCGGGCAGGTCAGCGGCGTACCCACCAACCCCACCCCGGCGCGCGTGCTCAACCTGAGCCTGGGCGGCAGCGGCGAATGCGGCACCACCTATCAGCGCGCGATCGACAGCGCGCGCTCACGCCGCTCGGTGCTGGTGGTCGCGGCCGGCAACGATTCGATGGCAGCCGCGCTGGCGCGCCCGGCCAACTGCAGCGGCGTCATCACCGTGGCGGCCAACAACCGCGAGGGAAAGAAGTCCGACTACTCGAACTACGGGCTGGCGGTGAACGTCGCCGCGCCGGGCGGAGAGGGCTCGGGCGACGGGATGATCCTTTCCACGGTCAATTCGGGCCGGACCACGCCGCTCTCGCCCACCTACGCCGGCATGAACGGCACCTCCATGGCCGCGCCCTACGTGGCCGGCGTGGTGGCCCTCATGCTGGAACGCAACCTCGCGCTCACGCCCGACCAGGTGGCCGGCATCCTGCGCGACACCGCGCGCCCCTTCCCCAGCTACTGCCTGGGCGGCTGCGGCACCGGCATCGTCGATGCGGCCGCCGCGGTGCGGCGCGTGCGCGGCGGGCCCTTCTACGCGTTCCCGGCGAGCGTGGCGATCTACGGCAACGGTGCGGGTACGGTGACGAGCCTGCCCCTGGGCATCACCTGCGGAACTTCGTGCGCAAGCCGGTTCGATGCGAACACCACGATCACCCTGCGCGCCACTCCGGAAGAGGGTTACGAATTCACCGGCTGGGCCGGCGCCTGCCAGGGAACGTCGCGCACCTGCGAGCTGGCCATGACGCGGGGGCACGCCGTCTTCGCCACCTTCAAGATCCCGGTGCTGGCGATGAGCAACGGCTCGGTGCGCACCGGCCTGGCGGCGTCCGGCAGCAGGAAGCTGATGTTCTCCATCGACGTTCCGGCGGGCGCCACGAACCTGGCGTTCGAGATGAGCGGCGGCAGCGGCGATGCGGACCTCTACGTGCGCCGCGATGCGGAGCCGACGACGGACGGCGAAACCTTCGACTGCCGACCCTGGAAAATCGGCAACAGCGAAACCTGCAGCTTCGAGGCGCCCGTGGCCGGGCGGTATTTCGCGATGATTTCCGCCGACGGCAGCTTCAGCGGGGTGCAACTGCGGACCCGCTACACCGCCGGCCCGAACGGCGGCAGCTCCCTGGCCCGCAACGCGCCGGTGCGCAATGTGTCGATCCCGGCGGACGGCGCGCGCTACTACCGGTTCACCGTGCCCCAGGGCGCCACCGACCTCAGCATCAAGATGCAGGGCAGCAGCGGCGATGCGGACCTGTACGTGCGCCGCGGCGGCGTGCCGACCTTCGACACCTTCGACTGCCGTCCCTACCTGGTCGGCAGCAATGAGACCTGCGCCACGGCCACGCCGGCCGCCGGCACCTACTACGTCATGCTGCACGCCGAGGCGGCGGTGAGCGGGCTGACCCTCACCGCGAACTACACCCCCTTCGTGCCGACCCGGCAGCTCACCATAGGCTGGGCGGGCCTGGGCGGCGGCAGCGTGGCCATACGGCGCGCGGCCACCGGGGAGACCCTGGCCACCTGCGGCGCCTTCCCCTGCACGGTCGCCGTACCCGAGAACATCTCCTTTGACCTGATCCCCACCGCGGCGTTCGGTTCCAGCTTCGCCGAGTGGCAAGGCGTCTGCGACAGCCGGCCCGGCGCGAACTACTGCCGCATCAGGCTCGCGGCCGCACGCAGCCTGACCGCACGCTTCGTGATGTCGCGGCCCAACAGCCCGGCGCTGACGATCGAACGCCAGGGTTCGGGCAACGGCACCGTGCTGGTGAAGCGTCTGTCCACCGGGGAGACGCTGGGCACCTGCACGCAGTATCCCTGCCGCCTCGGGCCGCCCGACGCCACCCACGAGTTGATCGCCACGCCCGGCGCCGGTTCGCGCTTCCTCGGATGGATGCCCAGCCAGTGCGACAGCATCGTCGGCGGCCACTGCCGCGTGCGCATTTCCCGGCCCATGGCGATGACGGCGCGGTTTTCTCCCCAATAGCGCCATCCGGCACCGGACATCGGGGTGCCGCGGCACCCCGGTTCGGTCTTCGGGTCCGGTACGCACACCTTCGTGGCTACAGGGAAAAGCGCTGTCCCTCGCGCGGCACGCAGGCGTTCCAGCCCAGCTCCCTGCCGATGCGCACGCGCAGGGCTTCGGAGGCGTCCGGCTCGCCGTGCACGATGAAGACCCGTTCGGGACGGCGGCGGAAGCCGGACAGCCAGCGCATCAACTCGTCGCTGTCGGCATGGGCCGAAAGCATGGGCAGGTCGGTCACCTCGGCGGCGATCGGAATCCACTGGCCGAACATCTTGACCTCCCGCCGGCCCGCCAGGAGCGCGCGTCCGCGCGTGCCGCTGGCCTGGTAGCCGGAGAAAAGCAGGGTATTGGCGTGGTCGCGCCCGAAGGCCGCGATGTGGTGCAGCACGCGCCCGCCGGTCGCCATGCCGCTGGCGGAAATGATGACCTTGGGATACGGGTTGGCCGACAGCGCCTTGGACTCCTCCACGTCGCGCACGCAGGTGACCGCGACACAGGCGGCTTCGTAATCGGCCGGATCGAGGCGATGCTCGTCGGGCCACTCGCGCATCAGCTCGGTGGCGCTGGTGGCCATGGGGCTGTCGAGGTAGACCGGCGTGTTGTTCAGCCGCCCGTCCTGGCGCAGGCGCCACAGGTACCACAGGAGCGACTGGGTGCGGCCCACGGCGAAGGCCGGGATCACCACGGTGCCGCCGCGCCGCACCGTGCGCTCGATCACCGCGCCCAGCGCCTGCACCGGATCGATGCGTTCGTGCAGGCGATCGCCGTAGGTCGATTCGATGACGACGTAGTCGGCCTCGGGCACCGGCTCGGGATCGAACATCACCGGGTCGTCGTAGCGTCCGAGATCGCCCGAGAACACCAGGCGCCGGCCGCCGATGTCCATCTGCACGGTGGCGGCGCCGAGGATGTGGCCGGCGCGCCGCAGCAGGCACCTCGCCTCGCCCGGCAGGCGGAACTCGCGGTGCGGCGGGGTCGGCGCGAAACGGCCGATGGCGCGCTCGGCGTCGCTGGAGCGATACAGCGGCAGCGCCGGCCTGTGCCTGGAAAACCCCTTGCGGTTGGCGTACTCGGCGTCCTTTTCCTGCAGGTGGGCGCTGTCGCGCAGGATCAGGGCGGCCACCTCGCAGGTCGCCGGGGTGGCGTGGATCCTGCCGGAAAACCCGTCGCGCACCAGCCGCGGCAGGTAGCCCGAATGGTCCAGGTGCGCGTGCGTCAGCACCACGGCATCGACGTCGCGGGCGCGGATCGGCAGCGGCTCCCAGTTCTGCTCGCGCAGGTTCTTGAGCCCCTGGAACAGGCCGCAATCGACCAGGAGGCGGGCATCGCCGTCGCTGACCAGGTGCTTGGAGCCGGTGACGGTGCCGGCGCCGCCGAGAAAGGTCAGCGTCGGCATGGGCGGGCCGCGGCGATGGATTGCGACGTGGACCTGCTGTCCGGCAAGCCCCTGCGCGCGCGGCTGGCGGCGCGCCCTTCGCTCGTTCGATCCATCACGTCCTCCGCCGATTCGTGTTGCGCGATTCTAGCCTGCGCGGCGCGGCAACCGCGCCCGACGCTGCGGCACTTGGGCACAATGCCGGGATGAACCTGCGCTTCCTGTTCGACCGGTTTTCGCTGGCGCTGATCGCCACCGTGGTGCTGGCGAGCCTGTGGCCGGTCGCGGGCGTGGCGGCCACCTGGTTTTCGCACCTCACCACGGCGGGCATCGCGCTGCTTTTCTTCCTGCACGGCGCGCGGCTGCCGCGCGAGGCGGTGGTGGCGGGCCTGCGCCACTGGCCGCTCCATGCGACGGTGCTGGCCGCCACCTTCGCGCTGTTCCCGCTGCTGGGCCTTGCCGTGCAGCCGCTGGCCGGCGCGCTGCTGACGCCGGAGCTGTACCTGGGCGTGCTGTTCCTGTGCGCCCTGCCCTCGACCGTGCAGTCGTCCATCGCCTTCACCTCGATCGCGCGCGGCAACATTGCCGCCGCCGTGGTCGCGGCCTCGGTCTCGAACCTGGTCGGGGTCTTCCTCACCCCGCTGCTGGCGGCGCTGCTGCTGGCCACGCACGGGGCGATGGGTTCGCCCTGGCGCGCGATCATCGACATCCTGCTCCTGCTGCTGGCTCCGTTCGTGCTGGGACACCTGCTGCGGCCCTGGCTCGCGCGCTGGGTGCAGCGGCGCGCGCGGCTGCTGTCGCTGACCGATCGCGGCACGATCCTGCTGGTGGTCTACGGCGCCTTCAGCCACGCGGTGATCGAAGGCCTGTGGGCGCAGGTGCCGGGGCGCACGCTGCTGGGCCTCGTGGCGGTAGCCTGCGCGCTGCTGGCGCTGGTGATGGGGCTGATCTGGAGCGCGACGCGCCGGCTCGGGTTCAGCCGCGCCGACCGCATCACGATTCTCTTCTGCGGCTCGAAGAAGAGCCTCGCCACCGGCGTGCCGATGGCCAACATCCTGTTCGCCGGCCAGGCCACGCTGGGCATGATCGTGCTGCCGGTGATGGTGTTCCACCAGATCCAGCTGATGGTCTGCGCGGTGCTGGCGCAGCGCTTCGCGCAGCAGGTGCCGGCGGATGATCAGGCCGGCGGCGGCAGCCAGTGATCGATCAGCAGGAAGGCGAAAAGCAGCATCAGGTAGACGATCGAATAGCCGAACACCGCCATCGCGAAACGCTCCGACGGCGGATTCAGCAGGCGGATCGCGTAGTAGATGAAGACCGCATCGAGCACCAGCGCCCCGCCCAGGTAGAACGGTCCGCTCATGCCGGTGAGCCAGGGCAGCATCGTCGCCACGGTCAGCAGCAGGGTGTAGAACAGCACGTGCCAGCGCGTGTAGACCACGCCGTGGGTGACCGGCAGCATCGGGATCAGGGCGCGGGCGTAGTCGTCGCGGCGAAAGATCGCCAGCGCCCAGAAGTGCGGCGGGGTCCAGACGAACACGATCAGAAGCAGCAACAGCGCGTGCGGATGCACCTCGCCGGTGACCGCGACCCAGCCCAGCAGCGGCGGCGCGGCGCCCGCCAGGCCGCCGATCACGATGTTCTGCGGCGTGGCGCGCTTGAGCCAGGCGGTGTAGACGATGGCGTAGCCGATCAGCGAGGCGAAGGTCAGCACCGCCGTGAGCACGTTGGTCCACAGCACCAGCACCGTCATCGACAGCGCCGCCAGCGCGCAGGCGAACGCGAGCACCTGGCGCGGCCGCAGCTGGCCGCTGGGCAGCGGCCGGTGCGCGGTGCGCGCCATCACCACGTCGATGCGCTGGTCGATCAGATGATTGATGGCCGCGGCCGACGAAGCCGCCAGCCAGATGCCGACCAGACCCGCGAGCGCCGGCACCAGCGGCGGCAGGCCCGGCACCGCCAGCAGGATGCCGATGACCGCAGTGAATGCGATCAGCGCCACCACGCCGGGCTTGGTCAGCGTCCAGTACTGGCGCAGCTTGGGGCCCATCAGGCGGCCGCCTCGGGTCGGCGCAGCCGAGCAAGCAACACCACCAGCACGAACAGCAGCAGCGCCGCCACCGCGTTGTGCGCGACCGCGATCTTCAGCGGCAGGCCGGAAATGACGTTGAGGATGCCGAGGCCGAACTGCAGGCCGATCAGGATCAGCACGGCCGTGCCCCAGCCGGAAATTTCCGGCACCGCGCGCAGCCTGCGCCCCAGCCACACCAGCCAGCCCAGCGCCACCAGCGCGAACAGGCGGTGCATCATCTGGATCGCCACCCGCGCCGGCCCGTCCAGCACGCCGCCCTCGTAGTCGGTGCCGATGCCGCGCCACAGCACCAGGGCTTCGCGGAAATCGTGCTCGGGCCACCACTGGCCCAGGCAGGTCGGGTAATCGATGCCGCAGGCCAGCGCCGCATAGTTGGCCGACACCCAGCCGCCCAGCGCGATCTGGATGGCGACGACGGCGATCGCACCGATCAGCAGCGGGCGCAGCCGCCACGCCGCCGGAAGAACCAACGAGGCCTGCGGCGAGGCGCGGCAGGCCATCCAGGCCAGCAGCGCCATCGTGGTCATGCCGCCGATGAGGTGCCCCATCACCACCACCGGCTTGAGCAGCCAGGTCACCGTCCACATGCCCAGCAGCGCCTGGAACACGATCACCGCCAGCAGCAGCGCGGAAATGCGGGAATAGTCGCCGCGCGACGAAGCGACGCTGCCCGGGCGCAGCGCCCAGCCCAGAAGGATCGTCTCTCCGGCCACGGCCAGCGCGGAAGACAGCCCGTACTCGCCGCGCATGTACAGCGGGATCGCCAGCGCCACCAGCAGGCTGGCCCCGATCACGACGGCCTTGCCGCCGCGCAGGCGGCGCGAGCCGAGGAACGCCAGCGCGAACACCAGCATCCCGAGCGTGGCGGCCAGGTGGCGGTGCACCTGCTCGCGCCAGGCCTTGTGCGATTCGACCGGGCGGTCGAAGGCGTCGTTGGCCCGGTCGATCTCGTGCGCATGCACCGGCCAGGTCGCCTTGCCGTAGCAGGTCGGCCAGTCCGGGCAGGACAATCCGGCGTTGGAGAGCCGCACGAAGGCACCGAAGACGATCACGAACAGCGCAAGCAGGGTCGCGATCCACGCCAGGCGGTGGAAGTTGCGGTGCGGTGTCATGAGGCTCATTTCAGCAGCTTGGCCACGTCCGCGCGCAGGTCGCCCGGATCGAAGCCCGGCGCGTAGTGCATCACCAGGAAGGCGCGCGGATCGATCAGGTAGGCGGACGGTGCTCCGCTCGTGGCCAGCCCGGGCAGGCGCGCATTGAGCGCCGGATCGACCTGCATCGGCAGCAGCGCGCGGAAACCGTCGGCCTGTTCCGGCACGGTGCCGAACCACAGCACCTGGAGCCGATCGGCGCGCCGACCCTGCAGCTGCCAGACCTTGGCGAGGCTGTCGATCAGCTCGCCGCACGCCGCGCCGCAGTCGGCCGGCGGCACCACGGCGATCTGCCAGCGCGCTTCCTGCGGGGCATAGCGGTACTCGCTGCCGTCGGCATGGCGCAGCGCGAGGTCGGCCAGCGCCACCGGCGGCTGCAGGAGCGTGCCGCGGTTGGCCGTGTGCTCCGGGCGCCAGCCGCTTTGCTGCAGGGCCACGGCAACCATCAGGGGCAGCACGAAGCAGAGCACCAGGAGCACCAGCATGATGCGGTTGCGGCGACGGCGGACGGGATCGAAGGGCAGGGTCTGGTTCATCGGGATTTCCGGCGCAGGGCCAGCAGCAAATAGGTGATGATGACAGTCAGCGACAGGCCCCACCACTGCACCGCGTATCCGCGGTGCCGTTCGGGCGGCATCGGGTCGGGCAGGAGCCCGGGCTCGCGTGCGTAGCCGAGCGGATCGGCCGGATCGGCCGGATCGGGCTGGAGGATGCCGTTCCACACCTGGACGTCAAGATGCGCGGCGATGTCATCGCGCTCCAGGAAGGCGAGCAGGATCGTGTCCGCGCCTTCCGGCCAGGGATTGTCGGCCAGACGCAGGCCCTGCCCCGGCCACGGCAGCAGCAGCCCCTGGATCCGGCGGCGGCCGGCGGGGACTTCCACCGCCGGCAGCGTGCGGTCGGCCGCCAGCGGCAGCCAGCCCAGCTCCATCAGCACCACGCCACCCCTCCCGGCATCGGCAGGGACATAGGCGCGCACGCCCACGCGCCCGTCGCGCTGCTGGTTGTCGAGCAGGAGCAGCGGTGCCGGGCGGATCACGACCTCGCCCTCGACCCGCATCGGCAACGAAGGCGAATCGGCGCTCAAGGCATCGGCGAGCAGTGCGGGGCCGGTCGCTTGCGCCGCTTCGCGCGCCGCCAGCATTCGCGTCTTTTCGTCGGCGCGGCCCGCCTGCCAGAATCCCAGCGAGGCAAAGCCGCCGGCCACGATCAGGGCCAGCGCGGCCCAGGCGACGCGCGCACCGGCGTTCACGCGCGCGCGCCCGCCGCCGTGCGAAAATCGTTTGTCCGGTCGAAGTTCCCGCCCAGGGCACCTGGCCGCCACCCCACGCACGCAGAGTCGGATATCACCATGTGGCCAAAAGTCATCATCTTCACGTTCCTGGTCCTGATCCTCTACAACCTCGGCGCGGGGCTGTACTACATGATCGTGGACAAGGGTCGAACCAAGCGCACCGTCAACGCCCTGAGCTGGCGCGTCGGCCTCAGCGTGGCGCTCGTGGTCCTGCTGATCCTGGGCATCTGGACCGGGATGATCTCGCCGCACGGCGTGGGCGGCTGATTCAAACGCCGGGAATGGAGAATCGGGAAGGGTCAGGAGCAGGTTGATGCCGGAGTGAAAGGTTCAGCCACCCCGACGCCCTCGACGATTCCCAGCTCCCGATTCCCGAATCCCGGCCTCAGAGCACGTACACGAACAGGAACAGCAGCAGCCACACCACGTCGACGAAGTGCCAGTACCAGGCCACCGCTTCGAAACCGAAATGGTCGTCGGCGGTGAAATGCCCCTTGAGTACGCGGAACCAGATGACCGTCAGCATGATCGCGCCCAGCGTGACGTGTGCACCGTGGAAGCCGGTAAGCATGAAGAACGTCGAACCGTAGATGCCCGAGCCGAGCGTCAGGTTCAGCTCGGTATAGGCGTGGATGTACTCCTCGACCTGGAAGAACAGGAAGGTCGCACCCAGCAGGACGGTCAGCCCCAGCCACAGCAGCACCTTGCTGCGGTTGCCGGCCTTGAGCGCGTGGTGGGCGATGGTCAGGGTCACGCCGGAAGTGAGCAGCAGCACCGTGTTGATCAGCGGCAGGCCCCAGGCCGACATCGTCTGGAAGCTGCCGCCCACCTGCGCCGGGCCGTTGCTCGGCCAGGCCGGATCGAAGCCGCTCCACAGGAGCGCGTTGGTCATCACACCGTGGCCCTCGCCGCCGATCCACGGCACCGAGAAGTTGCGCGCGTAGTAGAGCGCGCCGAAGAACGCGGCGAAGAACATCACTTCGGAAAAGATGAACCAGATCATGCCCATGCGGAAGGACACGTCGACCTGGCGGTTGTAGGAACCGGCCACCGACTCGCGGATGACCGCGCCGAACCAGCCGATGAACATGCCGATCATGATCGCAATGCCGAGGAAGAAGACGGCCTTGCCCCAGAGGTGGCCGTTGAACCAGTTGGCGGTTCCCACGGCGAGCGTGAACATGCCGATGGAGCCGATCAGCGGCCAGGCGCTCTGCTTGGGAACGAAGTAGAGATCTGCGTCGTGGGTAGCGTGGGCCATGGCGATTCCCGAGGTTTGGCTGGTCGGTCAGGGGGCCGCGTGCGCGGCGAGTTCACCGGCGAGGCGCTGCGTGGCCGGCTCGTTCTTGTAGAAGGTATAGGAAAGCGTGAGGCGGTGGATATCGGTCGGCAGGTCCGGATCAACCACGAAGCGCACCGGCATCGGCCGCTCTTCCCCGGCCGCCAGCATCTGCTCGGTGAAGCAGAAGCATTCGGTCTTGTTGAAATAGGCCGAGGCGCGGCTCGGGGCCACCGAGGGCACCGCCTGCCCGACCAGCGCCAGCGCGCTCTCGTTGCGGGCGTAGTAGAGCACGTCGGTCGGTTCGCCCGGGCGCACCTTCACCTCGGCCTGGGCCGGCCGAAAGGCCCAGGGCAGGCCCGAGTTCACCCCGGCATCGAACTCCACCGTGACCCAGCGCGAGGTGTCGATTTCCGCCGCCACCGCGCCGCCCGGCCCGCCGAGCTTGATCCCGAAGAGCTGTTCGCAGGCGATGCGATACAGCGGCACCAGCGAGAAACACAGGCCAAAGGCAAGGGCCGCGACCCACAGCCCGCGCTTGAGCACCCGGGTGCTGGCGTCCGGCGCGCTCATCGGCCGATCAGCCCGGCAACGAACGCCGCGTAGATCAGGACGACCAGCACGGTGGTCACCACCACCGTGCGGCGCACGCCGCGGCGGCGCGCCTGGGTGTCGTTGTCCTGGATCGGTGGATTCATGGCCATGGTGTCCGGCACGGGGCTTCGCCGCAGCGCCGCCTCAGTGCAGAGTGTCCTCGTGCGCCAGGTCTCCGGGGCGGATCACCGGCGGGCGGGCGAAGGTATGGTGCGGTGCCGGCGAAGGTACCGTCCACTCCAGGCCGCGGGCACCTTCCCAGACGCGCGCGCTGGCCTTCTCGCCGCGGCGCAGCGAGTGCAGCAGGATGAAGGCCATCATGAACGGCGTGACGAACATGCCGAAGGCACCGATCGAGCTGACCAGGTTCCAGTCGGAGAATGCCACGTTGTAGTCCGGGATGCGGCGCGGCATGCCGGCCAGGCCGAGGAAGTGCTGCGGGAAGAACAGCAGGTTCACGAAGATCAGGCTCCACCAGAAGTGGACCTTGGCCCAGGTCTCGTTGTACATGCGCCCGGTCCACTTGGGCCACCAGTAGTAGATGGCCGCGATGATCGAGAACAGCGCGCCGGTCACCAGCACGTAGTGGAAGTGCGCGACCACGAAATAGGTGTCGTGGTACTGGAAGTCGGCAGGCACCACGGCCACCATCAGGCCCGAGAAGCCGCCGATGGCGAACAGGACGATGAAGGCGATCGACCAGAGCATCGGGGATTCGAAGCTGATCGAGCCCTTCCACATGGTCGAGACCCAGTTGAATATCTTCACCCCGGTCGGCACCGAGATCAGCATCGTGGCGTACATGAAGAACAGCTCGCCGCCCAGCGGCATGCCCACGGTGAACATGTGGTGCGCCCACACGATGAAGCTCAGGAAGGCGATCGAGGCGGTGGCGTACACCATGGCGCGGTAGCCGAACAGCGGCTTGCGCGAGAAGGTCGGCACGATCTCGCTCATCAGGCCGAACGACGGCAGGATCATGATGTAGACCTCGGGGTGCCCGAAGAACCAGAAGATGTGCTGGTACATCACCGGGTCGCCGCCGCCGGCCGCCGAGAAGAAGGTGGTGGCGAAGAACTTGTCGGTGAGCAGCATCGTCACCGCGCCGGCCAGCACCGGCATCACGCCCAGGATCAGGAAGGCGGTGATCAGCCAGGTCCAGCAGAAGATCGGCATCTTGAGCAGATCCACGCCGGGCGCGCGCATGTTGAGCACGGTGGCGATGATGTTGATTGCGCCCATGATCGAGCTGATGCCCATCATGTGGATGGCGAAGATGGCGAACGCCACGTTGCTGCCGCCCTGCAGCGACAGCGGCGGATACATCGTCCAGCCGCCGGCCGGCGCGCCACCGGGCATGAACAGGGTGGCCAGCAGCACCGTGAAGGCGAACGGCAGGATCCAGAACGACCAGTTGTTCATGCGCGGCAGCGCCATGTCCGGCGCGCCGATCTGCAGCGGGATCATCCAGTTCGCCAGTCCGACGAACGCCGGCATGATCGCGCCGAAGATCATCACCAGCGCGTGCATCGCAGTCATCTGGTTGAAGAACAGCGGATCGACGAACTGCAGCCCCGGCACCGCCAGTTCGGCGCGGATCACGACCGAGAATGCCGCCCCGACGATCGCCATGATGAAGCTGAAAAGCAGGTACAGGGTTCCGATGTCCTTGTGGTTGGTGGACATGAACCAGCGGCGGAAGAAGGTCGGGTGATGGTCGTGCTCGTGCGCGTCGTGGTGCGCCTCGTGGCCGACATCGATATCGCTGCGGACGGTTGCCATGGTCTAGCCTCTCAAAATGCGTGCGACGGGCAATCAGCCCTGGGTGGGAACGACGGGCGCGGATTCGTCGACCTGCGCGGTGCGCTCGGCCTCTTGCCCGTAGGTCGATCCCGGCTGCGCGCTGAGCCAACCCTCGAATTCGGCGCGCGGCACCGCGCGCACCACGATCGGCATGAAGCCGTGGTCCTTGCCACACAGCTCGGCACACTGGCCGCGATAGGTGCCCGGCGTGTCGATCCGGGTCCACTGCTCGTTGACCATGCCGGGAATGGCGTCCTGCTTCCACCCGAACGCCGGCACCCACCAGGAGTGGATCACGTCGTCTGCGGTGAGCACGAAGCGGATCTTGGTATCGGTCGGCAGCACCAACGGGTTGTCGACGTTGAGCAGATAGCTCTTGAACTCGCCGTCCGTCACCCCGCTCGGATCCACGCCCGAGCCCAAACGGCGCGCGGCGTTGCTCTGCGCATCCAGGCGGCTGGCGAAGCTGACGCCGGTCTGCTCGCCGCGGTAGTTGAGGATTTCGTACTTCCACATCCACTGGTAGCCGGTGACCTTGACCGTCATCTCCGACTCGCTGGCGTCGTACATCTTGTACAGCGTCTTGGTCGACGGCCAGCAGATCAGGACCAGGATCACGACCGGAATGGCGGTCCAGATGACCTCGGCCTTGGCGTTGTGGCTGAAGGTGGCCGGCACTGCACCCTTGGACTTGCGGAATGCGAACATCGCATAGCCCATCGCGCCAAAGACCAGCAGGCCGATGATGGTGCAGATCCACAGGATGAGGTTGTGGAGCCAGTAGACCTCGCGCGACACCTCGGTCACGCCCGGCCCCATGTTGAGCTGCCAGGGCTGGGGATCGGCACCCAGCGCCACGCCCGCCGCGAGAAGTGCCGTCAACCCGAAACCGATGCGTAGCATGCGCGCTGCCTTGGTCATTGTCTTACCTCGGGGACGAGCCCCTGCCTTGAACCCCATGCGTCCACGCTGCATTCCTGCCTGCAGCGTCTCCCTAGTGTGTTTCGCGTGGCTGCCGGCAGCCAGTCCCGTACCCGGTCTGAACCCTGCGCGAACGTTGCGAATTGTCCGATCATAGCGATTGCGCGCAAGCCGGGGCAACACGGACCGTGCCGCAGGTCACGTCGGACCCCGTGAAAATCCCCGGATTGCGCGATGTCGGCGCGGCGCGGCGAGTGGGAGCGCGCGACCGTTGCGCGCCCCGATCCGTCCTGCAGACGACGTCGCGCCGTGCTGCGGCTCAGCGCCTGGCAGCCGCCTGACCGTACAGCGATTCGGCGCGCGCGCTCAGGCGCGCGACGTCGGCTTCGTCGGCCTCGCTGGAACCTTTCTCGTTGAGAATCAGGTCGCCGGCTTCGTTCCATCCCACCAGCGTCGTGACCCCTTTCTGGACGCGCTCGACGACCCAGGGCTTGCCGCCCTTGTAGGCATAGCGGAACTGCGCCGATCCGGCATCGCCGTAGTCGACCTGCTCGCGCGCCATGCGGATCTGCCCGCTGTCCTCGACGAAGGCGTCCCAGCCCACCGCGATATCGTCCTCCAGGCGCTCGCCCTGGATGCGGCGCAGCGCGCCGATGCCGGCGACGAGCTTCTCGAACTCGCCCTTGGCCACCTCTGCCGGCGGCACATCGGCGGCCGGCTGGCCGCCGCGCACCAGCGACACGGCGAGCTCGCCCTTGGGCGCGCCCTGGGTCAGCACCGGAATCGGGCGATCGGTGCCGTAGAGGACCAGGGTTTCCGCCTGCAGCATCACCTGGAGGCCATAGTGGTGCGAGGCGTCGATCTTTGCCGGATCGTAGCCAAGCGCGACCTTGAGCGGCAGCGCCGCCGAGGCGGGCTGGGTCGATTCGGCCACGACCACCGGAAGGTTGGCCGCGTCGGTGACATCCACCAGGCGCATGATCAGCGACAGGCCCGGCGGCAGCGTTGCGAGCTGGTCGATGCTCACCTTGGCCGTGATGGCCGGACCGGTAACCGCGGGCGCGGCCGCCGCAGGGGCCTGCGTCGAGGACACCGCGGCCGGGGCATTGGACTGGTTGTTGCAGGCGACGAGCGCCAAGGCTGCGGCAACGGTCAGCGGAAGAACGATGAACTTCATGGGATCACTCGTGGATGGATGTGAACGAGGAAGGCAGGCACGTGGGCCGGCGAAGGTACACGCACTGTCGCTGTCGACGGCGGCCCGGAAACGCGCTGCGCCGAGCATCGCTGCGCCGGCATTCCCGACGCATCAGCCTGCCGGATTCCAGCCGCTGGGGCGCGGCAGGCCGATTAGCTTAGAGCAAAACCGGCGAAGGCGTCATGCGGCCCCGATCCAGGTGCCCGGCAGCGGGCCGTGAGGGAACGCGCCGCGCGAAGCCGGTGCCGGGACACGCCTCAACCGGCTGCCGCCAGGCGCACGCGCGCGAAGCTGCGCTTGCCGATCTGCAGCACGCCCTCGAAGCCGGGGGCAAACACCCGTGCCGCATCCTCCAGCACCGCGCCATCCACGCGCACGGCGTGCTCCTTGAGCTTGCGGCCGGCCTCGGAGTTGCTGGCGGCCAAACCCGCCAGCACCAGCAGCGGCGCGATCCGCAGTCCCTCGGCCGGCACGGCGAGCTCGTTGAGCGGCAGGGCCGAGACATCGCCCTCGCCGCGCACCGCGGCGTTCCATCCGGCCACGGCCTGCGCGGCGGCGCTGGCACCGTGAAAGCGCGCCGCCAGTTCCTGCGCCAGGCGCAGTTTCAGGTCGCGCGGGTTGAGCTGGCCGGCCTGGATGTCGGCCTTCAGGCGCTGCGCTTCGGCGATGGATATCTCGAAGCTCAAAAGGTCGATCCAGCGCCACATCAACGCGTCGTCGATCCTCATGGTCTTGGTGACGATGTCGATGGCCGGTTCGGCGATGCCGACGTAGTTGCCCAGCGACTTGCTCATCTTCTGGACGCCATCGAGCCCTTCCAGCAGCGGCATGGTCAGCACGACCTGCGGCGGCTGGCCGTGATGCTCCTGCAGGCCGCGGCCCATCAGTAGGTTGAACTTCTGGTCGGTGCCGCCCAGCTCCACATCGGCCTTCAGCGCCACCGAGTCGTAGCCCTGGACCAGCGGATAGAGGAACTCGTGGATCGCGATGGGCTGCTGCGCCGCATAGCGCTTGGCGAAGTCGTCGCGCTCCAGCATCCGCGCCACGGTGTGCTGGCCGGCCAGGCGGATCATGTCGGCCGCGCTCATGGCACCGAACCATTCGGAGTTGAACCGCACCTCGGTGTGCTCGCGGTCGAGCACCTTGAACACCTGCTCGGCGTAGGTTTCGGCGTTGGCCAGCACATCCTCGCGCGAGAGCGGCTTGCGCGTGACGTTCTTGCCGCTGGGGTCGCCGATCATCCCGGTGAAGTCCCCGATCAGGAAGATCACCCGATGCCCCAGGTCCTGGAACTGGCGCATCTTGTTGAGCAGCACGGTGTGGCCCAGATGCAGGTCGGGCGCGGTCGGGTCGAAGCCGGCCTTGACCCGCAACGGGCGACCGGCGCGCAGCCGCGCCTCCAGCTCCTCGCGCTTGAGAATCTCGTCGGCACCGCGGCCGATCGTGTCCAGGGCTTCCTGCAGTACCGTCACTGGCGTATGCCTCGCGTTGCATCGAACTTGGAATGGCGGCGCGCGCCACCGAGCGGGCCAGCTTAGAGGATCGCGACGCCTCGCGGTGGCGCGCCACGGGGTGGCACGCGCGCCGCCGGAGGGCAATGTTAATGATCCGTTAAAGTCGTTCAGGAAAAAAGTCTGCGCGAACAAGGGTTTGACGAACAGTCTTCCCGCTCGTTATCGTTTTGCCCGGTTTCAACGCACCGCGCGCTCGCGCCGGGGACACACGCATGCAGGAACACGCGGAACAGCACCGGCACGGCGCGGAAGCAAAAACGAAGGCTGCCGGCACGCGCCCGCACGAGCGCTGGCTCTTGGCCAGCACGGTGGCCGCCACCGTTTCGCTCATCGCCGCCATCGGCCCCGGCTTCGCCAGCGCCACCGTCGATGACCACCTGATCCAGCGCTGGGTGCAGCCGCTTCCGCTGCCCGAACCCATGGTCGAGACCGAGGCCGGCGCGCACGGCGAGGACGCCGCCGCACAGGGCACCCAGGTCGCCGAGTGGCGCACCGTGGAAGTGAAGCCCGGCCAGACGATGGGGGCGGTCTTCGCCTCGCTGTCGCTGCCCTCTTCCCTGCTGCACCGCCTGCTGGAACGCCCCGGCCTGCGCGAACCGCTGACCCGCGTGCGCGCCGGCGCGCGCTTCGATTTCCTGATCGGATCCGACGGCAGCCTGCGCGGCCTGCGCTTCGAGCGCGACGAGGCGCGCATCGCCACGGTGACGATCGACGGCGACGCGATCCACGAGGAAATCGCCCAGCGCGACATCCAGCACCGGGTGAACATGGCCAGCGGCGTGATCGAAGGCTCGCTGGTCGCTGCGGCGGGCAAGTCCGGGATCGGCTACGGCACCGTGCTGGAAATGGCCAAGGTGTTCGGTTACGACATCGACTTCACCCAGGATCTGCGCGTCGGCGACACCTTCAACGTGGTGTACGAGGAGGTCTATCGCGACGGCGAGCGCCTGCGCAGCGGCGACATCCTTGCCGCCAGCTTCATCAACCAGGGCAAGCCCTACCACGCCTTCCGCTACACCTTCGCCGATGGCCGCACCGAATACTTCGACCTCGAAGGCCGGCCGATGAAGAAGAGCTTCCTGCGCATCCCGGTCGAGTTCACCCGCATCAGTTCGCAGTTCACCACCGCGCGCAGGCACCCGGTGCTGGGCACGATGCGCGCCCACAAGGGCGTGGACTACGCCGCGCGCACCGGCACCCCGATCATGGCTGCCGGCGAAGGCCGGATCAGCTTTGCCGGCTGGCAGAACGGCTATGGGCGCACGGTGATCGTCGACCACGGCCGCGGCTACACCACGCTGTACGGCCACATGTCCCGGCTGGGCGGGTATGCCAAGGGCGCGCGGGTGCGCCAGGGCGACACCATCGGCTACGTCGGTGCCAGCGGCCTGGCCACCGGCCCGCACCTGCACTACGAGTTCCGCATCAACGGTGCCCACCGCGATCCGCTCAAGGTGACCCTGCCCAAGCCCGAGCCGCTGCCGGCCTCCGAGCTGGGGCGCTTCCAGGAGCAAACCCGCCCGCTGCTTGCCAGGCTCGACCTGCTCGGCGGCAAGCGGCACTATGCCGCGCGCTGAGGATCCCGGCCTCGGCGAGGCGCTTTATCTCGGCCTGATGTCCGGCACCAGTGTGGATGGCGTCGATGCCGCGCTGGTGCGTTTCTCCCAGGACGACACGCCCGCGCTGGCGGCGGCGCGCACCTTCGCGTGGGAACCGGGGCTGCGCGAGGAAATCCTGGCGCTGTCGCAGGCGGCGGTGACGGTCGAACCGGACCGGCTGGCGCGGCTCGACCACCGCATCGGTGCCGCCTTCGCGCGCGCCGCCGGCCGGCTGCTGGACGAGGCCGGCGTGCGCGCCGCGCAGGTTGCCGCCATCGGCTCGCACGGCCAGACCCTGCGCCATGCGCCTTCGGGCGATGCGCCTTTCACCTGGCAGCTGGGCGATCCCAGCCTCATCGTCGAGCGCACCGGTATCACCACGGTCGCCGATTTCCGGCGCCGCGACGTGGCTGCCGGCGGCCAGGGCGCGCCGCTGATGCCGGCCGTGCACCGCGCCCTGTTCGCCGATCCGGGGGAAGACCGCGCGGTGCTGAACCTGGGCGGCATCGCCAACCTCACGCTGCTGCCCGCCAATGGCGACGTGCGCGGCTTCGACAGCGGTCCGGCCAACGGCCTGATGGACGCCTGGATCCTTGAACAACGCGGTGTGCCCTGCGATCTCGACGGCGCGTTCGGCGCGTGCGGGCAGGTCGATGCGCGGCTCCTGTCCGAGCTGCTTGCCGATCCCTGGTTTGCGCTGGCCCCGCCCAAGAGCACCGGCCGCGACCGGTTCCACCTCCGCTGGCTGCGCGCGCACCTGGGCGAGCGGACGCTCGCCGCCGAGGACGTGCAGGCGACGCTGCTGGAGCTGACCGCGCGCAGCGTCGCGGAGGCGCTGTTGCGCACCCAGCCGCGCACGCGACGGCTACTGGCCTGCGGCGGCGGGGTGCACAACGGCGCGCTGATGCGACGCATCGCTGCGCTGGTGCCCGACGCCGAGCTTTCCAGCACCGCGACACTGGGTGTCGATCCGGATTTCGTCGAGGCCATCGGCTTTGCGTGGCTGGCGCGGCAGACGCTGCGCGGACTGCCCGGAAACCTGCCCTCGGCCACCGGCGCGCGCGGCGCGCGCGTGCTGGGCGCGATCCATCCGGCCTGAGGAGAGGCAGCGGCGGCCACGTAGGGCCTACGGTGGCGGCGCGCCCGGGGTTCGTAGGTCGGGGCTACGCCCCCGACGGGGTGTTCGACGCCCGGCAGCTGTTCGAAGCCCGGCAGCGTCGGCCACGTAGGGCCGACCTACGGTAGTGGTGCGCCGCTCCCACGGAACGATCGGGCGCGGCGCAGGCTCAGTAAGGCGTGTCGTCGGGCAGCTGCTGCATGGCTCGCATGGCTTCGGCCAGCGCCCGCGATTCTTCGTCTTCGAAGGCTCCAGCCAGGCGCGCGATGTCGCCGGGCTCGGGCACTTCCGGCTGCTCCATCCCCAGCGCTTCCTTGATCAGGCGCAGGATCACGTCATTGATCGGCCAGCCGCGTTCACGCGCGATGCGCTTGATGCGATCGGCGACCTGCGGTTCGATGTCACGGACGAGAAAGTCGGGCATGTGTGATCGTTAGTGCGGCCGGAATCACGACGCGACCCCCTGTTGCGAAACGCACGCGGCGCAACCGGGAACATAGCACGACCGCGAGCGGCTGCGCAGTCGGCTGTAGCAAAGGTTTGCCTTCCGTTCGATCAGTGCCCCGGCGGGTTGGCCTGCGGCACGCGCGGGCGCAGCCAGAAAAACAGCAGCAGCGCCGGAATCGCCAGCGCCGCGGTCAGCACGAAATAGCCCGCGTAGCCTGCGCCCAGCTCCACGATGCGGCCGGAGAAGAATCCGAGCACCTTGCCCGGCAGCATGATGAGCGAAGAGAACAGCGCATACTGGGTCGCGGTGTAGCGCGTGTTCACCAGCGCCGACATGTAGGCCACCGCCACGGTGCCGAGAAACCCCTGCGCCAGGTTCTCGCCGGAGATGACCAGCGTCAGCAATGCGATATCGCCGCCCGCGCCGATCAGGATCAGGTACAGGAGGTTGCTGGCCGCGCCCAGCGCGATCGCGACCAGCAGCGGCCACGACACGCCCCAGCGCGCCACCGCGAGGCCACCGAGGAAGGTGCCGGCGATGCCGACCCAGATGCCGTAGACCTTGGTCACCGCCGCGATCTGGGTCTTGCTGAAGCCCTGGTCGAGGTAGAACGGCCCGATGATGCCGCCGACCAGCGCCTGGTCGGAGATCTTCATGCCGAGGATGAACAGCAGGATCGCCAGCGCGCCCCTGCCGCCGAAGCGGCGAAAGAAATCCGCGAACGGCTCCACCACGCCCTCGCGCATCGCCGCCATCCAGCCCTGCGCGCGCGTGCGCAGCACCTGCGGCTCCGGCGCGCGCAGGCACGCCGCGATCGGGACCAGCATCAGCAGCGCCATCGCGCGATACACCATCGGCCAGGCCACATGATCGGCCAGCACCAGCGCCAGTGCGCCGCTGGCGATCAGCGCGATGCGGTAGCCCAGCGAGTAGGTCGCCACCAGCGCGCCCTGCGCCTCGATCGGCGCGATCTCGACGCGGTAGGCATCCACGACGATATCCAGCGTCGCGCCCAGAAAGGCCACCGCCACGGTCATGCCGACGAACAGCGACAGCCGCTCCGGGGTGATTTCCGCCATCGCCAGCAGGCCGATGCCAATGGCTCCCATCGCCAGCAGCAGCCAGCCGCGCCGCTGCCCGAGGCGACCGAGCAGCGGCAGCCGCCAGCGATCCACCAGCGGTGCCCACAGGAACTTGAACGAATACGCCAGCCCGGCGCTGGCGATCATCGTGATCTCGCGCAGCTCGATGCCGCCTTCGCGCAGCCAGTACGCCAGGGTGACGCCGACCAGCAGGAAGGGCAGCCCCGAGGCGAAGCCGAAGAAGAACATCGTCCACGCCGAGGGCGTGGCGAATGCGGCCAGCGCCGTGCGCCAGCCGGAGGCGGGCTGCGCTGCCGCCTCGCTCATCGGGTGTAATCCACCAGGTAAGGCGCATGATCGGAAAAGCGCGGCTCGCGCCAGACCTCGCAGGCGCGCAGGCGCTCGCGCAGGCCGGGCGTGGCGAGCTGGTAGTCGATGCGCCAGCCGACATTGTTGGCGTGCGCCGCGCCGCGGTTGGACCACCAGGTGTATTCGTCCGTGGCGTCGGGCTTCAACGCGCGGAAAGTGTCGATCCAGCCGGCTTCGGGCTGCGGCGAGCCGTCGCCGCAGGCGTCGGCGATCATGCCGTTGAGCCAGGCGCGTTCGGGCGGAAGGCAGCCGGAGTTCTTCTGGTTGGAGGTCCAGTTCCTGATGTCGCTGCGCGCCCGCACGATGTTCCAGTCGCCGCACAGCACGTAGTCGCGACCGCTCGCCAGCCATTGATCCAGGATCGGCTGGAGCCAGTCCATCACCTCGAACTTGAAACCCTGGCGCGCCTCGCCCGAGGAACCGGAGGGAATGTAGAACGACACCACGCTCAGGTTTCCGAAGCGCGCCTCGATGTAGCGCCCTTCGTCATCGAACGGTGCCCAGCCCAGCGACGTGCGGATCTCGTCCGGTTCGCGCCGGCTGTAGATCGCCACGCCGCTGTAGCCCTTCTTGGTGATCGCGTCGCGGAATGCGACGTGGTAGCCGGCCGGGCGGAACGCGGCGTCAGCCAGCTGGTGTTCCTGCGCCTTGGTTTCCTGCATGCACAGAACGTCCACGTCCTGCGCGGCAAACCAGGGGAAGAACCCCTTGCTTGCCGCCGAGCGCACGCCGTTGGCGTTGAAAGTCATGATCCGCATCGAAGTTCCCGCCTCCACACGCCGGGCCGGAGGATGATAGCCGCTCGCGGCCGGCCGGCCGTTCCGGTGCCGGCACGCGGGCGCGGCGGCAGCCCATACCGCACGGCATGGTGCAGCGCGACACGCGCCTTGAACATTGGAGTGGTAATGTGCGCCCGGCGCGCGCCGGGGGGCCGCGCGCCTTGCTGTCAACTTCCATTCGATGGGGAAAATTCGATGATCCGTACTCGCTTGCTCGCAAGCCTGGCGCTTGCGCTTGGCTTCTCCTCGCTGGCCCTTGCGGCCGGACCCGGCGCGGATGCGCCATTCGCCTCGCCGGGATCCGCCGCCGAAGAAGCCGCGCTCGCGTCCCGCCTGGCGTCGGAAGAAGTGCAGCTTCGCGCCATCCGCGCCGAACTGCCCGCCCTGTTCGCCGAGGCCTACGCCAGCTACCCGCAGATTCCTGCCGGCACGCTGGAAGCCATCGCCTACTCGCAGAGCCGCTGGATGCCGCTGGCCAAGGGCGGTGAAAACGACGGCCACCACCACATGCCCACCGCGCACGGCGTCATGGGCCTGTATGCCGGTGAAGGCTTCACCAACCAGATCAAGCAGGCCCAGGCCCTGCTCGGGGTTTCCGCCCACGCCATTGCCACCGACAGCCGCTGGAACATCCTCGCCGCCGCCGCGCTGCTGGCGCGCGAGATCGACGCCGACGGGCTTTCCAAGCGCGGCAGCGCAGCGGATCCCGAGGCGATCGCGCCCGCGCTGGCGCGCTACGCCGGCCTGTCGCCGATGAAGGAAAGGAAGAGCGCGATCGACGAATACGCGCGCCAGAGCTTTGCCTTCGACGTGCTGTTGGCGATGGACCGCGGCATCAACGACAAGGGCATGGTGGTGCCCGAGCGCGCCGTCGAGTGGGAAAAGGCGTTCCCGATGGATGCGCTGGTCAAGCTGCGCGCACCGTTCGTGCGCCTCGACGCGACCCGCGACAGCATCGACGTCGGCGGCTATGCCATCGATCCGATCAGCGAAACCCTGGTGCGCACCGACGGCAGCGCCGCTGCCAAGAGCACCGACTACGGCCCGGCGATCTGGAACGCGGCCTACTCGGGCAACTACACGGCGTCGCGTTCGCAGGCGATCAGCGCGGTCACCATCCACACCACGCAGGGCAGCTACTCCGGCGCGATTTCCTGGTTCAAGAACGCCTCCGCCAAGGTCAGCGCGCACTACGTGATCCGCAGCTCCGACGGCCAGGTCACCCAGATGGTGCGCGATGCGCACACCGCCTGGCACGTGGGCAGCCAGAACGGCTACACCCTGGGCATCGAGCACGAGGGCTACGTCAGCAACAGCTCCTGGTACACCACCGCCATGTACAACGCCTCGGCCGCGCTGGTGCGCCACATGTGCGCCAAGTACAGCGCGATCAGCTGCGCCAGCGCCTACAAGGGCGCCGCGAGCAGCGGCATCAACGTGCTCGCGACCTCGGTGAAGGTGAAGGGCCACCAGCACTACGCCGGCCAGACCCACACCGACCCGGGCATCTACTGGAACTGGGGCAGCTACTACAACCGGCTCAACCCGCCGCCGCCGGCGACCACCAAGGTGATCGACTCCTTCGAAGCGAGCGTTGGCCACTTCACCCACTCGCCCACCTACTCGGGCAGCACGACCGGCATCTCGTCCACATCGACCGCGCTGCGCGACTGCAGCTTGCGCAAGAACGGCACCTGCTCGCTGCAGGTGAAGCTGGTGGACAACTCCGCAAGCTCGGCCAACTGGGCGGTGCGCCTGCTGTCCGGCGGCGGCACGCCCTCGGCCAACACCACGCTGACGCGCAGCAACGGCAGGGTCGGCTTCTGGGTCTACACCGGCGGCACCGGCATGTCGGCGGCGCTGGGCGTGGATGACAGCGACGGCACCGAGATGTCCATCCAGCGCTCGATCCCGGCCAACACCTGGACCTATCTGGAGTGGAGCCTGACCGACGCCGCCCAGTGGAATCCCTGGGTCGGCGGCAACGGTGCCATCACCGCCAGCAGCGTCACCCTCGACGCGGTCTGGCTGTTCCGCGCCCAGACCGCCTACAACGTCTACGTCTACATCGACGACGTGCAGATCAAGAACTGATCCGCATCCGCTTCGGGAAAGGCCGCGCCGCACCGTCGGCGCGGCCTTTTTCTTGCGTCAGACAGGGCAGCTTCGCTAATTATCGGCAATAAGGGCACATCGGACCCGCCATTGTTGGAGCCACGCCATACACACCGTTCCCGCGTCCCGCGCCCTGGGAAACCTCGCCCGCACGCCCGCTTCGGACATGAAAAAGCTCAGCCGGCGCAGCGTGATGGAAGCCGTGCGGCGTGAAGGCGCGGCGGTGGTGACCAACCATCATCCCCCTCAGCTGCCGGAGCTTGCCCGGCTGCAGGCCAGCGACAACAGCATCACCGCCGTTCTCGGCCAGCCGATGCCCAATCCCCGCCTGCTGCTGCCAATGGAGCGCAGCCGGATCACCTAGCCAAACGACATCGAAACCCTACGCAGCATCCCGGATTGGGCCAAGCCGATCATGGAAGCGGCGCTGTCGATGCAGCGTTGAGAGCTTGATTGCAGCGCGCGTGAACTGAGCCACGCGCTTCCTGCGAGACCGTGGCGTGGCCGCCTCGGTTGCTTTGCTCGTCCTTGCCCAGACGGTTGAATCCACCGCCTTCCAGGCGATGACCATGGGCATCGTCGTTTGCGCATGAATTCGAGAGCGCATACGAAAAACCCGCCCAAGTTGCCTTGAGCGGGTTTGGATTCGACCGTACTCTTGCGAGCACGTCTTATTGTAGCAACGGCTCTCACCCCGGAAAGCTACAGTGTGTAAATCTACTACAGGGAGTAGCCATGACACAAGCCGTCAACCGCGCGCCGAGTGCGCCCGACAACCACATCCTCGGTTTGGACATTGGCATCGCCTCTGTTGGATGGTGCGTGCTCGGCAAGAACCGAATCATTGACCTTGGCGTGCGCGCCTTCGACAAGGCCGAGACTCCTGACAAGGGCGAGTCGCTCAACAAAACCCGACGCGATGCGCGGCTGCTGCGACGCCGCCTGCATCGTCGCGCATGGCGCCTCACGAAGCTGGCACGACTCCTGAAGCGCGAAGGTCTGATCGACCACATCGCCGTGCTCAAGCGCCCCCCAAGCAAAGGGTTCAAGACACCCAACCTGTGGCGATTGCGCGTGGAAGCCCTCGACCGCCCGTTATCCGGTGAAGAATGGGCGCGGGTCCTGTACCACCTGTGCAAGCATCGCGGCTTTCACTGGTACAGCAAGGCCGAACAGGCCAAAGGCGAAAGCGAATCCGGCGCAAGTGGTGGCAGCGTCAAGCAGGGCTTGTCGCAGAACGCCGCGAGGATGAAGGACAAGAACTATCGCACCGCTGCCGAGATGGTGTTGGCGGAATTCCCCGACGCACAGCGCAACAAGCAGCGCCACTACGACAAGGCGCTGTCCCGCGTGTTGCTCGATGAGGAGCTCGGAAAACTGTTTGTCGCCCAGCGTGAACACGGCAATCCATTCGCGCATGCGGAACTTGAACACCACATTCGCGGACCGGGCGACCAGCGTAACGGCTTGTTCTGGAAGCAGGAACCCGCACTAACCGGATCAAGACTGCTGAACATGCTGGGGCACTGCACTTTCGAGACGCAGGAGTACCGCGCGCCCAAGGCCAGCTTCAGCGCCGAACGCCATGTCTGGCTCACGCGCCTGGTCAATCTGCGGATCGTCGTTGACGGCATTGCGCGGCCTCTGAATGATGAGGAGCGCCAGTTCGCCCTGTTGTTACCCTATCGACAGTCTCGGTCCGCCACGAAGTTCAGTTACGCCGATCTGCGCAAGAAACTGACCGGGGAATTCCCCCGCCTCGAGGGCTTCCGGTTCCTGGGGCTGCCGGGCGCAAGGAGAAAGAAGAGCGGCGAAGTCAGTGATCCGGAAAGTGAGGCGCTGATCCGTATCCCTGCATGGCAGGAGTTGCGCAAGACCCTGGAAGATGCCGGCCTGACAACCGAATGGAAGCAACTGGCATCCGACGCACTTGAAGGCAGATCCGAGATACTTGACGGCATCACCTGCGTGCTGAGCGTCTACAAGGACGACGATGAAGCGCGCGCAGAGCTGACAAAGCTGAATTTGCCGCACTCTGAGAAGATGATCGAAGTCCTGCTGTCGATCAGATTCGACAAGTTCAGCAACCTGTCGCTGAAGGCACTGCGCCGGATCATCCCGCTGATGGAACAAGGTCTACGCTACGACGAAGCGGTAGCGCAAATTCCTGAATACGGCCATCACAGCCAGATAGTACGGTCGCCCAAAAAATCACACTACCTCCCATCGTTCTATGAATACGGATCAGGAAGCGCCAAGCTCAAGGACGACCCGAGTCTGCCCCGCAACCCGGTCGTGCTTCGCGCACTGAATCAGGCTCGCAAAGTGGTAAATGCGATCATCGCGGAATACGGTTCGCCCGCAGAAGTTCATGTCGAGATGGCCCGGGATCTGTCACGCCCGCTCGATGAGCGGCGCGACATCGAGAGGCAGCAGCAGGAGTATCGCGATCGAAACGACGCGGCACGCCTGAGGTTCACGGAACTGTTCCAGAGAATCCCCAACGGCCGGGACTTCGAGAAGTGGCTCCTCTATGGCGAGCAGCAGGGAAAGTGCGCCTACTGTCTCAGCCCACTGGCAAACGGCAGCGACGCATCTTCCATATTCACCGACAACCGCACGCAAGTCGATCATGTGCTGCCGTATTCCCGGAGTTTCGACGACAGCAGGAACAACAAGGTCCTGGTGCATACAAAATGCAATCAGGAGAAAGGCAACAGAACCCCGTATGAGCTTCTGGATGGGCAAAGCGACAGCGCGCAGTGGCACAACTTCGTGGCATGGGTGGGGGGCAATAAAAGCTATCGCCTCGCCAAGCGCAATCGACTGCTGCGCAAAAATTATGGGCGCGAAGAAGCCCAAGGCTTCAAGGATCGCAATCTCAACGACACCCGCTATATCTGCAAGTTCTTCAAGCAGTACGTCGAGGACAACCTGGCCTTGTCCAGCGAGAGCAAGCGTTGCGTCGTTCTAAGTGGCCAACTGACAGCCCTGCTTCGCAGACGTTGGGGCTTGACCAAATCCCGCGACTCCAGCGACCGCCATCACGCGCTTGACGCCGCCGTGGTCGCCGCGTGCAGCCATGCGATGGTCAAACGCATGTCCGACTATGCGCGACGCAAGGAGTTGGAGCACATCGAACAGGGCTTCGTGGATGTGGAAACCGGCGAAGTGGTGGATGTCAATGCGCTGCGCCGACTGGAGGCGCATTTTCCACGCCCTTGGGATGGCTTCGAGGATGAGCTTTGCCTGCGTATCGGGATTGACCGCAGCACTGGCCGGGCTCTGGAAGACACGTCGGTCGAAACGCTCCATGAGGGTTTGCGTCGGTTCCGCGACACGGACAACCAGCCACGCTATTTGGACGAGGTGCTGAATCACGTTCGCCCACTGTTCGTTTCACGGGCCCCGAAGCGTCGAAAAGGTGGGGCATTACACGAGGCAATGATCCGATCAATAAAGAACGCCGGAGTCGAGCAGAGCTATATAAAAACCCCATTATCGAAACTGACGATTTCTAAGCTTGAAAAAATCGTGGGCGCGCACGACGGTCGCAATGAGAAGCTCATTGCCTTGCTTCGCGAACGGCTCGAGAGACACGGGGATGATGGCAGCAAAGCGTTTAAGGAGCCCGTCTACAAACCTTCATCGAACCCCGAAAAGGCACCACTTGTGCGCACCGTGAAGGTGCTTGATACGCAGAAGAGTGGCGTGAAAATTCGTGGCGGTGTTGCGGAACTTGGGGAAATGACTCACGTAGACGTCTACGCCATGCATGATAGCTATTACATCCGGCCTGCCTATCTCAGCAATGAAGAAGACCACATCCAACAAAACGTCATTCCAAATGGTGCAGAGTTTATTTTCTCATTGACCAAGAACAATCTGGTATCCATCGACATAGGAAATCATGTCTATCAAGGCTACTTCGTCATGTACGAAAGCGATGGCCGTATGACGTTGCGTGGACACGACCAGCCACAGCCCGACAAGATGTACTTTAGAAAGATGGTTTCAAGGGCAAAAGCAATCAACAAGCATCATGTTGACGTACTCGGCAATGTTTATCCGCCACTGCCAAGGCAACATCGTGGGCTGGCGTAGCGTTATCATCAGCAAACCCGCGAAGCTGTCGGTGAAGAACCGACAGCTGCTGCTGCAGCAAGATGAAGGAAATCTCGCCGCCTTGCCATTGGAGGATTTGAGTACGGTTGTTCTGGATACGCCGCAGGTGCTGCTGACCGGCGCGGTGCTGTCGGAGCTAGCGACGCATGGCGTGGCGCTTGTCTGTTGCGATGCCGAACACCACCCGAACGGCGCGCTGCTGCCCTTCCTTGCGCACAGCCGCACCCTGAATGTCATGCAAAAACAGTTGGCGCTTTCCGTGCCGCAGAAGAAGCGCGTCTGGCAGACGATAGTGCGGCAGAAACTGCGCAATCAAAGCTCATGCCTCGAGCGCTACCGTCCGGGCAAGGGAAAGCACCTTGCAAACCTTGCGACAAAGGTGCGTTCCGGCGACCCGGACAACAGGGAAGCCAGCGCCGCGCAGTACTATTTTTCCGAGTTGTTTGGAGCTGGATTCACGCGCACCCGGCAAGGGTGGTACAATTCGGCACTGAACTATGGCTACGCCATCTTGCGCGCTGCCATAGCGCGCGGGCTGGTGGCGCATGGTTTTCTTCCGCCGTTCGGCTTGCAGCACAAGAGCCAGCTCAACAGCTTCAATCTGGCAGACGATCTGATTGAAGTGCTGCGCCCGGTTGTGGATAACTGGGTCGTTGCACAGGCCGACAGGGAGTCGCCCCAGTTGCTAAAGGCAGACAAAGCCGGCCTGGTGCAACTGCTGTATGCCGATGTGGCCATGCGGCGGGGGAACATGAACGTACTGTCCGCCATTGAATACATGGTGGAAGGATTGGGGCGCTACTGCGATTCTGCCAGTCTGGAGGAGCTGGATTGGCCGACCTTGCTGGAGTGAATCGGATGCGATTCGATGAGCCAGGACACCCGACGATTCATGCGCTTGATGGTTTTCTTCGATTTGCCCACGGTGACGAAGGCGGACAAGCGCGCCTACGTCGTGTTTCGACGCTTTTTGCTGCAAGATGGATACGACATGCTGCAGTGGTCGGTCTACGCCCGTATCGTCAATGGCATGGACGACATTACCAAGCACCAGAAGCGCCTGTCGGCCAACTTGCCCAGAAAGGGCTCGGTGCGCTGCATGAAGGTCAGCGAAAAGCAGTACGCAGGCATGGAGATCCTGGTCGGCACGCAGTCTGTCCAGGAGGAAAGCATCGGAAGCCGCCAGCTCTTGCTGTTCTGATGGCTCTTTTTTCAGCCACGAAACCCTCCCAAGCCCATGGAATTCATGGACTTGGGAGGCTTCAATTGTAGCTTTCCGGGGTGAGAGAGGGAGCTACAACCGTGGCGCGCTGCGCGGCGGCGGTTTCGCGATTGTAGCTTTCCGGGGTGAGAGAGGGAGCTACAACGTCAGCGCGCTAGGCCTTGCGCGCCGAGATATTGTAGCTTTCCGGGGTGAGAGAGGGAGCTACAACTAGCGCGTGGTCTTGGTGGCGAGGGTCTTTATTGTAGCTTTCCGGGGTGAGAGAGGGAGCTACAACTACCGGACTAGCGGCCCCCGGTACTGATGAATTGTAGCTTTCCGGGGTGAGAGAGGGAGCTACAACCCAGCTATCGCAGCCCCAGCGGTCTAGCGAATTGTAGCTTTCCGGGGTGAGAGAGGGAGCTACAACACGCGACGATGCAGCCTGTCTCGCGGATCGATTGTAGCTTTCCGGGGTGAGAGAGGGAGCTACAACCCGTGGTCAATGCGAGTGACAAAGCAGATGATTGTAGCTTTCCGGGGTGAGAGAGGGAGCTACAACTGGCCTTCTCATTGGCTTCGCCATGCACCTATTGTAGCTTTCCGGGGTGAGAGAGGGAGCTACAACGCACATCTGGTGGCGCTGGAGTGCGGCTGGATTGTAGCTTTCCGGGGTGAGAGAGGGAGCTACAACCAAGGCTACGGTCAGGACGATGCCCGTCAAATTGTAGCTTTCCGGGGTGAGAGAGGGAGCTACAACAAACCAACATCAGGCAATCGCGGTGGCAGGATTGTAGCTTTCCGGGGTGAGAGAGGGAGCTACAACTGGCCAGCCGATCTAGCAATGTCCAGCGCCATTGTAGCTTTCCGGGGTGAGAGAGGGAGCTACAACGAGCCGGGCAGGGCGGTGTGATGTCGCGCCATTGTAGCTTTCCGGGGTGAGAGAGGGAGCTACAACATGCGAGCCGCGGGCGGCCAAGATCGACCAATTGTAGCTTTCCGGGGTGAGAGAGGGAGCTACAACCACGGTGTCGTCACCGTATAGCGGCAGGGTAATGATTCGTGAGGCGGAGGTATAACGAAAACCTACGTTGCAAGGTGCAAAACTATGGGTGGGAGGCGGGGGATTTATTTATGGTCCTTCGAGGGTTCCCAACAAAGTACAGCGCCGGATTTCTCCGGCGCTGTTTTTCGAGGCGGATGACGCCGGGCGCTTACGCCACGGCGCGCTTCTTCTCCTCGTAGAACTGCGCTTCCTCGGTGGAGCCGGTGAGCGCGGTGACGCTGGAGGCGCCGCCCTGGATCACGGTGGTGACGTCGTCGAAGTAGCCAGCGCCGACTTCCTGCTGGTGGGACACGAAGGTGTAGCCCTTCTCGCGCGCGGCAAACTCGGGTTCCTGCACCTGCTCGACGTAGTGGCGCATGCCTTCGCCGCGGGCGTAGTCGTGCGCGAACTTGAAGCTGTTGAACCAGTTGATGTGGATGCCCGCCAGGGTGATGAACTGGAACTTGTAGCCCAGCGCGGAGAGCTCGTCCTGGAAGCGTGCGATGGTGGCGTCGTCGAGGTTCTTCTTCCAGTTGAAGCTGGGCGAGCAGTTGTAGGCGAGCAGCTTGCCGGGATTCTTCGCCAGCACGGCCTGGGCGAATTCGCGCGCGAAGCCGAGGTCGGGGGTGCCGGTTTCGCACCAGACCAGGTCCGCATACGGCGCATAGGCGACGCCGCGCGAGATGGACTGCTCCAGGCCGTTCTTGACGCGGTAGAAGCCCTCGGCGGTGCGCTCGCCGGTGAGGAAGGGCTGGTCGTTGGCGTCGTGGTCGGAGGTGATGAGATTGGCCGCTTCGGCGTCGGTGCGCGCCAGGATCAGGGTCGGTGCGCCGAGTACGTCGGCGGCGAGGCGCGCGGCGACGAGCTTCTGCACGGCTTCCGCGGTGGGCACCAGCACCTTGCCGCCCATGTGGCCGCACTTCTTCACCGCCGCGAGCTGGTCCTCGAAGTGCACGCCCGCCGCGCCGGCGACGATCATGTTTTTCATCAGCTCGTAGGCGTTGAGCACGCCGCCGAAGCCGGCTTCGGCGTCGGCCACGATGGGCAGGAAGAAGTCGATGGCGGCCTTCTCGTCGAGCTTGCCGTCGCAGATCGCCTTCCACTGGATCTCATCGGCGCGCTGGAAGGTGTTGTTGATGCGGCGGACCATGGTGGGCACCGAGTCGTAGGCGTAGAGCGACTGGTCCGGGTACATGGTTTCCGAAGTGTTGCCATCGGCCGCGACCTGCCAGCCGGAGAGGTAGACCGCTTCCAGCCCGGCCTTGGCCTGCTGCATCGCCTGCCCGGCGGAGATCGCGCCGAAGGCGTTGACATAGCCCTTCTTCGCGTCGCCGTTGACCCGCTTCCAGAGCTTTTCCGCGCCGCGTTTGGCAAGCGTGTGCTCGGGCTGCAGGCTGCCGCGCAGGCGCACCACGTCGGCCGCGGCGTAGGGGCGCGTGACCCGCGCCCAGCGCGCATCGGTGTTCCATTCCTTTTGCAGGGCGTCGATCTGTTGCTGGCGGGTGGTCATGGTGTTCTCCGGGATTGGGGATTGGCAAGAGCGACGGCGGTGCGGGTTTCGGGAAGGGGCTGGGGTGCAGGCTTGGCTTTCACGATTCACCAATCCCCAATCCCTACCCCTCAAATCCGCTCGTAAGCAGGCAAGGTAAGGAAGTCGGCGAGTTCGTCGGCACGGGTGAGTTCGGAAAGCAGCGCCATCGCCTCGGGGATCTTCGATTGCCCGGGCAGGCCGCTTTCGGGCAGGCGCTGGGGGACGCGCGCCAGGACGGCGTCGAACCAGGCGAAGTCGACTGCGGCACCGTCCTCGAAGACCTGGTCGCCCAGGTGCAGCCACTGCCACAGCTGCGCGCGGCTGATTTCGGCGGTGGCGGCGTCTTCCATCAGATGATTGATCGGCACGCAGCCCAGGCCGTCGAGCCAGGCGGCGAGGTAGCGCACGCAGACATCGACGTTGGCCTGGAAGCCCTCGCGGGTGATGCTGCCCCCGCAGGGCGCGATCAGCGCGTCGCGTGCGGCGCTGGCATCCTCACGCGCCACGGCGAGATTGTTGGGCCCGCGCATGTGCTGGTCGAACACGGCCTGCGCCACGGGAATCAGCGCCGGATGCGCGACCCAGGTGCCATCGTGGCCGTTGCGGGCCTCGCGCTCCTTGTCGGCGCGCACCCGCGCCAGCGCCTTCTCGTTGGCCTCCGGATCGCCGCTGATCGGAATCTGCGCGGCCATGCCGCCCATCGCAAAGGCACCGCGGCGGTGGCAGGTGCGGATCAGGAGCTGGGAATAGGCGCTCAGGAAACCCGAGCCCATGGTGACCTGCGAGCGATCCGGCAGCACCCGATCGGCGTGGCGGCGGAAGGTCTTGATGTAGGAAAAAATATAGTCCCAGCGGCCGCAGTTGAGCCCGACGATGCGCGCGCGCAGGGCGTGCAGGATTTCGTCCATCTCGAACACCGCCGGCAGCGTCTCGATCAGCACCGTGACCTTCATCGCGCCAATGGGCAGCCCGAGGCGCACTTCCAGGAAGGCCAGCACCTCGTCCCACAGCGCGGCCTCCTCCATCGCCTCCAGCTTGGGCAGGTAGAAGTACGGCCCGCGGTCGCGCGCGGCGAGCGCTGCGGCGTTGTGCAGGGCGAACAGCGCCAGATCGAAGAGGCCGCCCGAGACGCGATGACCATCCACCAGCGCGTGCTTTTCCGTGAGGTGCCAGCCGCGCGGGCGCACCATCAGCACCGTGGCCGCGTCCGGCTTGAGCGCATAGTGCCTGCCGTTCTCCGCGGTGAAGCTGATGGAGCCGGCCACCGCATCGCGCAGGTTCACCTGCCCCTCGACGAGGTTGGCCCAGGTCGGGCTGGTGGAATCCTCGAAGTCGGCCATGAACACCCGCGCGCCGGAGTTGAGCGCGTTGATGATCATCTTGCGGTCGACCGGCCCGGTGATTTCCACGCGGCGATCCTGCAGGGCGGCGGGTATCGGCGCCACGCGCCAGTCCGACTCGCGGATCGAGCGGGTATCGGCGCGGAAGTCGGGCAACCCGCCGGCATCCAGACGCGCCTGGCGCGCGCGGCGCGCCGCCAGCAGCGCCTGGCGCTGCGGCTCGAAGCGGCGGTGCAGATCGGCGATCAGCTCCCGCGCGGCCGGCGTCAGGATCGCCTCCTGGCCCGGCGCGGCCGGTGTCGGAAACTCGATATCGCGATGATTGGACGCATCGGCCATGGCGGCCTCCTGAGCGGCGGGACGGGTCAAAGGTAGGCAGCAAGCGTTGACTTTGCCAAGCTAAATGTTTCAATGCCTGGCATTAACATTCCCAATACGCGAATGGAGCATCTGCTCGAATCATGGCCAAGACCTCTCCGCGTTTCTACTACAAAGGCAGTCGGCTCAAGCAGTTGCGGGCTTTTTGCCACGCCGCGCGGCTGGGATCGGTCACCCGCGCGGCCGAAGCGCTGTTCCTCAGCCAACCGGCCGTGAGCCTGCAGCTGGGCGCGCTGGAGAGCGAACTGGGCGTGAAATTGTTCGATCGCCGGGGCCGACGCCTCAACCTCACCCACGAGGGCGAGGAGCTTTACGAGCTGGCGCGCCCGCTGATGGACGGGCTCGATTCGCTGGAAAGCGACTTCCGCGACCGTCTGCGCGGGCTCTCGGCCGGCGAGCTCAACATCGCCGCCGGCAGCTCGACCATCCTCTACTTCCTGCCGCCGTTCGTGGAGGCCTTCCGCGCCGCGTATCCCGAAGTGCAGCTCAAGCTGCACAACGTCACCGGCAAGGACGGCCTGGCGCTGATCCGCTCCGACGAGGTGGATCTGGCCGTGGGCTCGATGCTGGACGTGCCCACCGACCTCGACTACGCCCCGGTGCGCAGCTTCGACCCCATGCTGATCACCCCGCACGACCACCCGCTGGCCGCGCGCCACCCGCTCACCCTGGAAGATCTTTCACCCTACGGCCTGATCCTGCCGCCCAGCCGCCTGACCACCTACCGCCTCGTGGACCTGGTATTCCAGCAGCGCCGCGTACCCTACACCGTGGCGCTGGAAGTGGGCGGCTGGGAAATCATCAAGCAGTACGTCGCGATGGGCCTGGGCATTTCCATCGTCACCGGCATCTGCATCACCGACGCCGACCACGAGCGCCTGGCGGTGCGCAACCTGCGCGCCTACTTCCCGCCGCGCAGCTACGGCGTGGTGATCCGCAAGGGCAAATACCTCTCGCCCCAGGCGCGCGCCTTCGTCGATCTGGTGAAACCCTCGCTCTTCGGCCGCCGCGACGGATTCGATACCGGGCATTCGGAACGCTGAGGCACGCGAATACGCCTACGACGCCGCCGGCAACCGCAGCAGCCAGACCGACGCGCACGGCGTCACGGCGGCCCAGCCACGATGCCCTGAACCGGCTGACCGCGATGGCGCACCCGGACAGCGCCCTCAGCGCGCCTCCAGCACCACGATCTCCACGCGGCGGTTGCGGGCGCGGCCTTCGGCGCTGGCGTTGTCGGCGACCGGGCGGTCCTTGCCCAGGCCCACGGCGGTCAGGCGGGTGGCGTCCACGCCGTCCTGGACGAGGGCGTCGCGCACCGCTTCGGCGCGCTTTTGCGACAGCACCTGGTTGAGGTTGGCACCGCCCTGGCTGTCGGTATGGCCTTCGATGAGCACGTCCTTGTCGGGAAAGCGGCCGACGAACTCGACCACGCGCTGCAGGTTGGCGCGGGCTTCGGGCTTGAGGCGCGACTGGCCGCTGGCAAAGGCTTCGCCAGAGAGCGTCATGACCTGGCCGCGCGCCTCGCTGGTGGCGGTCATGGTCTGCAGCTGAAGCCGCAGGCTGTCGGCGGCGGCAAACGCGAGATCGGCCTCGCGGCGCGCCAGCGCGGCCTCCTGCGACTGGGCTTCGGCCAGGCGCTTGGCCTGTTCGGCCTCGGCGCTGGACAGCTCGCTCAGCGCGATGGCGCTGGCGGCCGCTTCCTGCGCGCGCTCGGCCTCTTCGGCGCGCGCCAGGCTCTGCAGGCGCAGTTTTTCGGCTTCCAGGCGCGCGGCCTCGGCGTCGCGGCGGCTGGCTTCCAGCAGGATCTGGTCGCGCTCGCGCTCGAGCTGGGCGATCTGCTGCTGCCAGGCTTCCGCTTCGGCTGCGGCGCGGGCGATGTCCAGGCGCCGCTCGGCCACCAGCAGCGCGTCCGACCGTTCGCGCCGGGAGGCGGTGGACAGCGCCTCGATGGCCTGCTGCGCGCGCAGGCGCTCGGCCGGTGCCAGGGTGCCCAGGGCGGGCTCCTCATCGAGCGAGCGAAGCTGCGCGCGCAGCCGTTCCATTTCCGGATCGACCTTCTGCGCCAGCGCCGGCGCGCACAGGCACAGCGCCAGGACCGCGCTCATCAGCAGGCGATTCATGGCGTGCCTCCCTGACCCAGCAGCTCGCGCCGCAGGCGCGCGTTCTCCTCGTTGCGTCGCCGCACTTCCTCGCGCCCGGTCGCGGCGCGCGAGCGGTACTGCGCGAGCTGGGCCTCCAGCAGGGCGTGTGAGGCCAGGCGGTCGGCATCGGCGTACTTGCGCCCGCCGAAGGCGGCCTCGGCGTCGCCCAGACGCTGCTGCGCGCGCGCCAGTTCCATCGGGGCGTAGTCCCGCGCGCCCAGCGCGCTGGCCTGTTCGATACCCGTCTGCGCGGCCTCCAGCGCCGTGCGCGGCGGCGGGGCGGCGGCGCAGCCTGCGAGAAGCAGTGCGCCAATCAGTGCGGCGAATCGAAGTCTGGCGGTGTGGGGTGTCATATCATGCAACCGTCAAGGGGGCATCGCACATCGGCCCGGATGCATGGCATTCTGGCGTCCCGTGGGCTCTGCCCGCAATCGCCAACCGTGCCGGCACCGCCCGACCTGCCGGAAAGACAGACCAAGGACCACGCATGGACATCGGCTATTTCCTCAAGCTCATGACCGAGAAGAACGCCTCGGACATGTTCCTGACGACCGGCGCGCCGGTGAACATCAAGGTGGAAGGCAGGCTTTATCCGCTCGGCAACACGGGCCTTCCCGCCGGCATGGTGAAGAAGATCGCCTACTCGCTGATGGACGAGGGCCAGGTGCCGCAGTTCGAGCGCGATCTGGAGCTGAACATGGCGATCGCGGTCAAGGACGCCGGGCGCTTCCGCGTCAACGTGTTCAAGCAGCGCGGCGAGGTCGGCATGGTGATCCGCGCGATCAAGAGCGAGATCCCGACGATCGAGCAGCTCAAGCTGCCGCAGGTGCTGCAGGACATCATCATGGAGCCGCGCGGCCTGGTCCTGGTGGTCGGCTCCACCGGCTCGGGCAAGTCCACCTCGCTCGCGGCGATGATCGACCACCGCAACACCAACACCACCGGCCACATCCTGACGGTGGAGGATCCGATCGAGTTCCTGCACCGCCACAAGAAGTCGATCGTCAACCAGCGCGAGGTCGGGCTGGACACCCACGGCTTCCACAATGCGCTCAAGAACGCGATGCGCGAGGCGCCGGACGTGATCCTGATCGGCGAAATCCTCGATCAGGTGACGATGGAGGCGGCCATCGCCTTCGCCGAGACCGGCCACCTGTGCCTGGCCACGCTGCACTCCAACAACGCCGACCAGACCCTGGAGCGCATCCTCAACTTCTTCCCCGAGGCCGCGCACAAGAACATCCTGATGAACCTCTCGCTCAACCTGAAGGCGGTCGTCAGCCAGCGCCTGGTGGTGGGCATGGATGGAAAGCGCATGCCGGCGGCGGAGATCCTGATCAATACGCCGCTGATCCGCGACATCATCCGTCGCGGCCAGATCCACGAGATCAAGGAAGCGATGGAGCGTTCGCTGCAGGAAGGCATGCAGACCTTCGACCAGGACCTCTTCGCCATGTACAAGGACGGACGGATCGAGCTGGAGGAGGCGCTGCGCAAGGCCGACTCGCGCGATGGGCTCGCCCTCAAGATCCGCCTGTCGGAAGGTGCCAGCGGCGAGCACGACCCCTACGCGGACGCGTTCAACGCCTGAGCGGCGGCGCGGCGGATGCCTCAGGGCGCGTCCGGCTGCGCCTCGGGTGCGGCGTCCTGAAATGCCCCCAGCGCCATGCAGTTGGCCTCGATGCGCAACAGCGTCGGCCAGGCCGTCAGGTCCATGCCGTAGCGGCGCGCGTTGTAGAGCTGCGGAACGAGGCAGCAGTCGGCCATGGTCGGGGCTTCGCCCTCGCAGAAGTCGCCGGTGGAGGGGTGATCGGCCACCTGCGCCTCCAGGCCCTCCAGACCGAGCGCCATCCAGTGCTGCATCCAGGCCAGGCGTTGCGCCTCGTTCGCGCCCAGCTCGCGCTCCAGATACCGGGTCACGCGCAGGTTGTTGAGCGGATGGATGTCGCAGGCCACCACCATGGCCAGCGCACGCACCCGCGCCCGGTCGCGCGATACCGCCGGCAGCAGCGGCGGGGCGGGATGCACTTCGTCGAGGTATTCGATGATGGCCATCGACTGCCGGATCAGGCGCGCGCCGTGGCGCAGCACCGGCACCTGCGCCTGCGGGCTGATCTCGTGGAACTGCGGTCGATGCTGCTCGCCGCCGTCGCGCGCCAGGTGCACCGGCACCTGCTCGTACTCCAGGCCCTTGAGGTTCAGCGCGATGCGCACGCGGTAGGCCGCGCTCGATCGCCAGTAGCCGTACAGCTCGAAACGCTCGACCATGATCCGGCCCTCCCGCGGTTTTCGCCCAGCGTACCGCGATCTCAGGCCGCGCGCGACGGGATCAGACGGCAATGCGCTGCTCGATGGCGCCGAAGATGCTGTGGCCCTCGCGGTCGAACATCTCGATCCGCACGGTGTCGCCGTCCTTCATGAAGGGCGTGATCGGTGCGCCGTGTTCGAGCGTTTCCACGGTGCGCTTCTCGGCAAAGCACGAGGCACCCAGCGAAGTGTCCTCGTTGGCGACCGTACCCGAGCCGACCAGGGTGCCGGCCGTCAGCGGGCGGGTGCGGGCGGCGTGGGCCACGAGCCGGGCAAAATTGAACTGCATGTCCACGCCGGCCTCGGGCGCGCCGAACCATGCGCCGTTGATGTGCGTGACCAGCGGCCGGTGCAGCGTGGAGTCGCGCCAGTCCGGGCCCAGCTCGTCGGGCGTGACGAACACCGGCGACAGCGCCGAGCGCGGCTTGGACTGCAGGAAGCCGAAGCCCTTGGCTAGCTCGGCCGGAATCAGGTTGCGCAGCGAAACGTCGTTGACCAGTCCGACCAGCACGATGTGGCCGGCCGCGGCTTCGGGCGTGACGCCCATCGGCACGTCGTCGGTGACGACAATGACCTCGGCCTCCAGGTCGATGCCCATGTCCTCGCTCGGCACCTTCACCGGATCGCGCGGACCGAGAAACCCGGCGCTGGTGGCCTGATACATCAGCGGATCGACGTAGAAGCTCTCCGGCACTTCCGCGCCGCGTGCGCGCCGCACGCGCGCCACGTGCGGCAGGTAGGCCGAACCATCGACGAATTCGTAGGCGCGCGGCAGCGGCGCGGCCAGCGCGGCAGGATCGAGTGCGAACACGTCCATGCCGTTGATCGTCGCCACGTTCGGCGCTTCGATCGCCTCGGCCACGGTCGCCAGCCGCGGTGCCGTGCGCGCCCAGTCGTCGAGTGCGGCCTGCAGCGTCGCCGCGATGTCGGGCACGGCCACGGCGCGCGACAGGTCGCGCGAGACCACGATCAGGGTGCCGTCGCGGCCGCCCTCACGAAGCGAAGCTAGTTTCATCGGCAAGACTCGTTCTGAAGCGGAAAGGGCGGATCAGCCGCCGCTGAAGTGCCGCGCCAGGCCCATCCACACGTCCGGATAGTCCGTCTGGCGGTGCGGTGCCTGCAGCGCCTGCGCCACCGGCCGGATCACCGCGCGGGTCTCGAACATGATGGCCATGGTATCGGTGACGTAGTCGGGCCGGGAGGTATCGGCGCGGCTGGCCTTCTCGAAGGTGGCCGCGTCCGGCCCGTGCCCGGTCATGCAGTTGTGCAGCGAGCAGCCGCCGGGCGCGAAGCCTTCCGCCTTGGCATCGTACACACCGTGCACCAGGCCCATGAATTCGCTGGCGATGTTGCGGTGGAACCAGGCCGGGCGGAAGGTGTCCTGCATGGCGAGGATGCGCGGCGGGAAGATCGCGAAGTCGAGATTGCTGGTGCCGGGCGTATCGCTGGGCGAGTACAGCACCAGGAAAATCGACGGGTCCGGATGATCGAAGCTGATCGAGCCGATCACGTTGAAACGGCGCAGGTCGTACTTGCAGGGCGCGTAGTTGCCGTGCCAGCCGACGACGTCCAGCGGCGAGTGGCTGATCGGCGCGCGCCACAGGTGGCCCTGGAACTTGGTCAGCAGCTCGAATTCGCCTTCCACGTCCTCGTAGGCCGCCACCGGATAGAGGAAATCGCGCGGATTGGCCAGGCCGTTGCTGCCGATGGGACCCAGGTCCGGCAGGCGCAGCAGCGCGCCGAAGTTCTCGCAGACATAGCCGCGCGCCTGCCCGTCCGGCAGCGCCACGCGGAACCGCACCCCGCGCGGCACCAGGGCGATCTCCTGCGGCTCGATTTCGACGATGCCCAGCTCGGTTTCAAGCCGCAGCCGGCCCAGCTGCGGCACGAAAAGCATTTCCGCATCGGCGTTGCAGAACCAGCGGCCCTGCATGTCGCGGTTGGCCGCATAAAGATGGATGCCGACGCCGGTGCCGGCCACCGGCCCGCCGTTGCCGGCCATGGTGTAGAGGCCTTCGATGAAGTCGGTGGGTGCCTGTGGCAGCGGCAGCGGGCTCCAGCGCAGCTTTTCCGGCGTCACCGGCCCGGTGCCGAAGTCGCTGTGGAACGCAGGCTGGGAGAACGGCTCGAACCTTCCGTGCACTGCCGCCGGGCGGATTCGGTACAGCCAGCTGCGCCGGTTCGCCGCGCGCGGCGCGGTGAAGGCGGTGCCGGTGAGCTGCTCGGCGTAGAGCCCGTGCGCCACGCGCTGGGGCGAGTTGCGCCCGACCGGCAGCGTGCCGGCCAGCGCCTCGGTGGCGAATTCGTTGCCGAAGCCGGTCATGTAGGTATTGGCGTGTGACATCTTCAACCTCTCCACGATCTTCAAACCCGCGCCCCGGCCCACCGGCTTGCATGCCGGCGGGCGCTCGCAGGCTCGCGGCTGCGCCGCTCGAAAGCCCTGTTTGCCCCAGCGGGAGAGGGGCTCATGTTTACAGCACGCCGCGCCGCATCTGGTCGCGCTCGATCGATTCGAACAGCGCCTGGAAGTTGCCCTCGCCGAAGCCCTCGTTGCCCTTGCGCTGGATGATCTCGAAGAAGATCGGACCGAGCGCGTTCTGGGTGAAGATCTGCAGCAGCAGGCGCTTTTTCGTCTCCGGATCGGCGTCGATGAGGATGCTGTTCCTGCGCAGCCGCGGCAGGTCTTCGCCGTGGCCGGGAATGCGCTCGTCGACGTAGTCGAAATAGGCGTCGGGCGTGTCGAGGAAGGCGATGCCGGCCGCCTTCATCTTCTCCACGGTTTCATAGATGTCGTCGGTGAAGCAGGCGATGTGCTGGATGCCTTCGCCCTTGTACTCGTTGAGGTACTCGTTGATCTGGCTCTTGGGATCGGAGGACTCGTTGAGCGGGATGCGCACCAGGCCGTCGGGCGCGGTCATGGCCTTGGACAGGAGGCCGGTCTTGGCGCCCTTGATGTCGAAATAGCGGATCTCGCGGAAGTTGAACAGGCGCTCGTAGTAGTCCGACCACTTCGCCATGTTCCCCTCGAAGAGGTTGTGGGTGAGGTGGTCGATGAAGGTCAGGCCGAAGCCCTTGGGCATGAGCTCCACGCCCGGCAGGTACTCGTAGTCCGGATCATGGATGGTGCCCTTGGCGTCGTAGCGGTCCACCAGGTAGAGCATGCAGCCGCCGATGCCCTTGATCACCGGCGCAGCCACGGCCTTGGACAACTCGTCCTTCGCGTCGAAGGCTTCGGCACCGTTCTTGAGCGCCTGCACCCGCACCCACTCGGCCAGCTTGCTGAAGCGGATCGCAAAACCGCAGGCCGAGGGGCCGTGCTGGGCGGCGAAACGCGCCGCGAAGGAGTCGGGATCCTCGTTGATCAGGAAGGTGCAGTCGCCCTGCCGATAGGTGTGGATCGGGCGGGACTTGTGCCGCGCAACCTGCACGAAGCCGAGCTTCCTGAAGTAGTCGTGCAAAAGCCCAGCCTGGCCGGCGGGCGCGGCATACTCGACGAACTCGAAGCCGTCGATGCCCATGGGGTTCTCGAAGGTGACCGGCTTCATGCCGGCGTCGGGTTGGGCGCTCATGGGATTCTCCTGGAGTGGACGAGGCCGCGATTGTCCGGCCAAGTATTCGCCTTTATAGTTTCAACTGAAACCATTTGCAATCGGCAACGCACCATGCCCCATCGCCCCGCACTCGACTTCGCCAACTTTCTTCCCTATCGCATGTCGGTGGCATCCAACACCATCAGCCAGGCGATCGCCGCCGACTACGAAGAACGCTTCGGGCTTTCGGTGACGCAGTGGCGGGTCATGGCGATCCTGGGCCGGCACGACGGTCTGGCCGCGCGTGACGTCGCCGAGCGCACCGCGATGGACAAGGTCGCGGTCAGCCGCGCGCTCTCCGCGCTGGTCGAGCGCGGCTTCGTCCTGCGCGCCACGGCGCGCGAAGACCGGCGCGCCTCGCGCCTGCGACTGAGCGCGGCCGGGCGCCGCGTGCACGACGAGATCGTGCCGCTGGCGATCGAGCACGAACGCCGCCTGCTGGCGCGCCTGAGCCGGGAGGAACAGCGCTGGCTGGTGCGCCTGCTCGATGTGCTCGCGCCCTCGCCCGAGCCGGCGGACGACTGACGCCAAGGCCGGTCCGCGGCCCGCGCGCCGATCGCGGCGCTCATCGTCGCGGGAATGCGCAGACGGAAACGGCGGCCAGAGCCGCCGTTTCCGAAGTCATCGATGGTCTGCCAGTGGCCATCCGTGGCCTGCACGGGATGAAGACATCCTGTCTTCACTTCACGCCGTGCATGAGCTTCTGGATCAGCGGCGCGATCAGGAAGAGGAACACGCCGGAGCCGAGCAGCACCCAGAAGCCGAAGGTGTAGCCGGACAGGGCCGATTCCACGCTCATGCCGCCTTCGCCGCTGACGTGGCTGGCGAAGATGCCCGAGAGGTTGTTGCCGATCGCGGTGGAAAGGAACCAGCCGCCCATGCCGAAGCCGACCAGGCGCACCGGCGCCAGCTTGGTCACCATCGACAGGCCGATCGGCGACAGGCACAGCTCGCCGATGGACTGGATCACGTAGACCATGAACAGCGTCCAGAACGGGATCTTCAGGGTCTGCGGATCGACCATGCTCGACAGCGCGATCATCAGCAGCAGGAAGGCCAGGCCGTTGAAGATGATCCCGAGGCCGAACTTGCGCGGAATCGACGGGTTGTGCCGCCCCAGCTTCACCCAGATCCACGCGACGACCGGGGCCAGGGTGATGATCGCCAGCGAGTTGACCGACTGGAACCAGCCGACCGGGAAGATCCAGCCGCCGAAGTCGCGGTTGACGATGTTCTGCGCGAGGAAGTTGAACGAGCTGCCGGCCTGTTCGAAGAAGATCCAGAACAGCACGTTGAAGGCGAAGATGATCAGCATCGCGATGGCCATGTCGCGCCGCACCGCGCCGTCGCGGAATCCTTCGCGCAGGATCAGCACGCACAGCGCCACGAACAGCGCGGTCAGGAGCCACTGCAGCTGGCTGGCGTCGATGGCGAGCAGGAAATAGATCACCGGGATCGTCGCCAGCGTGCCCAGCAGGGTGAACACCACCCGCTGGATGCCGCCGCTGCCTTCCGCCGGACGGCCGATGCCCGCCAGCTGCCTGCGGCCGAACCAGAACCACACCAGGCTGATCAGCATGCCGATGCCCGAGGCGATGAACACCACCTTGTACGCCGGCATGTCGGGCGAGCCGCCGAACATGCGCTCGGCCAGCCAGCCGGTCAGGATCGGCGCGATCAGGGCACCGGCGTTGATGCCCATGTAGAAAAGGGTGAAACCGGAATCGCGGCGCTCGTCGCCGGTGGCGTACAGTTTGCCGACCATGGTCGAGATGTTCGGCTTGAACAGGCCGTTGCCGGCGATGATCGTGGCCAGACCCAGCTTGAAGACCTGTTCGTTGGGCATGACGATCATGAACAGACCGGCGGCCATGATGATGGCACCCAGCAGGATCGAGCGCTGGTAGCCGATCACGCGATCGGCGACGTAGCCGCCGAACAGCGCGGCCGCATAGACCAGGGCCAGATACGCGCCGTAGAGCCGGCTTGCCGGCGCTTCACCCGCGCTGTCGCCGGCGTAGAACTGCGCCACGATGTACAGCGCCAGCGCCCAGCGCATGCCGTAGAACGCAAAGCGTTCCCAGAATTCGGTCATGAACAGCATCCACAGCGGGCGCGGATGGCCGAGCATTTGCGGGAATGCGGGCAGCGACGCCTGGGCGGAGTCGCCGGTCGCCGGGGTTGGGGTCGAGCTCATGGGCCGGGCTCCGGATCGATACGTGAACGGGACGCAACCAGCCGACGGCTGGCGCAATGAAGGCGCGAGGATGGCGGGTGGCGAGCACTCGCGTCAAACCGGCCTGGGGCGTGGTTCGGCGCGCGGCGGCGCTTGTGCAATGCAGCACCGACGCCGGCCGCGGATCACGCGCCCGCGTCACCCAGCGCCAGCCAGCCGGTGAGCGTCGCGCGCGCCTCGTCCACGCCCTGGTGCGAGGTCGCGGAGAACAGCTGCACCGCCACGCCCGGCGCAACCGCGCGCCGGGTTTCCTGCAGGGCGCGCGCCGCCTGCCCGCGCGGCAGCTTGTCGGCCTTGGTCAAAAGGCAGTGGCAGGCCAGGCCGCGCGCGGTGCCGTATTCGAGCATCTGCCGGTCGAAATCGCGCAGCGGGTGGCGCACGTCCATCACCACCATCAGGCCTTGAAGGCTGGCGCGGGTGCGGAAGTAGGCCTCGATCAGGCCGCGCCAGTGGTCGCGCAGACCAGGCGGCACCTTGGCGTAGCCGTAGCCGGGCAAGTCGACCAGATAGCGCTGCGGGGCCACCTGGAAATACACCAGCTGCTGGGTGCGGCCGGGGGTCTTGCTGGTGCGGGCCAGGCCGTTCTGGTCGCAAATGGCGTTGATTGCGCTGGATTTACCGGCGTTGGAGCGACCGGCGATCGCCACCTCGCGGCTGTCGTCCGGCGGCAACTGGTGAAGTTCGTGCACGCTTTTGAGGTAGTGCGCGGTGCGCAGCAGGTTGGGTGGGGACATCTAAGGATCGTCTCTGGTTTGACCGGCTACCGGCCGACTGGAATAATTCCTGCGTTTCTGCGTCGTCGGGTGGAGCACCCGCTGTCGCTTGCCCGGATCGCGAAGGTTGCCGCCCGCAGGCGGCGACCGCAACGCGCCCGATCCCCGGGCAGCAGCGTCCCGACGCGCAGACCGGAACACACTTCTTTGCGGAGCACACACATGAACCTGCGTTGCTATTGTGGCATGGTCGTCGCGCTGGCCCTCGGCCTGGGTCTGGCATTCACCGCGTCCGCACAGGACACCGCCACGCCCGCGGAAGTCACCGCCGCGCCCGAGGCCGAACCGGCCCCGGCCGAGGTGCTGACCGACGCACACGGCCCGGCCCTGCCCGGCGACGCGGCGGCAGGCGAGGCCAAGTCGGCGGTTTGCGCGGCCTGCCACGGCATGGACGGCAACTCCATGATCCCGATGTATCCCAAGCTCGCCGGGCAGCACGAGGCCTATGCCGCGCGCCAGCTCGCCATGTTCCAGGACGGCACCCGCGTGGATCCGGTCATGCTCGGCATGTCGGCCGGGCTCACCCCGCAGGACATGCGCGACCTGGGTGCCTACTACGCCACGCTCACCATCACGGCCGGCATCGCCGACGACAGCAAGCTGGACGATGGGCGTTCCTTCTACGAGGTCGGCCAGGCGCTGTATCGCGGCGGAGATACCCCGCGCGGCATCCCGGCCTGCCTGTCCTGCCATGGCCCGAGCGGCCAGGGCAATCCGCTCAGCGGCTATCCGGCGCTCGGCGGCCAGCACGCGACCTACACCGTCAAGCAGCTCGAATCGTTCCGCTCCGGCGTGGCCTGGGGCGCGGGCGACAACGCCAACACGGTCATGGTGGACGTGGCCCGGCAGCTGACCGACCAGGAGGTCCAGGCGCTGGCCAGCTACATCGAAGGTCTGCACGCCGCTGCCGACGTGGCAGCCCAATGAGCCGCCTGAACGTCGTCGCCACGCGCGGGCTGATCGCGCTGGGCCTGCTGGCGCTGGCCGCCTGCGGTGGCGAAAGCTCCGCGCCGAATCCGCCCGCCGCGTCAACCCCTGCCGCCAGCGCGCCCGCCGCACCGGCCGAAGCACCGGCTGAAGCAACTCCCGCCGCAGTGCCCGCCGACGCCGCGCCGACGCAAGCCGCCGCAGCCGAAGCAGACGCCGTCGAGGCCACGCCTGACGCGCCATCCGCCCCGCCGCAGGCGGCTGTGGCCGACGCCGCACCGGCGCAGCCGGTCGTGCCGGTCGTGCCGGAAGGCCCCGAGCCGCGCCTGGGCACGGACTACCAGCCCATCGATCCGCCGCAGACGCTGACCTCGGTTCCGGGCAAAGTCGAGATCGCCGAGGTGTTTTCCTACACCTGCATCCACTGCGCGCGCCTGCAGACCCTGCTCCCGGCCTGGGAGGCCTCGCTTCCGCCGCAGGTGAATTTCGTCCAGGCCCCGATGTCGCACGGCGCGTTCGAGCCGATCGCGCGCGGCTTCTACGCCGCGCAGGCGATGGGCATGCTCGAGCAGACCCAGGCCGGCATGTTCAAGGCACTGGCCGAACAGCAGCGCCTCGGGGCCGGGAAGATCGACGACATCGCCAAGCTCTACGCCGAACTGGGCGTCGATGCCGAGGCGTTCAAGGCCACGGCGGCCTCGTTCGCCGTCAACACCCAGATCTCGCGCAGCCAGAAGACCCTGGTGCGCTGGGGCGTGGAAAGCACGCCGACCCTGGTCGTGGCGGGCAAGTACCGCGTGCCGCCGACCGGCGATCGCGGCCACGAGGGCATGCTGCAGACCGCGCGCTGGCTGGCGCAGCGTGAAATCGCCCAACAGCAGGCGGCGGCGCGCTGATCGCGCCCGCCTCGCCCGCCGGGTACCAGACGATCCCCGCCGCGCGCGGGGATCGTCGTCTGGGGGTTCCTGAATCGACGTTCCGCCCGGCGGGTGCGGAACCTTCGCCGCGCGCGGTAGTCTAGACACCACTTCGGGCCGACGTCTTCGGCTCTTTCTTCAAGGCAGGGAGATTCCCGATGTTGCAGCGTTTCATGCGCCGAAGCGGCCAGATGGCGGCTCTTGTACTTCTCACCGCGGCGTTTGCCGGCGCGGCGTACGCCCAGTCCACCGATCCGGTCGAAGGGCGCGACTACACCCTCATCACGCCGGCCACCGAGACCAGCGCCGACGCGATCGAGGTGGTGGAGGTGTTCGGCTATTCCTGCTCGCACTGCGCCCACTTCCAGCCGCTGGTCAGCCAGTGGAAGAAGACGCTGGCGGACGACGTGAAGTTCGAATACCTGCCGGCGGCCTTCGGTGGCGTCTGGGAGGTCTACGCGCGGGTCTACTACACCGCCGAAACCATGGGCGCACTCGACAAGACCCACGACGCCCTGTTCGAAGCGCTGCACACCGAGCGCCGCCCCGTCAGCAAGATCGAGGATCTGGCCGACTTCTACGCCGAGCACGGCGTGGACAAGGCGCAGTTCCTGTCCACCCTCGACAGCTTCCCGGTGAACGCCAAGGTCGCCACCGCGCGCGAGCGCGCCGCGGCCTGGAACATCGAGGGCACGCCGACCATGGTCGTCGCCGGCAAGTACCGCGTCATGGCGCCGCCGCAGGATCGGGGCGGCTTCAAGGGCATGCTGGAGATCGTCGACCGGCTGATCGCCCGCGAGCGCGCCGCGCGCAAGCCGGCCGCGGCCTGAAGCGCGAATCCGGCCCGGCTTGAAGCCCGTGCGCACCGGCCCCAGTTCGGCAACATGACCCTGAAGCCGTCATCGCATCCTGCTGCGCCGCGATCCGAGTCGCGGCGCCTGTCGCTGCTCAGCGCCAACATCCAGGCCGGCCACGCCACCAACAGCTATCGCGAGTACGTCACCGGTTCGTGGAACCACGTGCTGCCGAGCCGGCGCAAGCGCGACAACCTCGACGTGCTGGCCGATCAGGTCTCCGGCTTCGACCTCGTGGGCCTGCAGGAAGCCGATGCCGGCTCGCTGCGCTCGGGCTTCGTCAACCAGACCCACTACCTGGCCGAACGCGCCGGCTTCCCGTACTGGAGCCACCAGCCCAACCGCCGTCTGGCCGGCGTCGCGGCCAGCGCCAACGGCCTGCTGTGCCGGGACCAGCCCGATGAAGTGGTCGATTACGCCCTTCCCAGCCGCATTCCCGGCCGCGGCGCGCTCGTGGTGCGCTACGGCCACGGCGCGGATTCGCTGACCATCGCCATCGCCCACCTCTCGCTCTCCCTGCGCGCGCGCACCGCGCAGGCCGCGTTCCTCGGCGAACTCCTGACCGGCCCGGGGCACAAGGTGCTGATGGGCGACTTCAACTGCGAATCCGATTCGCCCGAGATGCTGTCGCTCTATCGCCACACCCAGCTGCGCCCGCCCGACGAGCGCATTCTGTCGTTCCCGAGGTGGCAGCCGCGTCGCGCCATCGACCATATCCTGGTCTCGGGCGAGGTCGGCGTCGAACGCCGCTGGGCGCTGGCGGACCTGTCCTCCGACCACCTGGCCGTGGCGGCCGAACTGGTGCTGCCGCCGGTGGCGAGCGCCGGCTGAAAAAGCTGGCGGATGGGGTGAACAGGGCTTTCGAGCAGCGGAAGCTGCGAGCCTGTGAACGCCATCGCGCCTGCAAGCGCGATGGCCGGGAATCACTTTGGCAGAGCCACCGCAGGTGGCGGATGGGGTGGGATTCGAACCCACGGTAGTGTCGCCACTACGCCGGTTTTCAAGACCGGTGCCTTAAACCGCTCGGCCACCCATCCGGATATTCCTGCCGCAACGCACCGTTCGGGCCGGCGCGCTTCCGTGCTCCCTCTCCCCGGCCTGCGGCGGGGGAGAGGGTTGGGGTGAGGGGGCTTTTTCAGCCGCGGCAGCAGAGAGTCATCGCCGCTTCGCCGTTCGCCCCTCACCTGGCCTTTCCCCAAGTACGACAGGCGCAAAGAAGAGCGCGCATTGTCCATGCCTGCGGCCGCGTTGTCAGCCCGCACGGCCGAATCTGCGAGAATGCCCGGCTCCCGCCCGCCTCGCATCGTGCCCGCCCGTGTCCAGAACGCGCCGTCCCCAGCAGTTCGTCGAGCTTGAGCTCGACATCACCGACCTGAGCCACGATGGCCGCGGCGTCGCGCGTCACGAGGGCAAGGCCGTCTTCGTGACCGGCGCGCTGCCGGGTGAAAAGGTCCGCGCCCAGGTCCGCGTTTCGCGCAAACAGTTCGACGAAGGCGGCACCATCGAGGTGCTTGCCGCCTCGCCACATCGCGTCACGCCCCGCTGCGCGCACTTTGGCGTGTGCGGCGGCTGCGTCCTGCAGCATCTGGCCCCGCAGGCGCAGGTCGCGGCCAAGCAGCACACGCTGGCCGAGAACTTCGAGCGCATCGGCCAGGTACGGCCCGAGCGCTGGCTCGAACCGCTGGTGGGCGAGCCGTGGAACTACCGGCGCAAGGCCCGGCTCGGCGTCAAGTTCGTGCCGAAGAAGGGCCGCGTGCTGGCCGGCTTCCGCGAAGCCGCCGATCCGCGCTTCATCGCGGACGTTTCGCGCTGCGAGGTGCTGGTCGAGGGCGTCGGCAGCCGCGTCGCGGCCATCGCCGAACTGGTCGATGCGATGGACGCGCGCGCGCAGATTCCGCAGATCGAGATCGCCGCCGGCGACGACCGCACCGCGCTGGTGTTCCGCAACCTCCAGCCGCTGTCCGATGAGGACCGCGCGCGGCTGGTGGCCTTCGGCGAGCGCGAAGGTTTCGCGATCTTCCTGCAGCCGGGCGGCAACGATACCGTGGTGCCGATCGACGGCGGCGCGGAGGAGTTGCATTTCGCGCTTCCCGCCCACGGCGTGGATTACGCCTTTCGCCCGCTCGATTTCATCCAGGTCAACGGCGCGATGAACCAGCGCATGATCGACCACGCGCTCTCCCTGCTCGATCCCGCGCCGCACGAGCGCGTGCTCGATCTCTTCTGCGGCCTGGGCAACTTCACCCTGCCGCTGGCGCGCCGCTGCGCCCAGGCAGTAGGCGTGGAAGGTGACGCCGGACTGGTGCGGCGCGCGCACGAGAATGCGCGGCGCAACGGCATCGGCAACGTCGACTTCCACGCCGCCGACCTGGTCGGCGACCTGCGCAATGCGCCGTGGCTGCGCCAAGGGTTCGATGCGCTGCTGCTCGACCCGCCGCGCACCGGTGCCGATGCCACCATCGCACAGATTCCGCTCGACGGGATCGGCCGCATCGTCTACGTCTCCTGCCACCCCGGCTCGCTGGCGCGCGACGCCGGCCTCCTGGTGCGCGATCATGGCTACCGGCTCGCGGCGGCCGGTGTGATGGACATGTTCCCGCACACCGCACACGTGGAGTCGATCGCGCTGTTCGAGAAGGGTTGATGCGAGGGTGAGGCGCCACCAGAATGGGTGCCCTTTGCCTCGCTAGTCGTAGCGCGTGGCAACCCGCGTCACCGTCGGCGGGCAGGACGCGAGCGCGCGTTCGACGCGGGAAGGCTGAGGTTCTGGATGTCCATCGAAATCGAGCGCAAGTTCCTGCCCGCAAGCGACGCCTGGCGTGCGCGTGCCTCGTACAGCCAGCGCATGGCGCAGGGCTATCTCAACGACGCACGGGCGCTGCGCGAGGGTGCGCAGAACGTCTCGATTCGGGTGCGCATCGCGGGGGAATCGGCGGCGCTCAACATCAAATCGCGCGAGCTGGGCGCGTGGCGGCAGGAGTTCGACTATCCCGTGCCGCTGGCCGATGCCGAGGCGCTGCTGGCGCTGTGCGTGGGCGGGCGGATCGAAAAGACGCGCCACCACGTGCACCACGCCGGGCACCTGTGGGAGATCGACGAGTTCGGCGGCGAAAACGCCGGGCTGGTCGTGGCCGAGATCGAGCTTGCGGCGCTGGATGAGGCCTTCGAAAGGCCCGAATGGGTGGGCCCGGAAGTCACCGACCAGCTGCGCTACTACAACCTGACCCTGGCCGAGCGGCCGTATTCGCAGTGGACGCAGAAGGAGCGCCACCCGTGCTCGTGATCGGCATTGCCGGTACCGGACTCGACGCCGCCGGGCGCGACTGGCTGGCGCATCCGGGCGTGGGCGGGGTGATCCTGTTCTCCCGCAATTTCGCTTCGCGCGCGCAGGTCGGCGAGCTGTGCGCGGCGCTGCGCGAGGCCGCGCCGCGCCCGCTTCTGCTGTGCGTGGATCAGGAAGGCGGTCCGGTGCAGCGCTTCCGCGAGGGGTTTTCCGCGCTGCCGGCGCTGGCGCGCTTCGGGACGCAGTTCGATACGGACGCCGCCGGCGCGATGGAGGCCGCGCGCACCCATGCCTGGCTGATGGCGGCGGAAATCCGCGCCATCGGGCTGGACCTCAGCTTTGCGCCGGTGGTGGACCTCAAGCGCGGCAACCGCGCCATCGGCGAGCGCGCCTTCCACCTCGCGCCCGGCGTGACGGCCAACCTTGCCGCCGCCTACGTGCAGGGCATGCACGCGGCCGGCATGGCGGCCACGCTCAAGCACTTTCCCGGCCACGGCTCGGTGCTGGAAGACACCCACTTCGATGCCGCGACCGATCCACGCCCGCTGCAGGCGCTGGAAGCCGAGGACCTGCTGCCCTTCCGCAGCGGAATTTCCGCCGGTGCCGAAGCGGTGATGATGGCCCACGTCAGCTATCCCGCAGTGGATGCGGACCCGGCCGGCTACTCGCGCCGCTGGATCGCGTACCTGCGCGAAACCCTGAAGTTCGGCGGGGTGGTCTTCAGCGACGACATCGGCATGGCGGCGGCCGAATCCGCCGGCGGCATCGCGGCGCGGCTGCACGCCCATTACGATGCCGGCTGCGACAGCGTGCTGGTGTGCGCGCCGGCGCTGGTGCCCGATGCGCTGGCGGCGATGCGCGCGCGGGACATGCGCCCCGATGCGCTGGCATCGATGGCGGGAAAGCCCGCGATGGATTGGACGTCGCTGCTGGCCGACGCGCGCTGGTCCGATGCGCGCGCCGCGCTTGGCATAATGCAGACGGCATAGCCCGTCTCCTGGCCGGGAGAGGGTGAGGGCGCGACCGAAGCGCGTGCCCGAGTCTCGCTGCAAGGCTTTGCTGTCACGCTTCGTTCGTACCCTCATCCGCCCTCCGGGCACCTTCTCCCGAGGGGAGAAGGTTTCTTGCAAGAGCCGCCAAGCCAATGTCCACTCCCCCCAAGCTTTCCGACGCCCTGCCCACCGCCGACCTGCTGTTCGATCGCGCCACGCTCGAACGCGAAATCGCGCGCATGGCGCGGCAGATCGACACCGACTACGCCGGCGACCGTCCGCTGTTCCTCACCGTGATGCACGGCGGCATGCTGTTCGCATCGCTGCTGGCGCTCGAGATCAGGACCGACCTGGAGTTCGACTACCTGCACGCCACCCGCTACCGCGGCAAGACGCGCGGCACCGGGCTCAGCTGGCTGCGCCATCCGCAGGTGCCGATGCTGGACCGGCGCGTGCTGCTGGTCGACGACATCCTCGACGAGGGACAGACGCTGGTGGCGGTGCGCGACGCCTGCCTTCGCGAAGGCGCGAAGGAAGTGCGCATCGCGGTGCTGACCAGCAAACTTCACGACCGCCGCGTGCCGGGCATCAGCGCCGACTACGTCGGCGTGGAATTGCCGGATCGCTATGTCTTCGGCTTCGGCATGGACTACTACGAACAGGGCCGCAACCTGCCGGGCATCTACGCGATATGAGCGGCGGGCCGATCGCGCTGGCGGTCATCGGCGGCAGCGGACTGTATGCGCTGCCCGGCTTCACGCCGGAACGCACGATTGAAGCCGCAACGCCGTGGGGCGAGCCTTCCGGCCCGATCCGCGTCGGGCGGCTCTGCGGCTACTCCGTCGCGTTCCTCGCCCGCCACGGCGAAAGCCACGCGCTGCCGCCGCACCGGGTCAACTACCGCGCCAACCTGCACGCGCTGGCCGAGTTTGGCCCGCAGGCCGTGCTTGCGATCAACACCGTCGGCGGCATCACGACCGCCTGTGCGCCGCGCGCACTGGTGGTCCCCGATCAGCTCATCGACTACACCCACGGCCGCGTCGCCAGCTACTGGGACGGCGCCGGCGAAATGCGCCACGTCGAATTCAGCGAGCCCTACGGCGCGCGGATCCGCAACGCGCTGCTCGATGCCGGCGGCGACGCCGGCGTGGCGCTGGTGGATGGAGCCTGCTACGGCGCGACCAACGGCCCGCGCTTTGAAACCCGCGCCGAGATCGCGCGGATGCGGCGCGACGGCTGCGACCTCGTCGGCATGACCGGCATGCCCGAGGCCGCGCTGGCGCGCGAGCTGAAACTCGATTACGCCTGCCTGGCACCGGTGGCGAACTGGGCCGCCGGCTGCGACGACGGCAAGGAGATCAGCCTTGAGGACGTGTTCGCCAACCTCGCCGCCGCCAACGCGCAGCTTCCGGCGCTGCTGGCGTCGCTGCTGGCGCGGCTGGCGGGCGACGCGGCGGCCTGAACCGGCCACGTCAGTGCCGTCGCGCCCCCGCGCCGTGGGCGGGGGCGCGAACGCGCGGCGATGGGTCTGTGCCGTCTGCGGTGCTCAAAGCTGCGGCTTGAAGGTGTCCTTCTCGAACGGGCGCAGCAGCCAGCGGCACAGGGCCGGCAAGAAGATGATCGCGGCGATCATGTTGACCACGAACATGAAGGTCAGCATCACGCCCATGTCGGCCTGGAATTTCAGATCCGAGAAGATCCACATGGCCACGCCCACGGCCAGCGTCAGCGCGGTGTAGAAAATCGCGATGCCGGTGGTCTTGAGCGCGATGAAGTAGGACTCGGACACGGTCTTGCCCTGGCGCAGCGATTCGCGCATGCGGGCGAAGATGTAGATCGCATAGTCCACGCCGATACCCACGCCCAGCGCCACCACGGTAAGCGTGTTGACCTTCATGCCGATGTCGAGCTCGACCATGAGCGAGTGGCCCAGCTCGGTCACCAGCACCAGCGGCAGCACGATGCACAGCGCCGCCAGCGGATTGCGGAAGCTGATCAGGCACATCAGGAACACGGCGGCGTAGAGGAACAGCAGCATGTGCTGCTCGACCGCGCGCACGGTGTCGTTGGTGGCGGCCATCACGCCGATGTTGCCGGTGGCAAGGCGCAGGTTGACCGCATCGCTGGTGAAGGCTTCGCCCGCTTCCTCGGCCTTCTGCGCCTCGGCGGCAAGCTGCTCGCGCAGGTTCACGCCTTCGTGCCAGGCACCGTTCGCCTCGCGGAAATCCTTGACGGAGGCAACGACGCGGTCGATGGTTTCGGCGCGGTGGTCGGACAGGAAGGCGGTGACCGGCATCGCCGAGCAGTCGGAGTTGAGCAGGCCCGAATCGGTCTCGAAGCCCTGCGTGGCCAGGCGCAGCGAATCCGAATCGCGCGGCAGCACGCGCCACTTGATCGCGCCATCGTTCCAGCCCGCGTTGACCAGCTTGGCGGCCATGGGCAGGGTGATGACCTGCTGCACGCCCGGCACGTTGGTCAGGTGCCAGGCGAAGCGGTCCACCAGTTCCATGGTGGGATAGCTCATGGTGCAGGCGTCCGGGCGGCCTTCCACGATGACGTTGAGGATGTCCACGCCGAGCGCAAATTTTTCGGTGATGGCGCGCGCGTCCTGGTTGTAGCGCGCCTCGGGGCGCAGCTCGGCCACGCCTTCCTGGGCATCGCCGACCATCACCTTGTCGCCATAGTCCTCGGCGAACCACCAGGTCGTCACGCCGATCAGGATGATGATGGCGGCCGGGATGGGCTTGCTGAAGCGGGTGAGGAAGGCCCAGATCACGTCGAAGCGGGTGAGCTGGCGCAGGCGGTACTCGCGCTTGCGCTCCATGTTGCGCAGGCGGGTATAGGACAGCAGCACCGGCAGCAGGATGAGATCGGTCAGGAGCGTGAGGGCCACGCCCACGGTGGCAGTGATGGCCAGCTCGAAGATGATCCGGATCGGGATCATCAGGATGGTGGCAAAGCCGATGCAGCCGGCGATGAGGGCCACGGCACCGGGGATGAGCAGCATGCGGAAGGCGGCGCGCGCGGCGGTGAGTGAATCCACGCCCTGGCGCTGGCGCAACTCGTCGACGGTGCCGTCTTCCAGGCCGCCGAAGAACAGCTCGCCGCGGAATCGGTTGATCATCTGCTCGCCGTGCGAAACCGCGATGGCGAAGATGAGGAAGGGCGTGAGCATGTTCATCGGGTCGATGCCGAAGCCCATGAGGCGCAGCGCGCCGAGCATCCAGACCACCGCGACGAGGGAGGCGAACACGGTCAGGCTCGCGAGCTTGGCCGAGGTCGAATACAGGAACAGCAGCAGCCAGGTGAAGGCCACGGTCAGGAAAAAGAAGAGGATCACCGAACGCGCGCCGTCGCTGATGTCGCCGACCATCTTGGCAAAGCCGATGATGCGCACGTCATAGCCCTGGGCCTCGTACTTGCCGCGCAGCGCCTCGAACTGGGCGGCGATGTCCTGGTAGTCGATCTTGTTGACCTCGCTTTCCGGGATGAGGTCGGCCCAGATCATCGCGCCGGACCAGTCCTTGGCGACCAGGCGGCCGACGATGCCGGCCTTGACGATGTTGCTGCGGATGGTCTCGAAGCTCTCGTCCGTCGCGTGCTCGGCACTGAATTCGTTGGGAATGACGTTGCCGCCGGCGAAACCGTCTTCCACCACCTCCACGAAACGCACGTTGGGGGTGAAGAGCGAGCGCACCCGGGCGTTGTCGGTGGCGTCGATCGCCATGACCTCGGAGGTGAGGCCCTCCAGCGCGGTGAAGAACCCCGGCGTGAACATGTCCTGGCCATCGCGCGCCATCAGCGCGACCAGCACGCGGTTGGCACCGCCGAAGTCCGCCTCGTAGTCGAGGAAGGTCTGCATGTACTCGTGTTCCAGCGGGATCTGTTTCTTGAATCCCGCGTCCACGCGCAGCTGGCTGGCCAGGACCAGCGCGATGACCGTGACGATGGTGAATATCGCCAGCACCACCGGCCGCGCGCCAAAGATGAGGCTTTCCAGCGCCCGGGTGATCGGGCCTGCTTCCACGTTGCCGCCATGCGCCATGATTGCTTGCTCCCCTGCTTATTGCCTGCGTGGCGCAAACTGGTCCACGCCCTTGTCACCGGATACCACCAGACTGCGGTTGGCGCGCGCGAGAACCGCCGCCAGAACCGGGGTTTCATGCGCCGCGTTGGCATAGACCTGATTGGTGACGGCCTCGCCTGCCCCGTCACGCAGGACAACGATGCCGTTCGCGCCCACTAGCACGAAGCCGCCCTCGCCCCGCGCCGCGCCGCCCATCAGGCTCAGATCGGTGCCGGTCTCGATGGCACTCCAGCTCTCGCCCAGGTCGTGGGTCTCGAACACGTTGCCGCGCATGCCGAACGCGAGCGCATGCTCACCCTCGTAGCCGATAAGGCCGAACATCGAGCCGCCGTAGGGCAGCTCGGTGCGCTCCCAGGTGTCGCCACCATCGCGCGAGCGGAATGCCGAGCCGCGCTCGCCCACGATCAGGAGCGCGCCGCTGCCGGTGCGGGCGATGGCGTTGAAGTGTGGGTCGCTCACATCGCCCATGGCCAGATCCGCATCGGACAGCGTCCAGTTGTCTTCGTCTCCTACCGCCCCGCCCTGATCCACGGGATCGGCTTCGGGAGCATCGGATGCGGTGGATACGAACTGCCACGACGCACCGCCATCGGTGGTGCGCAACAGCTGCGAATAGGCACCGACGGCAAACCCGCGGTCGGCGTCGAGCATGAGGATATCGAGCAGCGGCACGCCCTGGCGCGGATCGAACGCCGCATCGGGACCGGTGTCGAGCACGTCTTCGCGCTGCAGCACCCAGCTCAGGCCGCCATCGCGGCTGGCGAGGATGGTGCCGTCGTGCCCGACGGCCCAGACCGCATCGCCCACGGCTGCCACCGCCGTCAGCGTGGCGCGGGTGGGCACGTCGGCGACCTGGCGCCATTCGGTGCGGCTCTCGGACACGAGAATCTGGCCGCGATCTCCCACGGCCACGGCGCGCGAAGCCGCCTCAGCCAGGTCAAGGATCAGGCCCCGGCTGACCGCGAGCGGCATCATTTCGCTGTGCAAGGGCTCGGCGGCCGATGCCGACGCCGCCAGGCTGACGCCGAGCACGGCCAGCGCGACGCGCCGCGAGACGATTCGGATCACTTGCATGGACAACCCTCCCCTGGGCATTCGCCGTGCCGGTCCTGCCGGCATCGGCCCTGATCGCATGGTGCCGCTACTGGTACGCGGCAGGCAAGGGGCCGATTCACGGTTTTACCCGCCGTACAAACGCCGTCAGCCGCGCCTTGCGGACACGGCTGACGGGACGGAGACTGCGGATGGATCAACGCACGCCGCGGGTACGCAGCGCCTGCGGAGTGAAGTTCTCGAGCGAGGACTGGAACGAGAAGTCCGCAGGGGAGTCCTCGTTGTCCACGCCGGTGGCGAGGTAGCGGCCGGACTGCAGGTCGTGGCTGTTTTCCATCGCGGTCCAGAACACCGGCACTTCGTAGTAGTTGATCGCCGGTGCCTCCGAGTAGCGCCACACCTGGCCCTGGGCGTTGTAGTGGTCCAGTACCAGGATCTGCCAGCTGTCCTCGTCCACGTAGAAGGTGCGGCGAGGATTGATGTGGCGCTTGCCCGGCTTGAGCGTGGCGTCCACCACCCAGACCCGGTGCAGCTCGTAGCGCAGGTAGTCCGGGTTGATGTGGTTGCGCTTGATGATCTCCGACAGCTTGGCACCGGAACTCTTCAGCCGGTACGAGTTGTAGGGAACGTACATTTCCTGCTTGCCGACGAGCTTGAAGTCGTAGCGGTCCAGCGAGCCGTTGAACATGTCGGTCATGTCCGAGGTGCGCAGACCGTCGGAGGCCGTTCCGGGGTTGTCGTAGGCCACGTTGGGTGCCAAGCGCACGCGGCGCTGGCCGGGGTTGTACACCCACGCCTTGCGCGGCTGGATCGCCTGGTTGAGGCTTTCGTGCACCAGCAGCACCTGGCCGGCGAGGCGCGCCGGCGCTTCCACCGACTGGTAAAAGTAGAGCAGCACGTTGTTGATGTCGGCGATGGTGTTGCCGGGCTTGTAGTACAGCCCCATGAACTCCTCGCGGATCTTGACCATGTTGAACTGGCCACCGGCGGTCACCGGGGCGAGGTTGGTCCAGCGCGCGGCGCTGATGCCCTTGTACTTCATCTTGTGGTTCCAGATGATTTCGGAACCATTCTGCGGAATCGGGAACGGGATGCCCTCGGCGGCGTCGAGCACGCCGTTGAGGTCCTCGCTCAGCCTGGCCGTAGTGGCGTTCTTGATGGTGTACTCGTAAGTGCGCTTGGGAAACGAGGCCGAGCGGCGCGTCGGATAGACATCCATCCGGAACGTCGCGTACTTCGCGAACATGCTCTTCTGGCCTTCGGTCAGCTGATCGGCATGTTCCTTGTAGTTGGCCTGGGTGATCGAGAATAGCGGCTTGTCCGCGGCGAAGGGATCGGGGTGGAACTTGCCCTGGACGTAGTTGGCCGGCGGGCTGGTGATGCCGCCTTCCCATGCCGGAATGGTTCCTGCGGCATTGCCGGCCTTGGTCGCGCCGATCGGCGTGAGTTCCTTGCCCAGCTTGCCCGCCTGGCCGGCGTCCACGGCCGCGAACACGCTGCCGGTAGCAAACGCCATGCCAACGACGACAGCCAAGGTGGTACGGGTACGGAAGGTCATGTGTGCACTCCTTGGGCTGCGATCAGAACGAGTATTTGGCCACGAGCGAGTAGAAATCGCGGTCGTAGATCTGGTTGTAAGGCTTGCCGCCGCTGAAAATGGTATAGCTCAAGTCGAGGCTCCAGCGCTGCATGTAGCTCGCCTCGACGCCCAGCGTGCCCGATTTGCGCCCCTCCAGGAAGTTGCCGCCGGGACCCGGGGTGGTACCGTTGACGTCGTGGTTGAAGGCGATGCGCGGTGCCAGGTTGATGGAGCCGCCGAAGGCACCGGGGTACTCGGCGCGTGCCGCTACGCGATAGCCCCAGCTGAAGGCCGTGGGGAAGCCGCCCGCAGTCCTGGCCGGATTGCGCAGGTAGCCCGTATCGATGGCATAGCCGCCGCCGGTATCGGTGCCTTCGCCCTCGTAACGCAGCTGGGACGCATCCGGGAAATCCCAGACGTTGGTGGCACCGATTTCGCCCACCACGGCGATCTGGTCGGCACCCAGGAAGTTGCCCGGGCCGAACATCTTGGTGAAGGTCGACTGGATCTGGCTGACCTTGTGCTTTTCCCAGCCGCGGATGTACTCGCCGGGCCCGTACTCGCCCAGCTGGCTGGAGAAACGCAGCGCCGGCTGCGGGATCACCGCGTTGAGCGGGGTCAGGCCGGCGAACAGCAGCTCCACGTCATCCACCTGCAGCGGCATGTTCGGCCGGTAGCTCAGCTCGCCCTGGAAGGCGATGCCGCCGGGCAGCGAAGTGCTCCAGGACAGGCCGTAGAGGTCGATGCCTTCCGGATACTCGAGGAAATAGCTGCCCGAGTTGGGCGCGGTGTTGACGACCGAGATGCCCGAAATGAGCGGCAGGCGGCTGTGGTAGCGCAGGTAGTAGAGGCCGAACTCGGTGCCGTTGAACCAGTCGGAGTAGTAGCGCAGCGCGGCACCGTACTGGCCGCTGTCCTTGGCGTTGTTGTTGGGGCTGCGCGGAAAGGCCGCCGCGCAGCCGGCACCGATCAGCTGCATGGCGGTCGCCGCGCCGTAACGCGCGCTGTAGTCGGCAAACAGGTCGCTGTTGGCGTAGCCCGCGGTACCGTTGTAACAGGTGCTGCGGTACAGCGAGGGGTTGTTGACCGGCTGCGGCACGGTGCCGAAGTTCAGCATCACGTACTCGCCACCCGGCGAGGCGAAGTCGTTGGCGGAAAAGTAGGTGCCCGAGGCGTCGATTTCCACTTCCTCGAACTCGAACAGGTAAAGCGCTTCGAGCGAGAGCTTTTCGGTGAGGGAGAACGAGGCCCAGATCGAATCGACCGGCAGGTAGGCTTCCTTCAGCTCCGCACCGGCCACGCGCAGGGCGGACAGGTCGAACGGGTTGATGACATTGATGCCGTTCTGGATGAAGGTGCTCTCGCCCCAGCTCACCACCTGGCGACCCAGGCGCACCGTGCCGGTGCCGGCCTCGCCGTAGCTGAAGTTGTGGTAGACGAAGGCATCCAGCAGGCGGAAGCGTTCGCCGATCAGGTCCTTGGCCTCGCGAGTGAGGTCGCTGCGGTCGGCGTTCTCGAAGTCGTAGAAGTACGTGGCGCGGGCAAACGCACCGGAGTCGCGCCAGTTGAGCGATAGTTCCGAGGTGAGCTTGAGCGCATTGGAAATCACGTCGCCCTTCTCGTACTTGATGTTGCCGTCATCGCGGTTGGCCGAGAAGCGGCCATTCGCCGCGACCTGCAGCGCCTGGGCGTCCAGGTAGCGGCCGGCGGCGGTGAGTGCGCTGATCTGGGCGACGATGGTCGGATCGATATAGGACTTGGCCAGCAGATCTTCGGATGGGTCCTCGGCACGCCAGGAAGCACCGAAGGACACGATGGTGTCGAGCGAGCCGGAAAGTTCACCTCGGCTGAAGTCGAAGGCCGCGGCCGGCTGGAGCGCCATCGCGATGGCACCGGCGATGGCCAGCGCCAGAGGCGTGCGTGCCGCGCGGGAGGTCTTGTGCATAGGGATCATGGGAGAGCTCCTGGCTTACTGCGCGCGGATGACGGAAGTGTCTTGGATCAGTACCGCAGCGCCACCGCTGACCAGCAGGCTGGCCATCTGGCCCTGCATTTCGGCAGTGACCGCCGGTGCCGTCGGGCTGATCAGCGAAGCGTGTTCGCCTGCGGTGAAACGCACCACGCCGCGGATGCCGTTGGCGGCCTGCGTGGTCTGGGTGAGGGTGGTAAGGCCCAGCGCGCGGATCAGCGGATCGGTGCCCGCGAGCGGCGCGCCAGGCACGCTGTTGGGAACGACCTGATCGGGCAGGTTGGAGCCGCCGCCGACGATCTCGTGCAGGAGGATGGCGTTCTGCGCCGAGGCGTAGCCATAGTTGATCGGATCGATGGCGTCGATCACCTGCTGGGCCGCACCCATGAAGCTGTCGTAGGTCGGGGTTCCGGCCTGCACGCCCGACGCGGCCAGACCGGCGCGGATGCGCGGACCGAACGAGGCGGAGCCGTCGAGCAGGCGCGCGATTCCGCCGCCCGGTGCCGACAGCAGGCCGACGTTGACGTTGGGCTCCAGCGCCAGGAACGAGGTGCCGACCATCGCGCCCAGCGACAGGCCGACGAACTGGATGTTGGAGGAATCGAAATCCCCCGTGCCGTTGCCGTCGAGGTCAATCCGCGGGATCGACGCGGTCAGCACGAAGAGATCGGCCACCGCCTGGCGCAGGTTGTCACGCGAGGTCAGGAGCGAGGCAAGATTGATGAAATGCGTGCCGGAGGCATCCGGAGCGCCGTCCGGCCCGGGTGCGCCGGTGCCGTTGTCGACGTAGTCGACGTTGAAGGTGCGCTCCGAGGCGACCGCGCCGAATGGCGTGTTGCCGATCGCGAACGGGCTTTCCGGCGGCAGGCCGTGCAACGGCAGGTCGATGGCGACTACCGCGAAGCCCTGCGCCGCCAGCGTGGCCGACACCGCCAGCGCGTGGGTGCGGTTGCCGGTGATGCCATGCTGGAAGATCACCACCGGCCAGCCGCTGTCCGGCCTGCTGCGACCCGACGCCGCGTTCGGGATCGTGGCCAGCACCGGAATCGTGACGTCGCTGGTCTTGACCGGGAACGGGTTGGCGAAGGTGATGTTGGTCGACGCCGGGCTCAGGCCCGCAGCGTTGAAGGGCGGCACGTAGGCACCGGGCGCAGCCTTCCAGAAGGCAGTCAGCGGCGCGGTCGGGTTGGCGCTGCTCGGCGCCGAGAGGTAATAGGGCACGGTCAGCGTGCCGATATGGATGTCGGCAATCGGCGGCAGGCCCGCAGCCGCCGTGGTCAGGCCGCTGTTCGCCAACTGCACCTGACCGGGCTCTGTCACCGAGCGCACCGCCTGCATCACCGGGGTGATGCTCTGGGTGGTGAAGACCCAGCTCAGCACCACGTCATCGCGCGCGATGCCGGCGGCATTGGCCACCGCCAGGTGCGAGTTGGTGAGCTGGCGCAGCGGCTCCAGCGCGCAGGCCGTGGCCGCAGGCAGCAGGGGCTCGGTGCTCTGGCCGCCGACGCACAGCGGCGAGGCGCGCTTGGAGAGGAAATAGGTCTGGTCGGGCGTGGCGTCGTTGCCGCCGGCATCGCGGATGCCGTCGGTCAGCACCACCAGATAGGAAGTGAGCTGCTGCAGCGGCTTGGTGGGGATGATGGCCAGGGTGCGTCCGCTGGCATCGCTGGGTGCCAGCGCGGTGACGAATTCGGCACCGCCGGCGAGTTCGCGCACGATGTTGGTGGTGCCACCGCCGGGTCCGGTCAGCGAGACTTCGAAGATGCGCACGCTCTGTCCCGGAACCACCGACGCCACGTCCGGCTTGGCGTTGAAGCTGGTGGACATCGGACCCACCGTGCTCCAGCCGTCCAGCGTGCCGATCGCCACGGTCGGATCGCCATAGTTGTTCGGATTGGCCACCGGCGGGTTCAGCGTGAGGTCGGTGGTGCCCGACAGCAGCAGGTTGTTCGGCAGCGGCAGCACCGCGTTGGTGGGGTCGAAGCGCGCGGTCAGCACGCCGGTGACGGGGTTGCCGTTGTTGTTGTTCGAGGGTGAAGTCGGCACGGCGCGGTCGCTGTTGCTGGAACCGCCACAGGCGGCGAGCAGCAGCGAGGACAGCGCCAAGGTCAGGGTGATCCTGGGTGGCATGTTCTGGGTTCCTTCGGCAACCGGGGATGGACGCAACGCGGTCCTATCATAGGTATCGCGTTCAGCTCTTAGCAATGCTGTGGCGTACGGTACCGAAGAGTTCGCATGATGCGACGCACCATCACGCGGGCATCAGGCGTTCGGAAAATCCGCCGCGCCCGGCCGGTAGGGCCGCGGGTTCCAGTCCAGATCACGCGCCGCGGCAGCGTTGTCGAACACCATGTCGCGCCGCATCCGCTCCACCACGCCGCGCCCCGCTCCCGACATGGCATGAAACCGCGAGACCGTCTGCATCAGGCCATCGAACAGCCAGGCGGGCAGCAGCACAAGGTAGCCCCGCGGCCGGATGCACGCCACGGTGCGCTGCACCATTTCCCGATACGAAAGTGCTTCTCCGCCGCCAAGGTCATAGTGCCGTTGCGCACTTTGTGGACGCATCGCTGCGCGGACTGCGCAAGCCGCCAGATCCTGCGCATGCACGGGCTGGCGCAGGCCGACGGCGTCGATGGAAAGCGGCACCACGCGCCAGCGCCGGGCCAGCGCGGCGATGCGGCTCAGGTTGGCGTCCAGGCCGCAGCCGTAGACCAGGGTCGGTCGCAGGATGGTCCAGCCGATGCGGCGTGCCTCGCAGAAGGCTTCGAGCGCCGCCTCGGCGCGCGCCAGGTTGGCGGCCAGTTCGCGCTCGCCCGCATCGGGCGAGTCCCGCTTGGTTTCCGCGCTGGTGGAGCTGAAGGCGACGATGCGCTCGGGCCGGTGCCGCGTGCGCCCGAGCCAGGCGAGCAGGCCGTCGAGTGGCCCGGTGCTGAACACGACATCCGGTGCCGTCGCCGCATCGCCGCCGGCGTAAAGATCGAAGCGGCTCCAGGTGACGCCTTCGCGTGCGGGTTGCGCCTGGCGCGAAACCGCCTCGATCACGAACCCCTGGGCGAGAAGCTCGGGCAGCAGGAACCGCCCGATCTGTCCGGTCGCACCGAGCACCAGTGCGCGCATCAGACCGGCTCCACCGGGCGCAGGCAGCGCCGCAGCCAGAAGCTGCCAAAAATGGCAGCGAGGGTGGAACCGCCGAGGATGCCCAGTCGATGGATGTGCGCGGCTTCGCTGCCGGGCGCAAACGACAGGCCGCCGATGAACAGGCTCATGGTGAAGCCGATGCCGCACAGCATCGCCATGCCGAGCAAGGCGTCACCGCGCACGCCCGCCGGCCACGCCGCCAGGCCCGCGCGGCGCGCCAGCCAGGCTGCACCGCCGATACCGATCGGCTTGCCGACCACCAGGCCCATCGCGATACCCAGCGGCACCGGGTGCAGGCCCATTTCCAGGGTCACCCCGGCCAGATCGACGCCGGCATTGGCGAAAGCGAACAGCGGCAGGATCAGCCAGGTCACCCAGGGATGAAACTGGCGTTCGAGTCGCTCCAGCGGCCCGCGCTGCGGCCGGGTGCGATCATGCAGCGGGATCATCAGGCCGGTCGCCACGCCCGCCAGCGTCGCGTGCACGCCGGAGTTGAACACCAGCACCCACAGCACCGCGCCCAGCGCCAGCAACAGCCAGGTACGCGCCAGACCGAACAGGTTGAGCAGGTACATGAGCCCCAGCACGCCGAGCGCGGCCAGCAGCAGCGCGATCCGAAGCTTGTCGGTGTAGAACAGCGCGATCACCACGATGGCACCCAGATCGTCGAGCACCGCGATGGCCGAGAGCAGCACCTTGAGTCCGAGCGGCACGCGGCTGCCCAGCAGCGCGAGGATGCCCAGCGCGAAGGCGATGTCGGTGGCCGAGGGAATGGCCCAGCCGTGGATCGCTTCGCTGTCGCCGAAATTGAAGCCGGCGTAGATCGCCGCAGGCACCGCCATGCCGCCGATCGCGCACAGCAGGGGCAGCATCAGCTGGGCGCGGGTACGCAGTTGCCCCACCACCATCTCGCGCTTGATCTCCAGCGCCACCAGCAGAAAGAACAGCGCCATCAGCGCATCGTTGATCCACAGCAGCGCCGACAGCTCCAGCCGCATCGCGCCGCTGCCCAGCCCGAGCGGATAGCCGAGCAGCGCGAAGTAGGCTTCGCGCCAGGGACTGTTGGCGACAACCATCGCCGCCGCCGCACACAGCACCAGCAGCACGCCGCCGCCGGCCGGTCCGCGCAGAAGATCGATCACTCGCCCGAGGGCGTTCGCAGGGGTCACGGACCCGGTATCGTTCGAAGACATTGCTCAACCCGTTGCATCAGACAGCGGCTTTGCCAGGTAGTTCTGCCACGCGGCCTTGATCGCGGCACGCGCGTCATCCAGCGCGGCGTCGGGTGTCGCCAGCCGCGCGCGGCCGTCCAGCGTACAGGCCAACGCGCGCGCAAGCAGCACGCCGTGCGCCCGGCGCAGCGCCTGCGCGGAACGCGTGCTGAAGAAACCGCAGCCGGCCAGCGCGTCGATCAGCTCCGGCGTGCGGGTGCTGGCGGTCACGCCCGGTGCCTCGGCTGCGGCGATCAGCACCGCGGCCTGCACCAGGAATTCCAGGTCCACCAGCCCGCCATGGCCCTGCTTGAGATCGAACAGGCCCTCGCGTGAGCGGTCCAGTTCGGCGCGCATCCTCTGGCGCATGTCGCGCGCGTCGCGGCACACCGCCGCGCGCGGGCGCGGGCGGCACAGCACCTCGGCCCGGATCCGCTCGAAGGCCGCCTGCACCGCCGCGTCCCCGGCCACGGCGCGGGCGCGCACCAGCGCCTGCTGTTCCCAGGTCCAGGCGCGCTCGTGCTGATAGCTGGAAAAGCTCTGCAGGCTGGAGACCAGGAGCCCCTTGGCACCGTCCGGGCGCAGCCGCAGGTCGGTTTCGTACAGGCGGCCGGCCGGCGTCGCCATCGCCAGCAGCGCGATCACCTTCTGCACCACGCGGGTGTGGTAGCGCACCGCTTCGAGCGGGCGCGCGCCGTCGGTTTCCGACGCGTCCAAGCCCTCGTCGTAGAGGAAGACCAGATCCAGATCCGAGCCAAAGCCCAGCTCGTCACCGCCGAAGCTGCCGTAGGCGATCGCGGCCACGCCGCCGGACGGCAGGCGGCCGTGCTGGCGCGCAAGCTCATCCACCGCCATCGGCAGCACCGCGCGCAGCACCGCCTGGGCGATGAAGGCAAGCTGGCGGGCGCTGCTGGGCGCATCCTGCCGGTCCACCAGGCGCGCACGCGCGACCCGGAACGTGCAGCTCAGGCGAAACTCGTTGAGCGCGATGAGGCGCGCCTCGACGTCATCCTCCGCGTGGGAGGCGAGCGCGCGGTCCAGCGCCGCCTCCATTTCGGCCTGCGAAGGCGGTGCGGCATCGGCGCGCGCGTCGAGCAGTTCATCGAGCAGGAGCGGATGCGCGCACAGGCGCTCGGCCATCCAGCGGCTGCGCGCCATCACGTCCACCACCCGCGCCAGCGCGGCGGGCGCTTCGTCGAGCAGCGCCAGATAGCTGGAGCGACGCAGCACCGCCTGCACCAGCTCCAGCGCCCGCATCGCCGCGGCATCCGGCGCAGCGCTGTGCGCCGCCGCATCCAGCAGGCGCGGCATCAGGCGATCGAGCCGGCCGGCGGCGCGCGCCGACAGCGTCGCCAGCGCCGGAAGACACCGAAACGCGATCAGCCGCCGCGCCAGCGCGGCAGCATCGGTGAATCCGGCCTGTGCCAGACGCGACGGCGCGGCGGCATCCTCCGGATCGATCCAGACCAGGTCGAGCGCGGCGACGTCCTCCCGGGTCGCGCCGCGAGGCGACTGGTCGCGCGCCTCGAACACCCGCGCGAATTCGTCGCGCACGGCATCGCGGTGCCGTTCCAGCATCGTCAGCAGCGCGCCCCAGTCCGCAAACCCCAGGCCCAGGGCGATACGCGCCCGGTCGGTTTCACTTTCGGGCAGGCTGTGGGTCTGCTCCTCGCGCAGCATCTGCAGGCGGTTTTCCAGACGCCGCAGAAAGCGATAGGCCGCATCCAGCGCCGCGGCGCTGGCGTCCGGGACGTGGCCGTGCTCGCGCAGGCGCGCCAGCGCCGGCAGCAGGCCGCGCTCGCGCAGCGTCGGCTCGCGTCCACCGCGGATCAGCTGCTGCAGCTGCACGATGAACTCGATCTCGCGGATGCCGCCGCGCCCGAGCTTGAGGTGGCCCTCCAGATCGCGGCGTTGCACCTCGGCTTCGATCAGCGTCTTCATTTCGCGCAGGCCCTCGAACGCGCCGAAATCGAGGTAGCGGCGGTAGACGAAGGGCCGCAGCGTCGCCAGGAAACGCTCGCCAGCGGCAAGGTCGCCGGCCACCGGTCGCGCCTTGATCCAGGCATAGCGTTCCCAGTCGCGCCCCTCGCGCTGGAAATAGTGCTCCATGGCGGCGAACGACTGCGCCAGCCGCCCGCTCTGGCCGAACGGACGCAGCCGCATGTCGACGCGATAGGCCATGCCTTCGGCGGTCACCGCCGACAGCATCTGGATCAGCTGCTGGCCGGCGCGCTGGAACCAGTCGCCGTTGTCGAGCGGACGCGCGCCGTCGCTCTGGCCCGCCTCGGGAAAAGCGAACACCAGATCGACATCGGAAGAAAAATTCAGCTCGCCGCCGCCGAGTTTGCCGAGCGCGAACACCACCAGGCGCTGTTCCTGCCCCGCGTCGTTGCGCGGCACGCCGTGGCGCGCACGCAGGCTGTCCTCCACCGCCGTCAGCGCGGCGCAAAGGCAGGCTTCGGCCAGGGTCGACGAGCCGGCGAGGGTGTCCTCGATGGTGTCGATACCGTTCACGTCGCGGTGGATCAGGCGCACGCTTTCGGCATGCCGATGGCGGCGCAGGCGCGCGGCCCACGACGCCGGATCCCCCGGCGGCAGCGCCAGCGCTTCGCGTGGCGCATCGAGCGCGGCCAGCAGCGCCGGCTCGGCGCACAGCCGATCCAGCGCGTAATCGCTGGCGAGCAGAAGTCGTTCGAGCGACGCCATCCGCGCCGGCGCGGCGGCCCGCTCCGCCAGCGCCTGCGGTGCCGCCGCGCGCAGGCGTTCGAGCTGGCGGTGCAGGTGTCCGGCAAGCGGTGCGGGCAGGTCGTTCATCCGCGCAATTCTGGCAGAAGCACCGCGCCGGCCGCGGCGGCCTGCCCCGGATTCGATCCGGAGGCCGACCGGGCGGAGCGTCGGCCGCGTAGGGCCGACCTACTGTGTTGGCGGCGGGAGCCGACCGGGCGGAGCGTCGGCCGCACGGCTCGAGGCTGCGCCGCCGACGCCCGTTCCGCACGAGCGTCGGCGAGGGTTCCCGCCACGATGCGTCAAATCAGCGAATCACGCCGCAGGCGATGCGCGCGCCGGAATCACCGGACGGCTGGGTGGCGTAGTCGTCGGCCTTGGCGTGCAACACCAGCGCGCGGCCGAGGACGTCCGTTTCAGCGCCATCGCCCAGGGTCACGCCCGGTACCACCACATCGACCGCCAGCGCGCCCGCGTCGTCGGCCACCAGGTTCGGCATGTCGCCGGCGTGGTGTTCGCCCTGGCCCGGATGGCCGTGCGGGTGGCCGCCCGGGTTGAAGTGCGGGCCGGCGCTGGAGGCATCGGGGGCGCTGCAGTCACCGGTTTCGTGCACGTGGAAGCCGTGCGTGCCGCCCGGCGCAACGCCGGCGAGGCTGCCGGTGATGCGCACGCCGTCCGCTTCGGCGGTCAGCGTCAGGGTGCCGGACGCAGCGTTGCCCTCGGTGGGCGCCAGCGCCGCGCTGGCTGTCGCAGCCGGCGGCGGCGCGGGAGGTGCGGGCGGAACCGGCGGTGGCGGCTGCGCCGGAGCCGGCGGCGGCGGCGGTTCGGCGGGCTGGGAACACGCCGCAGCGGCACACGCGATGGCCAGTGCGGTGAAAAAGTGCTTGGCGCGGATGTTCATGGGACGTCTCCTGTCGTTCGGAACGCAAGAGCATAGTCGCCTGCACCCCGGCTGGCATCCGGGCAGACGAACGGTCGCGTTCAGCGCGTCCAACGCCGTGAATCGTCACCTCACGCCGCGATGGCCCGCACCACCGGCCGCAGCCGCGCCCACGGCACCGGGAAGGCCGGCACTTCAATCCTTGCCTCTCCAAAGCCCGCGCGCTCGAGTCGCTGCACGATATCGCGACCGTAATCACGGAATACCAGCACCGGCTCGTTTCCTTTGAACGGATCGACGTGATATTCCGCCGGCATCAGGTATTCGATGCCGGCGCCCCCACCCCGGGCTCGCTCCACGGTGTCTGGCGCATCGAACAGCGGCACGGTGAACAGCATCTTCCCCCCTGGCCGCAGAACCCGACGCAACTCCGAAAATCCGCGCGCATCGTCGGGCACGTGCTCGAATACTTCGGTATGGGCAACCAGATCAAAACAGGCGTCCGGCCAGGTCAGGGCCTGCACGTCCTCACAGCGGACGCCCTGCCATGTGGTTCCGGGCACGGCGTCAGGGTGGTATTCGGAGAACGCGGCCCGGGCCGCACGCTTGCGCAAATGTTCGACGAACGGTCCCGTGGCGGAAAGCTTATAGACATCCATCTTGGAAAGGGCGGCGAGTTCGATTTCGCTCGCCACCGCCAGACCGATGGAAAGATGCACGGTACTTGCCGCACAGCGCAGGCAGCGCACACCGGACTCGCTGCGATTCAAGCGTACGAATACCGAATGCCCGCAGAAAGGGCACCTCGCGAACCGCGCGGAGAATGCGCTGGGTGCCATGATCGACAACCCGGCGCACAGCCTGGACAGCAGAGTCACGGCGTCTTGCGCCGCTGTGTCAACGTTCCTCGCCCGACTCACACATGCATCGGGTTTTCCCGCGCCGCATCGATGCCGAACACCTTGATCGCGCGCGCCACGTCGCGGGCGTTCATCGTGCCTTCCCTGGCCAGCGCGTCGATGGCGGCGTGGGCGATGTGGTAGCGGTCCACTTCGAAGAAGCGGCGCAGGTTGGCGCGGGTGTCGGAGCGGCCGAAGCCGTCGGTGCCCAGCACGGTGTAATGGCCCGGCACGAAGGCGCGGATCTGGTCGGCGAAGGTGCGCACGTAGTCGGTCGCGGCGATCACCGGGCCGGTGCGGCCCTGCAGCTGCGCGGTCACATAGGGCACGCGCGGCGTCCTGGTCTCGGGGTTGAGGCGATTCCAGCGCTCGGCGTCGAAGCCGTCGCGGCCCAGCTCGGTGAAGCTGGTGCAGCTCCAGATGTCGGCCTTGACCCCGAACTCCTTGTCCAGCAGCTCCGCCGCCGCCATCACCTCGCGCAGGATCGCGCCCGAGCCCATCAGCTGCACGCACGGCGCGCTCGGCGCCTTGCTACGGCTTTTGCCCTTGCCCGATTCCCCATTCCCCATTCCCGATTCGCGCAGAAGATACATGCCCTTCACGATGCCTTCCGCGGCACCTTCCGGCATGTCCGGGTGCGGGTAGTTCTCGTTGAGCAGGGTGAGGTAGTAATACTCGTCCACCTGTTCGGTCAGCATCTTGCGCATGCCGTGCTGCAGCAGCACGACGACCTCGTAACCGAACGCCGGATCGAAGGAGCGGCAGTTGGGGATGGCGCTGGAGAAAAGGTGCGAATGGCCGTCCTCGTGCTGCAGGCCCTCGCCGTTGAGCGTGGTGCGCCCGGCGGTGGCGCCGAGCAGGAAGCCGCGCGCGCGCATGTCGCCGGCCTGCCAGGCCAGGTCGCCGAAGCGCTGGAAGCCGAACATCGAGTAGTAGATGAAGAATGGCAGCATCGGCAGGTTGTTGGTGCTGTAGCTGGTGGCCAGCGCCAGCCACGAGGCGAACGCGCCGGCCTCGGTGATGCCTTCCTGCAGTACCTGCCCGGCCTGGTCCTCGCGGTAATACATGAGCTGGTCGGCATCCACCGGCTTGTACTTCTGCCCGCTGGAGGCATAGATGCCGATCTGGCGGAACAGGCCTTCCATGCCGAAGGTGCGCGCCTCGTCACCCACGATGGGGACGACGTGCGGGCCGATGATCTTGTCGCGCAGGAGGATGTTGAGGGCCTGCACGAAGGCCATGGTGGTGCTGATTTCGCGTTCGCCGGTGCTCTTGAGCAGGCGCTCGAACCTGTCCAGCGCCGGCACTTCGAAGGTCTGGTCGGCGGTGCGGCGGCGGCGCGGCAGGAAGCCGCCGAGCGCGGCGCGTCGCTCCTTCATGTACTGCACCTCGGGCGAGTTTTCGCCGGGGTGGTAGAACGGAACCTGCTCGGATTCGTCGATCTGCTTGTCGCTGACGGGGATGTTGAAGCGATCGCGGAAGGCCTTGATCGCGCCGTCGTCCATCTTCTTGGTCTGGTGGGTGGGATTGAGCGCCTCGCCCGCCGAGCCCATGCCGTAGCCCTTGACCGTCTTGGCCAGGATCACCGTGGGCATGCCCCGGGTGTTCACCGCCTGATGGTAGGCGGCGTACACCTTGTGCGGATCGTGGCCGCCGCGGTTGAGACGCCAGATGTCCTCGTCGGAGAGATTCGCCACCATGGCCGCGGTCTCCGGGTATTTCCCGAAGAAATGCTCGCGCGTGTAGGCACCGCCGAAGGCCTTGTAGTTCTGGTACTCGCCGTCGACGGTTTCCATCATCAGGCGACGCAGGATGCCGTCCTTGTCGCGCGCGAAAAGCGGATCCCAGTAGCTGCCCCAGAGCACCTTGATGACGTTCCAGCCGGCACCGCGGAACACGCCTTCCAGCTCCTGGATGATCTTGCCATTGCCGCGCACCGGGCCGTCCAGGCGCTGCAGGTTGCAGTTCACGACGAACACCAGGTTGTCGAGGTTCTCGCGTCCGGCGACCGAGATCGCGCCCAGGCTCTCGGGCTCGTCGCACTCGCCGTCGCCCAGGAAACACCAGATCTTGCGGTCGGTGGTGGGCAGGAGGCCGCGGTGCTCGAGATAGCGGCTGTTGCGCGCCTGATAGATCGCCGCCAGCGGCCCCAGGCCCATCGACACCGTGGGCATCTGCCAGTAATCGGGCATCAGCCAGGGATGCGGATAGGAGGAAATGCCCTTGCCGTCCACCTCCATGCGGAAGTTGTCGAGCTGGGATTCGGTGAAGCGCCCCTCCAGAAAGGAGCGCGCATACACGCCGGGGCTGGAGTGGCCCTGCAGTGAAACGAGGTCGCCGGGATGATCGGCCGTGGGGCCGCGCCAGAAATGATTGAAGCCGACGTCGAACAGCGTCGCCACGCTGGCGAAGCTGGCGATGTGCCCGCCCAGATCGCCCGGCTTGCGGTTGGTGCGCACCACCATCGCCATCGCGTTCCAGCGGATCAGGGAACGGATGCGCCACTCCATCGCCGAATCGCCCGGGCTTTTCACCTCGGCGTGGGGCGGAATGGTGTTGATGTAGTCGGTCGTGGGCGCGAAGGGCAGGAAGCCGCCAGCGCGGCGCGTCTGCGACACCATGCGCTCGAGCAGATAGTGGGCGCGGTCGGTGCCCTCGCGCTCGGTCACCGCCTGCAGGGACTCCAGCCACTCGCGGGTTTCGGTGGCATCGTTGTCGGGCATGTCATTCAACGGATTCATGGTTGCTCCCTGCGAGGCATCTGCGCCCCGGCGCTGTTTCTGGTGGTGGCACACCCGGCACGGGCCGGTTCGATAACCGGCTTCTGCGTGCGTGTGTCAGCATGGCAGTCTACCAGCGCCCGCGCTGGCGGCGTCGCGTACGCCGCGGTACGGATCCGCGTCGTTTCGTCCCGTTCTACCACTGCCCGCCCATGCTCAGTCTGCCGCCGCTCGCCCTCTACGTGCACATCCCCTGGTGCGTGCGAAAGTGTCCGTACTGCGACTTCAATTCGCACCGCGCGCCCGAGGCCCTGCCGCAGCGCGAGTACGTCGCCGCGCTCCTCGCGGACCTGGAACAGGATCTGCCGCTGGTGTGGGGCCGCACCGTGACCAGCGTGTTTTTCGGCGGCGGCACGCCCAGCCTGTTTTCCGGCGAGGCCATCGGCGAGTTCCTGCAGGGCGCGGCGGCGCGCCTGCGCTTTCGCCCCGATCTGGAAGTGACGCTGGAGACCAATCCCGGCACGGTCGAGCACGACCGCTTCGACGCCTACGCGCGCGCCGGCGTCAACCGCCTGAGCTTCGGCATCCAGAGCTTCGACGACGGCTGCCTCGCGCGCCTCGGGCGCATCCACGACGCCGCGCAGGCCGAGCGCGCGGTGAAGCTTGCGCAGGACGCGGGGTTTTCCAACATCAATCTCGACCTGATGTACGCCCTGCCCGGCCAGACCACGGCGATGGCGCTGGCCGATCTCGAACGCGCGATCGCGCTCGATCCCGCGCACCTGTCGCACTACCAGCTCACCCTGGAACCGGGCACCCCGTTCGCGCGCCAGCCACCCGCCGGCATTCCCGAAGGTGATGACGCCTGGGACATGCAGGAGGCCTGCCAGACCCGCCTGGCCGAGGCGGGCTACGCGCAGTACGAAGTCTCCGCCTATGCCCGCGAAGGCCGCCAGTGCGCGCACAACCTCAACTACTGGCGCTTCGGCGACTACCTGGGCATCGGTGCCGGCGCGCACGGCAAGATCACCCTGCCCGCCGACGGCACCATCCTGCGGCGCTGGAAGCTCAAGCACCCGAAAACCTACATGGACGCCGCCGCCGGCGACGCGCGCATCGGCGGCGACGAGCACCTCGCTGCCGAGCGCCGCCCCTTCGACTACATGCTCAACGCCCTGCGCCTGCGCGAAGGCTTCCCGCTTGCCGACTTCGAGGCCCGCACCGGCCTTGCGCGAGCCACCATCGCGCCCAAACTTGCCGATCTGTCCGAACGCGGCCTGCTCGACGTGGCGGAAGAATGGGTGCGCCCGAGCGAACTCGGCTGGCGCTTCCTCAACGATGTGATGGCAGCGTTCCTGCCGTGAATCTGTGTGCGGCAGCGGCATGCTGCCCTGCACCGCACGTCGCGCCACATCGGTTTACACTGCGCCCGCGCTACCGGATGCGGAGAGCGGAATGGGGGATGTGAGTCTTCTGCTGGCGGCGGCGAACGCAGGTGACCGCGAGGCGGCTGATCAGGCGTTCGCGCTGGTCTATGCCGACCTGCGGATGCTGGCGCGCCGCCAGGTGCAGCGCGCCGCGTCCGGGCCGGGTGCCACCTCGCTGGTACACGAAGTCTACCTGCGGCTGGCCGGCCCGGAGGCGCTGAGCATCAACGACCGCGAGCATTTCTTCGCGCTCGCCGCCCGCGCCATGCGCCAGCTCGTGGTCGACCACGCCCGCCGCAGCGCCAGCGCCAAGCGTGGCGGTGGCGCGGTGCCGGACAACCTCGACGACATTGCCGGGCTCGTCCCCTCGCACGAAAACGCCGGCCGCATGCTGGAGCTGGATCAGGCGCTGGATCGGCTTTCGGCACTCGACCCGCAGCTGGTGCGCCTGGTCGAAATGCGCTACTTCGCCGGGCTGGAGCTGGCCGAGATCTCCGCCATCACGGACCGCTCCGAGCGCAGCCTCAAGCGCGACTGGCGGCGCGCCCGCGCGGTGCTGCACGCGGCGCTGGAAGGAGCACATGACGATGCATGAATCACGCTGGCAGCGGCTTGCGTCCCTGCTCGACGAACTGTTCGAGCTGGACGCGCCGGCGTGCGCGGCGCGACTGGCGCAGATCGCACGCGAGGACGCGGCGCTGGCGTCCGAGCTGCAACACCTGCTGGCGGTGGATGAACGCAACGGCGTGCTGGATGCCGGCGTGGTCCGCGTCGCCGCCACGGTGATGTCGCAGCTGGCGTCCTCCGCAGCCGACGGCGCTGGCGCGGAAGCGGTCGGCGGCAGGCGGTTTGGCCACTACATCCTCACCCGGCACCTCGGCACCGGCGGCATGGGCGAAGTGTGGCGCGCCGAGCGCGTGGGCGATTTTGAACAGGCCGTGGCGATCAAGCTGATCCGCCCGCTGCTTGATTCGCCGGCGCTGCGCGAGCGCTTCGCGCGCGAGCGGCAGATCCTGGCGCGCCTGGATCATCCCGGCATCGCGCGCCTGCTCGACGGCGGCGTGAACGATGACGGTACGCCGTGGTATGCGATGGAGTTCGTGACGGGCAGCGACATCGTGCGCTTCGCCGACGACCGGACGCTCGGCGTGCGCGAGCGGGTGGAGCTGCTGCTGCAGGTCTGCGACGCGGTGGCGCACGCGCAGACGCAGCTGATCGTGCACCGCGACCTGAAGCCTTCCAACATCCTCGTCGACGCCCAGGGCCGCGTGCGGGTGCTGGACTTCGGCATTGCGCGGCTGCTGGACGATTCCGGCACCGAGGCACTGACCGGCACCGGCGTACGCGTATTCTCTCCCGCCTATGCCGCCCCCGAGCAGATCCGCGGCCAGGCGGTGGGCACGGCGGCCGATGTGTTCGCGCTCGGCGCGGTGCTGTTCGAGCTGCTGGTCGGCGCGCCACCGCATCCCGGGCGCAGCGCCTCCCCGGAGCGCCTCATCGCCGATCTCGCCAACGAAACCGCGCCGCATCCCGGCCGCGCGCTGCGCGAGCAGATCCGCGACACCGGCGGCAGCCGCACCACCGCCGCAGCCAGCGACATTCCCGCCGACCTGGACACACTCGTTGCCACCGCGCTGCAGCCGGACCCGGCGCGACGCTACGCCGATGCACGGTGCCTGGGCGATGACATCCGGCGCTGGCTCGATGGTCGGCCGATCGCCGCACAGCCGGACACGGCAAGCTACCGGATGCGCAAGTTCGTCGCGCGCCATCGTTTTGCCGTGGGCAGCGCCAGCGCGGTGCTGCTGGCGCTGCTCGGCGGCCTGGCGCTGGCGCTGTGGCAGGCCCGGATCGCGCAGGACCACGCCGTGCGTGCCAACGCCGAGGCGCAGCGCGCCGAGCGCGCGGCGGAGCAGGCGCGCGCGCAGGTGGCCCGCACCGGCAAGGTCAAAGAGTTCATGGTGTCGATCTTTATCGCCGCCGATCCGATGCGCCGCGATGCGGACGCGCCGCAAACGGTCGCGCAGGCCTTCGACGCCGCGCTCGAACGCGCCCGCACCGAGCTTTCCAACGATCCGGTGCTGCAGGCCGACGTGCTCGACGACTTCGGCGAAATCCGCGCCAACCAGGGTCGTTTCGACGAGGCGACAGCGCTGTTCGAACAGGCACTGGCAGTGGCCGAGAAGGAGTACGGCCCCGACCATCCGGTCGCCGCCGAATCGCTGGTCAACCTCGCCGTGGTCGCCGAGATCACCGATCGGATCCAGGACGCGAACCGCTACATCCAGCGCGCCGTGGCGATCCTCGAGCGCGACGAGGGCGGCGATCCGGTCGCGCTGGCGGCGGCGCTCACCTCCCTCGCCGCGCTGCAGCACACGCAAGGCGATCGCCGCGCCGCCCGCGCGAGCAGCGATCGCGCGCTGCGCCTGTACCGCCAGTCGATACCCGGCGATGCGCGGATGATCCCGGCGCTGTCCAACTCCGCCCTGCTGGCCTCCGAGGCGGGCGAGTATCCCCTGGCGCAGGCGCTTTTCGGTGAGGTCATGGCGCTGATCGAGCGCGAGCATGGCCCCAACTCCCCCACGCTGTGGCCCGCACTCACCTCGCTGGCGCAGCAGGAGTACCAGCTCGGCAACATCGCGCAGGAACAGGTCCTGACCGAGCGCGCGCTGGCGCTGGCGCGGACCAGCTTCACCGGCGACCACCCGTGGACCGCCGCCTCGCTGGCACAGCTCGGCCTGCAGCGCGCCCACCGGGGCGACGTGTCGGAGGGAATCGCGCTGCTGGACGAGTCCATCACCATGTTCGAGCGCCTCGGCGGCAGCGGCGCGATTTCGCCGCTGCGCTACCTGTCCATCGCCCGGAACCTGGTCGGCGACCACGATGCCGCGCTGACTTCGCTCGACCGCGCGGTGAGCCTGTGCGAACAGGCGGGCCGGAGCGAGAACCAGCTCTGCGTGGTGGTGCGCGCCAACCACGCCATGCTGCTGGCACGCACTGGTCAGGCCGAACGGGCGCTGCACGAGGCCGAGGCCGCGGCGCGCGCGCTATCGGACGATCCCGCCCTGCACAGCGAACGCGGGCAGATCATGGAGGCGCGCGCCGCGGCCCTGTCGGCGCTCGGGCGGCACGACCTGGCGCTGGCCGAGCAGGACGCGGTGGTCACTCTGCTGCGCAAGGGCTTTGGTGACGAGCATCCGGAGACCCGCCGCGTCATCGCCGCACGTGCCGCGCTGGAGCAGGCGGCCGGCGCGGCGCGCTGAGCTTTCCGCCGACCCGGACAAACCGCCTGATACCATTTGCGCCCCGACCGGCCGCTGCCGGCGTTCCCACCCGGAGACCTGCCGCACGATGAGCGCGTGGACCCTTGATGATGCCCGCCGCACCTACTCCATCGCCCACTGGGGCGAGGGCTATTTCGACATCGACGCCCGCGGGCAGGTGACGGTGCAGCCGCGCGGCGCGGGCGGGCCACGCATCACCCTGCCCGATGCCGTCGATGCCGCGCTCGCCGACGGGCTGAAGCTGCCGCTGCTGCTGCGATTTTCCGACATCCTCGGCGACCGCCTGGCGCGCCTGCAGGCGGCCTTCGCCCAGGCGATGGACGAGCTCGACTACGCCGGCGGCTACACCGCGGTCTATCCGATCAAGGTCAACCAGCACCGCGGCGTCGCCGGCGAACTGGCGGCGCACGCAGGTGATGGTTTCGGCCTGGAGGCGGGCTCGAAGCCCGAGCTGATGGCGGTGCTGGCGCTGTCGCGCCCGGGCGGCACGATCATCTGCAACGGCTACAAGGACCGCGAGTACATCCGCCTCGCCCTGATCGGCCAACGCCTGGGGCTGGAGACCTTCATCGTGATCGAGAAGGCTTCCGAGCTCGATCTGGTGATCGAAGAGGCGCGCGCGCTGGGCGTGCGTCCGCGCCTCGGGGTGCGGATGCGACTGGCTTCGCTGGGTGCCGGCAAGTGGCAGAACTCCGGCGGCGACAAGGCCAAGTTCGGGCTTTCCCCGCGCCAGCTGCTCGACCTGATCGAGCGCCTGCGCGACGCCGGCCTGCTCGACTGCCTGGAGCTGCTGCACTTCCACATGGGCTCGCAGATTTCCAACGTGCGCGACCTCGCGCGCGGGGTGCGCGAGGCGGTGCGCTACTTCGTGGAGGTCTCGCACATGGGCTGCCCGATCCGCTTCATGGACGTGGGCGGTGGCCTCGGCGTGGACTACGAGGGCACGCGCTCGCGCAGCTTCTGCTCGATCAACTACGGCCTCAGCCAGTACGCCGCCACCATCGTGCAGCCGCTGGCCGAGGCCTGCGCCGAGCACGGGCTGACGCCGCCGCGCGTGCTCACCGAATCGGGCCGCGCGCTCACCGCCCACCACGCGGTGCTGGTGGCGAACGTGACCGAGGTGGAGGCGGCACCGGCGGGTGCCGTGCCGCCGCCCGACGCCGAGGAGCCGGCCACGATCCGCCACCTGCGCGAAATCCACGCCGCGCTCGACGAGCGTCCGGCGCTGGAGCTGTATCAGGAAGCGCGCCACTACCAGAGCGAGGGCCAGGACCTGTACGCCCTGGGCCAGCTCGACCTGCGCCAGCGCGCGCGCCTGGACGACCTGTTCCACGCCATCGCCCACGGCGTGCGGGCGCGGCTGTCCTACGACGAAAAGAATCACCGCGCCGTGCTCGACGAACTGGCCGAGCGGCTGGTGGACAAGTATTTCCTCAATTTCTCGGTGTTCGAATCCGCGCCCGACATCTGGGCGATCGACCAGGTGTTCCCGATCGCGCCGATCACGCGCCTCGACGAGGAACCCACCCGACGCGGCGTGATCGCGGATCTCACCTGCGATTCGGACGGACGCATCGACACCTACGTGGACGACGGCGACCTCGACACCTCGATGGCGCTGCACCCGCTGCGCGAGGGCGAGAGTTATCGCCTCGGGATCTTCCTGGTCGGGGCCTATCAGGACACGCTCGGCGACATCCACAACCTGTTCGGCGATACCGACGCGGTCAACGTGCGCCTCGACGGTGCCGGCTACCGCCTCGAGCGCTCGCGCCGCGGCGACACCTCCGACGTGATGCTCGACTATGTCGGCTACGACCTCGCCGCACTGCGCGCGCGCTACGCCGCGCTGATCGACGCCGCCGGGCTGGCGCGCGAGGAAGCCGCGCGCCTGGGCGCGGCGCTGGAGGCCGGCCTGACCGGCTATACCTATCTGGCCGAGGAGCCGCAGGCGACGTCGGCATCTGCACAAGGAAACGCGCCATGAGCACGCTGCGCTGCGGATTCATCGGTCTGGGCGCGATGGGCGCGCCGATGGCCGGCCACCTGGCCGCGAAAGGCCTGCTGACCGTGGTCGGCAACCGCACCCACACCAAAGCCCGGGCGCTGGCCGCCGAGCTGGGCGTGGGCGCGTCCGCGGATGCGGCGGGATTCGCCGGTTGCGGCGCGGTGATGCTCTGCGTTTCGGCCGATGCGGACGTGCTCGCCAACGTGCGCGCACTGGCCGAGGTGCTCAGGCCCGGAGCCATCGTGGTGGACCACTCCACGGTGGCGCGCGATACCGCGATCGAGGCGCAGAAGATCCTCGCCGCCAAGGGCATCGGCTTCATCGACGCGCCGGTGTCGGGCGGGGTGGAAGGCGCGCGCAACGGGCGGCTCTCGGTGATGTGCGGTGCCGATCCGGCGCTGCTGGGAACCGTGCGCCCGGCGCTGGAATGCTACGGAGCGCGCGTCTCGCGCATGGGCCCGGTGGGTTCGGGTCAGGCCGCCAAGGCGGTCAATCAGGTGATGGTGGCCGGCATCAACGAGGCGGTGTGCGAGGCGCTGGCGCTGGGCGCGAAGCTCGGCCTCGATGCCGAAGTGCTGCTGCCCACGCTGGGCTCGGGTGCTGCCGCCAACTGGTTTCTGGACAAGCGCGGCGCGACCATGCTGCGCGGTGAATTCACCCCCGGCTTCAAGTGCGAGCACATGCTCAAGGACCTGCGCATCGCGCGCGCCACGGCCGAGGGCGTCGGCATCGCGCATCCGGTGCTGGCGCAGGCCGAGGCCGACTACGGCGTGCTGGTGCGCGAGGGCCACGGCGAGGCCGACACCTCGGCGCTGATTGCGCTCAAGCTCTCCGGCGCTTCGTGACGGACATCAGGGATGCTCGGTCTTGCGCAGGCGCGCGGCGGAAAAGGTGGCGCTGAAGCGCGAACCCTTGCCCAGCTCGCTGGCGATGTCGAGCCGCGCCGCGTGCAGATTCAGCACATGCTTGACGATGGAAAGCCCCAGCCCGGTACCGCCGGTGATGCGCGAGCGGCTGGAGGACACGCGATAGAAGCGTTCCGTCAGGCGCGAAAGGTGTTCGGCGGGAATGCCGTAGCCGGTGTCCGCCACCGAATACGTCGCGCCCTTGGGCGTTTGCTTCCAACCGATCGTGATGACGCCGCCTTCCGGCGTGTAGCGCACCGCGTTGCTCACCAGATTGGAGAACGCGCTGTGCAGGTCACGGTGTGAGCCCAGCAGGTCCAGCCCGGCTTCATCCTCGAGAACGACGCGGTGGCGGCCCTGACTCAGCGCCTCCGCTTCGCGTCGCATCACCCGGAGCATCGCGGACATGTTGACCCACTCTTCCGGCAGCTGCCGCTCCATCTCCAGGCGCGACAGGGTCAGCAGATCCTCCACGATCTCGCGCATCCGCTGGGACTGCAGCCGCATCTCGGCCAGCACCGGTGCCAGCGCCGGCACCTCGTCCGGCTCCAGCAGTTCCAGGTAGCCGTGGATCACCGTGAGCGGCGTGCGCAGTTCGTGCGAGACGTTGGCGACAAAGTCGCGCCGCATCTGCTCCAGGCGGCTGACGTGGCTGACGTCGCGCGCCAGCAGGAGCCGGCCGCGTTCACCGTAGGGAATCGCGGTGAGCTGCAGGCGCATGCCGGCAGCGGTCGGTGCCGCGATGTCGTCCGGATCGTTCGTGCCATCGCGCAGCCACGCGCCCACCTCGGTATCGGCAAAGTGCTCGGCCACGCAAACGCCGCGATGCTGCGGCCAGGCCAGTCCGAGCAGGCGGTCCGCTGCGGGATTGCACCAGCGCAGCCGGCCGCAGGCATCGAGCAGCAGCAGGGCATCGGGGAAAGCCGCCGCCGCGCTCCGCACATCGTGGAGACCGGCCAGCAGCTTGCGGACGCGGCTCACGGCTTGGCGGAGAACCGGTAGCCGGCACCCCGCACCGTCTGCACCAGGCGTTCACAGCCGTAGGGTTCGAGCGCCTTGCGCAGGCGCAGGATATGCACGTCGACGGTACGCTCCTCGACGTACACGCTGCCGCCCCAGACCTGGTCGAGCAGCTGCGCGCGCGAATGCACGCGCTCGGGATGGGTGAGGAAGAAATGCAGCAGGCGGTATTCGGTCGGGCCCATCTCGACGCGCTCTTCGCCCACGTAGACCCGGTGTGCCGGGCCGTCGATGCGCACCCCGCCCACTTCGATCGAGCCGGTGCCATCGTCGCCCTGCGCGCGGCGCAGCACCGCGCGGATGCGCGCGATCAGTTCGCGGGTGGAAAAAGGTTTGACGACGTAATCGTCCACGCCTGCTTCCAGCCCGGCGACGCGGTCGGTTTCCTCGCCGCGCGCGGTCAGCATGATGATCGGCACCTCGGCGCTGCGCGGATCGGCGCGCAGGCGGCGCGCCAGCTCCAGCCCGGAGGTTCCGGGCAACATCCAGTCCAGCAGGATCAGGTCGGGGGCACCGTCGGCCAGGGCGATCAGCGCGCTGCGCGCGTCGGACGCCTGCAGCACCTCCATGTCGACCCGCCGCAGGGCGAAGGCGACCATGTCGCGGATGGAGGCTTCGTCTTCGACAATGAGGATTCGCTTGTGCATTCGCGATGGCGTTATGTCGACAAAGTGATTATTGCATCGCACCATCATGACAGTCGTGTGACAGCCGTCCCGGGAGCGACACGCGGGTCGCCCCCGGGGTGGCTCTGCCAATCAGCGCGGCAGGTGGACCGTCCAGCCGGCGGTCCAGTCATCATGCGCGCCGGCGAAGGCGCCGCGGTAGCTCACCGGGCGGAAGAACGGGTCCGCCAGCGACTTGCCACCCTGCAGCAGCGGCGAACCGGCCGCCGGCAGGAAGCCGTTGAGCTTCGGATCGCCGCTCTGGTTGCCGGCTCCGGTGGCGTTGAACCACGCGCTCACCAGGTAGGGATCGTTGGCGCTGTCGTCAAACGCACCGCCCCCGCACTGGCCGACGAAGGAATGGGTCATCGAGAGCGCCGCACCCTGCCCGCTGGCGGTGCCGAGCGCGAAGGTGGCGGCATCATCGAGTGCCAGGCAGCGGTCGGTGAAGCCATGCACCACCAGGTTGGCGTAGTTGCCGCCGCTGCCGCGGCGGATGCGCAGCCCGTGCTTGTTGGGGAAGGTCGACGAGCCGAGCAGGGTGATGTTGGAAATCTGCGGCTGGGTGCGCGGCTGAATGTCCGGGGAATCCTTGCTGTTGTCCGACTCGATGCCGTTGGAGTCCGAACCGATGTCGGTGTTGTCACCCTGCCAGGCGAGCAGGAACTGCAGCTTGCCGTGGTAGCCGTCGTCGAAGTCGAAGCAGTCGTCGCCCATGTTCGAGCACACCAGGTGGCTGCCGTTGACGTTGCCGCCGAAGAACTCGAAGCCATCGTCCTTGCCGCCGTCGACCTGCACGTGATCGAGCACGGTGCCCGCGCCCACGCCCAGCAGGGTCAGCGAGTTCAGCTCTTCGTTCGGGCGGATCGGAACGCCGGCCCACTCGATGCGCACGTAGCGCAGGACGCCGGAGCTGTCATCGAGCTTGCCGCCGCCGAAGGCCATGTCGGGATACGCCTCGAAGCGGCACGGCTCGGCCGCGGAGACGTAGTCGTTGCAGGTGGAGCGCCCGGCGATGTGCAGGCCGCCCCAGGAGCCGACTTCCGGCGTCGGGCCGGTGAACACGATCGGGCGGGTGGGCGTGCCATCGGCGTAGATGCGCCCGTCCTGCTTGACGCCAATGAAGTTGGCGACCGAGATGTCGGAATGACCCTGCACGGTGACGCCCGGGGCGACGGTCAGGGTGCCGCCACCTTCGACGATCACCGCGCCGCGCACGAGGTACTTCTTGCCGGCCGGCAGGTAAAGGTTGCCGGTGATGCTGTTGGGCAGGAGGCAGTCGGCACCTTCGGCCGTGGTGCCGGTCGGGCACGCGGCAAGCACCGGTGCCGCTGCGCACAGCGGGTTGGCGGCATAGCCCACGTTGACCTGCGCCGGGGCCACGTCGAGGGTGGCGTCGGGCAGACCGGAGTCTGCGTTCATGTCGAACGTCAGGCTGATGGCCTTGCAGCTGGAGACGTCGATGGAGGCGGTGCCGACGACGGTGCTGGTCGGGGCGGGGTTGGCGCTGTCGAAGCGACCGCCTTCGAAGCGAAGCACGGGCACGCCGTCGACGACGCTCTGGCCGGCGGGCACGTCGCCGAGCATGGTCAGCCACAGCGGCTTGCCGGCGGTGTCGTAGGTGAACACCACGCCGTAGATGCGGGAACTGCCGTCTTCGTTTGCGATGGCATCAACCGAAACGCCGCGTCCACCCGCGTTCGGCGCGAACCAGTTGCCGTCGAGGCCGTCGTTGACGACCACTTGCGCGGCGCAGGCGAGTGAGGCGCTGGACAGCGCCAGCGCGAGGGCAGTCTTGCGAAGCGGGAAGGACATGGTTGCCAATCCTGTTGGGGAGGGAGCACGTACCTTAGGCGGCCGGCGTGACGGTCCTGCGACAGGGATGTGTCGGTTTTGCTACGGTCACGTTGATGCGAACGCATGGCCGGACGCGGATCGCAGCGCGCTTGCGGCATGGCAGACCCGCCGGAAGGCCGCACTTGCCGGACCGTCGCGCGCCGACGATGATGGGTCGCCTCTCTGGTGCCGCCCATGCTTGAATCGTTCTGGCTGCAGCTTGCCTCGATCCCGCACATCGGCGTGCCGCTGGCGCTGGCCTGGAGCCTCTATCTCGTGGTCCTGGCGCTCTGGATCATCTGGGACAGGCGCGAGCCGGTCGCCACGTTGAGCTGGCTGCTGTCGCTGGCGGCGCTGCCGGTCGTGGGCCTGGTGATCTACTACCTGTTCGGACCGATGCGCATTCGCCGCCAGCGCATCCGGCGCGCGCGGGCGCGTTCCGCACTGGCCTCACCCGCGCTCGCGGACGATCTGGCTCCGATCTCCGATCTGCAGGTGGCGCGGCTGGCACGGCGCACCACCGGACTCGCGCCCAAGCGCATGCGCGAGCCGCACCTGCTGCGCGACGGCGCGGAAACCTACGAGGCCATGCTCGAAGCCATTGCGGCGGCGCGCCATCACATCCACCTCGCCAGCTACATCTTCGATCCCGATGAAACCGGACGACGCTTCCGCGACGCGCTGACGGCCAAGGCGCGCGAGGGCGTCGCGGTGCGGCTGTTGATCGACAGCGTCGGCAGCGCGGGCACGCGCAACCGCTTCTTCGCAGCGCTGCGCGCGGCCGGTGGCGAAGTCGCCTGGTTCCACCCGGTGCGGCTGCGCTTTGCGCGCCGCCCGGCGCTCAATCAGCGCAGCCACCGCAAGCTCCTGATCGTGGACGGCAGGCTCGGTTTCACCGGCGGGGTGAATATCTCCGATACCCAGGACCCGCGCCGCCGCGCCGATGCGTTTTGCGACCTGCACCTGCGCTTTTCCGGCGCGGCGGTGCAGGGCCTGCAGGTCACCTTCGTCGAAGACTGGAGCTACGTCACCGGTGCCGCGCTGTGCGACGACGGCTTCTGGCCGGCGATGGATTCCGCTGGTTCGCCGGCGCTGGTGATCCCGTCCGGCCCCGACAGCAGCTGGGAGGCCTACCATCGCGTCAGCGTCGAAGCGATCCACGATGCCACCGCGCGGGTCTGGCTGGTGACGCCCTACTTCGTGCCGAGCGAAGCGGCTCGCATGGCGCTGACCAATGCCGCGCTGTGCGGCGTGGACGTGCGTCTGATGCTGCCGCGGCGCGCCGACTCGCGCCTGGTGAGCGCCGCGGCGCGCTCCTACTACGACGAACTGCTGGGCGCGGGCGTGCGCATCTTCGAATACCAGCCCAACCTGCTGCACGCCAAGACCCTGCTCATCGACCGGCACCACGTCATGATCGGCAGCGCCAACTTCGACAACCGCAGCTTCCGGGTGAACTTCGAACTGTCCACCCTGGTCAGCGACGCGCAGCTCGCGCTGGCGATGGAAGCGGCCTGGAACGACTACGCCACGCGCTGCGTGGAGGTTCGCGCAAACCAGCCCGTCTCGCGCTGGCGCCACCTCGGCGACGCCACCGCGCGGCTGTTTTCGCCGCTGCTCTAGCAAAAGCGACCGCCGGCACGGCAAGCCCGACAGCCGTCCGCGCGGTGCTGGCCTGCCCGTCGCGATGGCCCGTAAACTAGCGGGGAGGGCAGTGTCACCGCTGCCTGTCCGCCGCTCCCGGAGATGTCCATGCGCTGGCTTTGGTTTGTGGGTTCCCTGCTGTGCTTTGCGGTGGTCTTCAAGACCACCTCGATTGCCTTGGCGGCGCTGTGCCTGATCGGTGCGCTGGTCTTCATGGTCGTGGGCACGCTGGCGGTGGCCGCGCAGCGCATCGACAACAGCCGCGGCGACGCCGGGCGGCTGATCGGTCCGGAGGAAATCCGCCAGATGCGCGAGGCCGAGGCGCGCCGCAAGGCGGCGCAGCCGAGTGCGGACCAGGCGGCCATCGTGGGCGTGGCCACGGTCGGCGCGATGATCGCAGGCGAGGCGGCGGCACGCGACGATGCGGCAGCGGGCGCTGCGCCGGACGTACCGACCAACGGCATCGATCCGGAATGACCCCTCGCCCGTGAGGGCGACGCCGGCGCGTGCAGTACGCCTTCCCGCTCAGGTGCCTGGCGCGCCGCCACCCTGCTTGCGCCACCAGTTCGTGAGCTGGCGCAGGCCTTCGAGCGTGCTGACCTTGGGCTGGTAACCGAAATCGCGGCGCGCGGCACCGATGTCGTAATAGTGCGCGGTCGAAAGCTGCTCGGCGAGAAAGCGCGTCATCGGCGGCTCGCCCTTGAGCGGCAGGATCGAATACCCGAGCTCCAGCAGCGCGCCGGCGTAGTAGGCCACGCGGAACGGCATCAGCCGGGTCACCGTGGGCGCGCCCACCGCGCGCAGCAGGCCGTTGAGGATGTCGCCGATCGGCTTGGGTTCGCCGTTGGAGATGAAGTAGGCCTTGCCGGCGCAGGGCGCGCCGGGCTTGTCGTGCAATGCGTCGAAGGCGTTCAGATGTGCCTGCGCGGCGTTGTCGATGTAGGTGGTGTCCACCAGGTTCAGGCCATCGCCGACGAACTTGAGCCTGCCGGCGCGGGCGCGCTCGGCCAGGCGCGGCAGGAGGTGGTTGTCGCCCGGCCCCCAGATCAGGCGCGGGCGCAGCGCCACGGTGCTGAGCGCATTGCCGTTGGCCGCCAGCACGTGCTCCTCGGCCACGCGCTTGGTCGCGGGATACCAGGCCTTGTAACGCTCGGCCAGCGGCGCGCCTTCTTCATTGGCCCCGGTCACCGGGCGCGTGCCGCGGTGCGCGACGCTGGGCGTGGAGGTATGCACCAGGGTGCGGACGCGGTTCATGCGGCAGGCCGCGATCACGTTCCAGGTGCCGCGCACGTTGGCATCGAAGTAGTCGTGGAAGCTGCCCCAGGCACCGGCCTTGGCCGCAACGTGGAAGGCGGCGTCGACGTCGGCAAAGGCGGCGGTCACGTCGCTGAAGCTGGCGATGTCGCCGCGCAGCTGACGCACGCCCATGGCCCTGAGTTCGGGATATTCGCCGCGCGAATAGGAAAGCACCTCGCAGCCACGCTCGACCAGCCGGGCGCAGATCGCCCGACCGAGAAACCCGCCGCCCCCGGTCACCATCACCCGCATCGTGCCGCACCCCTTCGACTTTCCCCACGCACTGTAGGTTTCGATCAGGCGTGGCGCAAGCCGGGATCGGCCCTTGCATGCGTGCCGGGGCTGCCAAGGCCACGGCGGAGCGCCCCCGGGAAGGTGCGCGGCCCGCCGTGGCGCTCCGGCTTCACTGCACGATCAATCCTCGAAGCCGTCGGCAAAGATCGCATCGCCGCCTGGCACACCCTGCTCTTCGGTCAGTGTCTTGCAGGCCGAAAACTCCGAGGTGTCGCCAGCGGGGCTGGTCACGGTCACGGTGATGGAATCGCCCACCGCGGCATCGACCTCGGGCAGCCACGCCGTGAACGGCTGGGTGCAGTTGCCGTCCGCGCAAACAATGCAGATGCCACCGCCCGGCGGGCAATAGGGCGCATTGTCGATGGTCAGGAACGTCGCGGCCAGCAGCCGCTGGCCTTCACCGTGCCCGTTGGCCTCGCAGCCGTCGCTGCCGAAGACCTCGATACGGTACGGTCCGCCGAGGGTCGACCGCAGCGTGCCCTGGACGCGGATCGGCCGGCCGAGCGGTATGATCCCGCTGTGGCGCAGCTCGGCGCTCGTCAGCACCGGGAAGTTCTGCCCGCGATTGGCGGCGCAGCCCAGGGTCGGATCGCAGATCACCGGGTCGGCGTCGTTGGCGGTCACGCCATTGGCACCCAAGTCGATGCCCAGCGCCGAGTTGCGGGCGATGTGATTGCCGGAGACGGTGTTGTGGCCGCGCGCCGTGGGCATGATGCGCACGCCGTCGTCGCCGTTGCGACCGATGACGTTGTCCGGCCCGATGCGGTTGTTGTTCGCGTCCGATTGCACCATGACGCCCATGCGGCCGTTGCTGGATGAGGCAAACCCGAATGCAAGGACCCCGCCACCGATGCGGTTGTCCTCGATCCGGTTGCTTCTGGCGTTCTCGCCGGAGAGCAGGATGCCGTCCTGCAGATTGCCGCCGATGCGGTTGCCGCGGATCAGGTTGAAGCCGCCGTTGATGCGGATGCCGGTGCCGTTGGCGAGCGCGCTCATGCCATCCTTGTCGATGCCGATCAGGTTGTTGATCACGCTGTTGTCGTTGCCACCGAGCCCCAGGAAGGTGGTGATCAGCACGCCCACATCGGTGGAGCCGCCGATCATGTTGCGATAGGCCGCAGGATTGCCGCCGATCACGCTGAGACCGCCTCCGATCAGCGCGATGGCCTGGTTGTTGGCGGACAGGAGCGGACCGAACTGGCTGCCGATCCGGCCGCCGAACTGGTTGCCGTAAACGGCGTGGCCTTTGCCGAAGGCCAGCGAGATGGCCAGGTCAAAACCGCCGAAGGCCAGCCCGCGCACCGTGATCGGGTCGCTGCCGAGACTGCCCATGGTTTCGATGCCGATGCCACCGTTGCCGCTCAGGATCACGCAGGGCAGCGCGTTGAAACCGGATTCGCTGGTGTTCTTGACCGAGCCGGGCTGCGACCAGCCGTCGAAGTTCACGCTTTCCTGCGCCTGCAGCGAGCCGGACAGGGCGATCGTCTGCGGACAGCCGCCGGGGATGTTGAAGCGGATGCGGTTGAAGCCCGGATCGGCATTGGCGTTGGCCAGCGCCTGGGCCAGCGAGCCTGCGCCGGAGGCGTTGGTATTGGTGACGGTGAACACGCCGGTGCCGTCGACCGGCGATTCCAGCGCGCCGATGTCCACGGCGGCACCGATCACGCGGGCACCGCCGGCATGATCGGTCTCCGGCAGCCCGTCGGGCACGACGCTGGTGCCGGCGTTGATCACCGGCGAGCCGACCGCCGGCACGTAGTTGGCATCGAGCTGCGGGTTGGCGGTGGTGTTCTGGCCCGAACCCGGAATCAGCAGCGCGCCGCCGATGAAGCTGATGCCGTCATAGCGGCTGCTGGCGGCAAAGATGTGCGCCCGGCTTTCGATGTCGTTGCCGGAGACGCTGAAAATGCTGTTGTAGAGGATCGCTGTGCCCTGCCTCCCGGCATCCAGGCTGTTCAGCCACGTCAAGCCATTGAACACCGTCGAGTTCACCATGGTCAGGGTCGAGGCCGCGTCGTAGGTGTCATCGTCATCAGCCAGATAGGTGCTGAAGGCGGTGTTGTAGGGAACGATGGTGTTGTCGGGATGACGTATCCCGTTGGTGAACAGCGAGTTCTCGACCCGTACGTTGTGGCACCACGCGACGGCATCGAACTGGGCCTGGTCGATGCGTACACGATACAGGGCGAACGTGCGCCGTTGCGCGGGGCAGGGGCTCAGGATCGGGCTTTGCATCACCAGCGAGCTGCCCTGGAAGCTCATTCCGGCCACACTCGCATGGCCGGTGCTGGTGATGATATCCAGGGAGGAGTGGTTGCTGCTGACCAGTGTGGTTGCACCCGGCGTCAGCGAATAGCTGCTGCAGTCGGCGTTGTAGCCACCGCGGATGGTCAGGCGCCCGGCCGGCAACGCGTATTCGAGGCTTGGCTCGTAGCGCAGCTCGTTGCTCAGGTTGTAGGTGCCGGCGCGCACCTTGATCAAGCTGTCCTCGCCGTCCAGCTCGGCGTCATCGAGCGCAATCTGGAAAGTTCCCGGGGTGCCGACGCAGTATTCGGCGGCGTGGGCAGGCAGGGTGCCGGCCAGCAGCAGGAAGAGGAAGGAGCGCATCAGTCGCAGGGTCATGGCGGCGGTTCCGTGGGTGGTCGACTTCCTCCACGCGAATCGGCGCGATCAGGGGCCATGCGCGCCGGGACGGCACGCAACCCGGCCGCCTCGCCGTGGCAGAATGCCGGCCCGCCCCAAGGACATCCGCCCGTGCGCGTCTGCATCTACGCCTCCTCCAGCGACTACGCCCCCGCCGCCTACACCGACGACGCCACCCGCCTGGGCGTGCTGCTGGCGCAGGCTGGCTGCGAGATCGTCTATGGCGGCGGCTCGCGTGGATCGATGGGCGCGATCGCCGACGGCGCGCTGTCGGCTGGCGGCAAGGTCATCGGCATCCTGCCGCGCTTCATGGCCGACCTGGAGTGGGGCCATCCCGGCCTGACCCGTCTGGAGCTGGTGGGCGACATGCGCGAGCGCAAGCACCTGCTGCTCACCGGCTCGGATGCGGTGGTGGCGCTGCCGGGCGGAAGCGGCACGCTGGAAGAGCTGTTCGAGGCCATCACGCTCAAGCGCCTGGGCCTCTACGCCAATCCGATCCTGCTGCTGGACACGCTCGGCTACTGGCAGCCGCTGCTGAAGTTCATGGATGAACAGGTCATCGCACAGCGCTTCCTCAATCCCGAGCACCGCGAACTGTGGTCGCGGGTGGCGCGGCCCGAGGACGTGCTGCCCGGCATCGCCGCAGCGCCACGCTGGGGCGAGGAGGCGCGTTCGCGAGCAGCGGTGCGCCCGGCGTGATGCGCCTGCGCCTCAGTGATCCTCGGCGGACGAGGATCCCGGCTCGTCGAAGCCGAAGCTGAACTCCATCGGCGCGGCCTCGCCAGCCTCGGCGGAGACGTCGCGCACCGCCGACACCGCCAGCGCCGCCGCGCGTCCGCGCGAAGGCGGGATCAGCGCCACCTGCGCCTCGGCCTGGGCCGACAGCTCGGCGCGGCGCGCTTCCGGCACCTTCTGCCAGTGGCAGCCCAGCAGCGTGCCTTCCAGCGCGTAGAGCATGTTGAGGCTGGGGCGGAAGCCGGCGCGCTTGCATTTGACATAAGCCGCCACGGCACCGACGGCGGCCAGATCCTCCTGGCTGCGGATGCCCACCTGGCGCAGCCAGGCGACGGACTTGGGGCCAATTTTCAGGGGTGTGCTCATCGGATCGACTCCAGGTAGAGGGCGGCGATTGCCGCCAGGCCCGCCGCGTCCTCGTCGTCGAAGCGGGCCGGCTCGGGGCTGTCGAGGTCGAACACGCCGACCAGCCGCTGCCCATCGTGCAGCGGGATCACGAGCTCCGAACGGGAGGCGGTATCGCAGGCGATGTGGCCGGGGAAGGCGTTGACGTCATCCACGCGCTGGATTTCACCGGTGGCCGCCGCCGTGCCGCAGACGCCGCGCCCGAGCGCAATGCGCACGCAGGCCGGCCGCCCCTGGAACGGGCCGACCACCAGCTCCCTGCCATCGTGGAAATAGAAGCCGACCCAGTTGAGCGCCGGCAGCGCGTGGTAGACCAGCGCCGACAGGTTGGCCGCATTGGCAATGCGGTCGCGCTCACCGTGCAGCAGCGCGCGCGCCTGCGCCAGGAGCTGGGCGTACTGTTCGGGCTTGCTGCCCGCAAGCGCCTGCGCGTGGAACATCGGCGGCATCCTCGTGGAGCGAATCGGTCTGCCAGTGTAGCGGTGCCGCGCCGCGACTGCGCCCGCCCCCGAATCCGCGCTCACTCCCGGGCCAGATAGTCCTGTGCCATTGCGATGGCCGTGGGAAAGTCTTCGGCCATGCCCAGCAGGGCCGGGTGACGGGACAGACCCATGCGCACCACGGCGCGGCGCGGCTGCGCCTGCAGGCCCGAGAAGATCACGCGCATCCCGTAGCGCTGGCAGCGATCCAGCAGTCCCTGCAGCGCGGTCACGCCGGAGGCGTCCATGATCGGCACCAGGCGCGTGCGCAGGATGAAGACGCGCGTCGTGCGGGGCACCTGGTCGAGCACGTTGTCGATGCGGCTGACCGCGGCGAAGAACAGCGGACCCGACACCCGGCAGGCTTCCACGCCTGCGGGCAGCGCCTCGCGCTGGGCGGAGCCGGCCTCCTCGCCAACCTCGTCCAGCAGCGCCTGTCCCGGCGCGTCGGGCTCGACTTCCACGACCCGGCTCATGCGGTTCATGAAGACGAAGGCGGCCATCACCACGCCCACCTCGATGGCCACGGTGAGGTCGAACATCACCGTCAGAACGAACGTGGTCAGCAGCACCAGCCGGTCGCCCCAGGAAGAGCGCATGAGGTAGCGGAAGCGCTCCACCTCGCTCATGTTCCAGGCCACCATCAGCAGCACCGCCGCGAGCGCGGCCAGCGGCACGTAGCCCATCACCGGGCCCAGCAGCAGCATGAAGGCAAGCAGGAATGCCGCGTGCAGGATGCCGGCCATGGGCGAACGCGCGCCGGCGCGGATGCCGGTGGCGGTGCGCGCGATCGCGCCGGTGGCCGGCAGGCCGCCGACCAGGGCCGATCCGATGTTGGCCACGCCCTGCGCCACCAGCTCGGCGTTGGAGCGGTGGCGGCCGTCGATCATGCCGTCGGCCACCACCGCCGACAGCAGCGATTCGACGCCGGCGAGGAAAGCGATGGTGAACGCGGCCGGCAGCAGTTCGAGCGCGCGGTCGAAGGGGATGTGCGGCAAGCTCAGGCGCGGCAGGGTGCTCGGCAGCTCGCCGAAGGTCGAAGCGATGGTGGCCACCGGCAGGGCAAGCGCCGCCAGCGAGCCGACCGCGACGCAGATCAGCAGCACCGGCCACTTCGGCCGCCAGCGCTTGATCACGATGATCAGCGCCAGGCACGCCAGGGTCAGGCCGAGCGTCACCGGGCTGAAGCTGTCCATGTGCGCGAAGTAGGTCTTCCAGCGCGCGATGAACTCGCCCGGCAGGTGCTCGATCTCCAGCCCGAGGGCGTCCTTGATCTGGCTGACGAAGATGGTGACCGCGATGCCGGCGGTGAAGCCGGTGATGACCGGCTGGGGCATGAACTTCATCAGGTTGCCCAGCCGCAGCACGCCCGCCGCGATCAGCATCAGGCCGGCCATCAGGGTACAGATGATCATCCCGCCGTAGCCGAACTTCTCGATGACGTTGAACACCACCGGGATGAAGGCCGCGGTGGGGCCGCCGATCTGGACCTTGGAGCCGCCCAGCGCCGAGATCAGGAAGCCGGCGACGATGGCGGTGTGCAGACCCTTGTCGGGCGTGGCACCCGAGGCGATCGCCAGCGCCATGGCCAGGGGCAGCGCCACCACCGCCACGGTGAAGCCGGCGATGGCGTCGGCGCGCAGGTCGCGCAGGGTATAGCCGTGCCGCAGGATCGAGACGAGCTTGGGCTCGAACTGGCCGCCGGGAATCCGGTTGGAGGCGATCATGGGGGTGTCGAGTGGACCGATCAGGTAGTGCCGGCGGTGATTTTTGGCAGGCCCGTCGTCAGCCACCAGCGCCGCAGCTGCGGATCCCAGCGCCAGCGCTGCCGATCCTGCACCGTGCGCTCGGCCTGGGTGTGCTTGTTGATGAGCCGGATTTCCACCAGCTGCAGCATCTCGTTCTCGGACAGCATCTCGCTGCCCTTGACCTGGTAGCCGGTCACCTGGATCTGCTCGAAGCGCTCGCGATCGAGCGCCGTCATCGGATGCTCGCGCGCGTAGTCCGGGTCGACCATCGACCACGCATCATCGATGTGACCCCAGCGGATGGCGCCGGCATAGGCGAACAGGGCGTTGTCGCGCAGGTCGTTCTGCGTGCCCACGCCGCAGCCGGCCGGGAGCATCAGGGCGAAGAGGATCAGCAGTCTGCGAAGCGGCGAGCGGCTCATGCCTTCATTCTTGCGCATCCGCGCCCGTGGTGCGAGCCATCGCGCGGAACCCGCGCCTCAGCGCCCACGTGCGAGCGGCAGATCGGCCGCCTGCCAGGCACCGATGCCGCCGTCCAGCCAGTGCACGCGCTTGAAGCCGGCCTTGACCAGCCGCTTGGCCGCCTGTCCGGACACCATGCCGTTGCGGCAGACCACCGCGATCGGCAGCTCCTGCGCCTTGGCCAGCAGCTTGTTCTCCGGATCGAACTGGCTCATCACCACGTTCTTCGAACCCACGATGTGGCCCTTCTCGAAGTCGTTGAGCGGGCTCACGTCCACCACCAGCGCGTTCTCGCGGTTGATGAGATGGGTCAGGAGCGCGGGCGTCAGCGCCTTGTAGCCGCGCGTGAAGCGCGAGAACTCGTTGGCGATCAGGGCAAGGGTGACGGCGACGAATCCGAGCACGAGGATCGGATGGGCGCTGACGAATTCGGGCAGGCGTTCAAGCAGCACGGGAAAATCCTGTGTCAGTCGCCCAGCTCGCGCATGAACTCGGGGCTGGCGAGCGCGGCGCGGTGGATGTCGACGTTGTAGTAACGGGTGGGAAAGATCTTGGAGTGCGCGCCGCGCTCGCGGAAGCCACTGAGCTCGGCCCCCTTGCGCGCCAGCGTGCAGCTCCACCAGCCGGTCGGATAGCAGGGCTGGGGGAAAGGCAAGGTGCGGAAGTGCGCGAAGCCGGCGGCGGCCATGTGGTGACGCATCGACTTGATCAGGGACAGGTGCACCAGCGGCGACTCGGACTGCTGCACCAGGATGCCGCCGGCCCGCAGCGCGCGGTGGCAGGAGGCGTAGAAGGCCTCGTTGAACAGCCCTTCGGCCGGGCCGACCGGATCGGTGGAGTCCACGATGATCACGTCCACGCTCTCGGGCGCGGCGTTCTTCATGTAGGCGATGCCGTCATCGAACAGCAGCTGGGCGCGCGGGTCGGCGTTGGCATCGCACAGCTCGGGGAAGTGCTTTTCCGCCATGCGCGTGACCTGCTCGTCGATGTCGACCTGCACCACCTGCTCCACTTCCTTGTGCTTGAGCACCTCGCGCAGCGTGCCGCAGTCGCCGCCGCCGATGATGACCACGCGCTTGGGATTGGAGTGGGTGAACAGCACCGGGTGCGACATCATCTCGTGGTAGAGGAAGTTGTCGCGCGTGGTGAGCATGATGGCCCCGTCGATCACCATCAGCTTGCCCCAGTCGGTGGTATCCCAGATCTCGATCTTCTGGAACGGCGACTGCACTTCGTCGACCTTGCCGGTGACGCGAAAGCCGATCGCCGACCCCGAATGCTCGAAGTGCTCGTAAAACCAGGTGGCCGACTCGTCGCTCATGGGATTTCCGGAAGATCGCAAAGGAATAGGTACAGCCGGCGGATTGTAGCCGATGCCGGCCGGCCGCGGCCCCGGCACACTCGGCAGGCCTGTCCGGCCGTTGCGCCGCGGCTCAGCGGGCGCGGCGGGAGAGAATCACCGCGTCGATCGAGGCCGGATCGGGCGTACGGACGCGCCAGGCCACCTCGCTACCGCCGCAGGCGTAGTAGCGCGTCAGGCGCGAATCGGCGAGCGGCGGCACCGCTTCCCCGTCGATCCACAGCTCGAACTGCGCGCGGTTGACCATCGGCGTCAGGTTGGTGAAGGCCACCAGCGCATCGGGTGGGCAGGGTGCGCGCCCTTCGAGCACCTGGTCGCCGGCGGCATCGAAGGCCGCCTGCCGCTCCGGCCGATAGCGCACGTCGACCTCGGCCAGGCGCGCGGCATCGGTCAGCACGCGCAGCGGGGTGCGCAGCACGTGGCCGAACTCGACCGGCATCGGCTCCAGCCCGAGCTCGACCGCCAACCCCGCCGCCACGCCCGCCAGATGCCGCGTCCCGGCGCTGCCGCCAAGCCCCGGCAGGCGATCGGGCGGACAGTGCAGCCGCGCCGCCACGCCCTGGCTGAAATCGAATACCGCCGCCAGCTCGCCGTGCAGGGTCAAGGCCCCGGTCGCGGGACAGGCGCGCGCCGCCAGCGCGTCGAACTGGCGCACCGAGAGCCAGGGGCTGTACTGCGCCGCTGCGGCGCGCGAGGCGGCGATGTCGCCGATGCTGCCGCCCGGCAGCAGAATCCGTCCGGACGATTCCAGCGCCGCGCGCTGCGACAGCCCCAGCGCAGCGCTGCCCAGCGCCAGCAGCGCCAGCACGCCCAGCGCAGCGTCGCGGCGCGCGCGGTCGTGGATCAGGCCCCAGCCGCCCAGCGCCAGCAGGCCCGCGCCGAACGGTGCCAGCGCGTAGGTCATCCAGGCGGGCGTGGCGTCGCGCAGCAGGGCGAGAAAGGCGATGGCGCACAGCGTACCGACCGCCACGACCCACCACGCGCGGCGCGCGCGCCGGACGCTTTCATTGCCCGGCCCGATACGCAGCAACCGGATCGCGCCCGCGGACGCGGCCAGCAGGACCAGTCCGTGCAGCATCCAGACGCTCGCGGCCGGCAGCGACAGCAGGAAACGCCCGCCGAACCACGCGCCGCCCAGCGCCAGCGCCGAGGCGATGGCCGGAATCCGCGCCAGCCGCGCCATCGGATCGGCCTCCTGCAGATAGCCCAGGCTGGCCGCCGCCTGCGGCCAGCCGGCGCGCATTTCCGCCAGCAGCGCCGGCAGGAAGGGCAGCGCGAACAGCACGCCACCCGCGAGGATCCAGCGCCGCACCCCCGGCGTGCGGATCGCCTGCCGGAGCGCGGGCAACAGCACCGGCGCGGCCACCAGCGCGGTCGGATGCGCATGCAGCGCCAGCGCCAGCGCAAGAAAGGCCGGCGCGAGGAAGGCCGGACGGCGGTCCTGCCAGGCCGCCAGCGCCAGCCAGATCGTCGCCAGCACGCCGGTTTCCACCGCGCTGGTGTGCGCGACCACCAGCGTGCCGACGCTGCTCCAGCCCGGCAGCGACATGGCCAATGCCGCGAGCAGGCCCAGGCGCGCATCCACCAGCCGACGCCCGACCAGAAACGCCAGCGGGATCTTCAGCGCCGCGAGCGCGCCGGTGAACAGCGCCGCCGCAGTCACGCTGCCGAACACCCGCAGCGGCAGCGCGAGCGCGTAGAACCAGACCGGCCCCAGCTTCCAGCGCCCGAACAGGCTCGGCCCGTACTCCGGATACGGCCCACCGTGGCCGATCGCCCAGGCGTTGGCCAGATCGCGGCCCGAGTCGGTGACCAGGGTGGCGAAGGCGAACAGCGCCAGGTGCAGGGCGAACAGCAACAGCAGCACCGCGACGACACCGGCACGCGCCAGGCCGGAACGCTCGGACAGACGCATCAGCCGGACACCAGTGCGATGGGAAGGCAGGGCAAACGCATCGCCCAAGCTTATCCCGATCCCCGCCTGCGGCACTAAGATGCGCGCATGAACAGACACGGCGAATACAAGATGCCCGGCGGCAAGCTCACCGTCGTCGATCTCTCGATCGAACGCGGGTGCCTGGCGCGGGTGCAGGTCAGCGGCGACTTCTTCCTGGAGCCCGATGCCGCGCTGGAGGCGATCAACGCCGCCCTCGCGGGCCTGTCCGCCGATACGGACGCGGAGGCGCTCGCGGACGCGATCGCGTCCGGCCTGCCGGACGGCGTGCGGATGTACGGCGTCAGCCCCGCAGCCATCGCGACCGCGGTGCGGCGCGCCATCGACGTGGGAGAATCCGCGTGATCGAACGCTGGAACCGGCACGACTGGCAGCTCATCCACGCCGCACCGCAATCGCCCGCGCTGCACATGGCGCTGGACGAGGTCATCACCGATGAAGTCGGCGCCGGCCGTCGTCCACCCACGCTGCGGGTGTGGGAGTGGGCCTCGTCGGCAGTGGTGATCGGGCGCTTCCAGTCGCTGCGCAACGAAGTCGATCCCGAGGGCGCACGGCACCACGGCATCGAGGTGGTGCGCCGCATCAGCGGCGGCGGCGCGATGTTCATCGAACCGGGCAACACCATCACCTATTCACTCTCCGCGCCCGAGTCCCTGGTCGAAGGCATGAGCTTCCAGGAGGCCTACGCCTTCATGGATGCCTGGGTGCTCAAGGCGCTGCGATCACTCGGCATCGAGGCCTGGTACGTGCCGCTCAACGACATCGCCTCGGCATCGGGCAAGATCGCCGGCGCGGCCCAGGCGCGCCGCTCGCGGGCGGTGTTGCACCACGTCACCATGGCCTACGACATCGACGCGGCCAAGATGCTGGAGGTGCTGCGCATCGGCCGCGAGAAACTCTCCGACAAGGGCACCCAGAGCGCGGTCAAGCGCGTCGATCCCTTGCGCAGCCAGACCGGCCTGCCCCGCGAAGCCGTGATCGAATGCATGATCGACACCTTCCGCCAGGACCACGGCCTCGCCCCGAGCGCGATCTCGGCCGAAGAAATGACCCGCGCCAAGGCGCTGGTCGCGGCGAAGTTCGGCACCCAGGAATGGATGGAGGTCGTGCCCTGACCCGGCAAGGTGGCGATGTTCCGCCCTGCGGGAACATCGCCGCTGCGCGCCGCTCCCGCCCCTGTGCTCCGAATCACCGCAGCGCCGCGATGAACGCGCGCAGATGCTGGCGCGTGGCCTCGGGGAGCGAGAGATAGGCTTGGATCAGTGCCTGGTCAGTCGCCGCAATCGAGTCCCAGTGCGGCGCGCGGATGCCCATGCTTTTCGCGGCTTGTCGGGTGCCCCCGGTAAGGCCGTAGCGCAACACTTGCGGCTCGACATGCAGCCAATCGGCGAGAACCTGCAACTTCTCCTGCGCCGGAATGGATAGCCCGAGAAGCCAGCGGCGCACCGCCTGATAGGTCACGGAGCGGCCCCAGTAACGGGCGTTGAAGTGTTTTTCGAGCACGCTGGGGCGCGGCTCATGACCTGCGGCAATCATCGCGGCACGCAGTCGCTTGGCAAATTGCTTTTTCTCGTCCATGGAGCCGGAAGATGAAGTTCCGGTTCAATGAAATTTGAAGTTTGATTCATGAAATGACCTGATTAGCCCTGATCCTCAGCCGATGCTTCGGCGAAGAGTGGCTTTGGCTCGCCATTCCCGCATGCTTTTGGCGGAAACCCGGTGACTTGGCTTTTGTTGTGGAGGCATCTGAAAGCAAAGACACTGGATTCCTGCCTTCGCAGGAATGACGAGCTGAGAGTCAGGGCTAATCAGGTGAAATGATTGAATCAATACTTCACCTCCACTCCCCGCCGAGCCCGCATAGGGGCAGGATGAACCACGACCGACCTGCGATCACCGCCGGATCAACGGCTGCCTGTACGAAAGAACTCTCGCCCGCTCCACCGGAGACAACCCATGATCCGCAATGACAAGGCATTCGCATCCTCGGCAGGCATCCCGCCGCCACGCTTCCTGCGCCGCCTCTCGCTCCTGCTGCTGGCCTTGCCGGTTCTTGCCCCCACCCGCGCCCAGGAAACCACGCTGGCGCACGAATACGGGCGGGTGATCCAAAGTGCGGAAGTGGTCGGCAACCTGGGTCCGGACGCCTTTGGCGAGCAGACCAATCTGTACACCGGCAGCACCGAGTTCACCGTCACCGACATCGAACTGCCCGGTCCCGGCCTGGTACCGGTCCGGCTAGGGCGGCGCTATGTCGTCGAGAACAAGATCGACGCGGATGAGCAACCGATCTATCCGTTCGCCGACTGGCAGATCGACATCCCGCACGTCCACGGCACGTTTGCCCGCCAGACGGGCTGGTCCTCGCCTCCTTCGGGTAACCGCTGCTCGAACGTCATGCTCACCGAGCCACCGACGGTGTATTACCTGGGGCAGCCGTTCAGCGGTGCCGACTACTGGTATGGCCATCACCTCTATGCGCCCGGCGCAGGTGAACAGGAACTGCTCGTCTACCAGCAGAGCAGCAATCCGAACCAGCCCGCCAGCGGCGGACCATACTACTGGGTCACGCAGGACCAGTGGTTCTTCAGCTGTCTGTCCACGCTGGCCAACGGCAACGGGTATTCAGGGCAGGGCTTTCTGGCCATCGACCCGAATGGCACACGCTACACCTTCGACTGGATGGTTCCTTATCGAACGCAACTTCTGAGCAAGCCTCTTGGCATGCCGCCGTTGCGCGCGACACCCAGTATGCCTGGTACGGAGGACAGCAAGGATCTGGTGCCGACGGCACCGGGCATGGCAATCCTTCCGCGTGACGATGTCTGGATTTACCCGACCCGGATCGAGGACCGCTTCGGCAACTTCGTCGCCTTCACCTGGTATGGTGCGAAGCTCATGCAGATCGCGGCCAGCGACGGGCGCAGCATCACACTGACGTACGACAACGATGTCATTGCTTCGGCCACGGATGGCACCCGAACCTGGAACTACCAGTACGATGCCGCGCGTGACTTCCTGTTGAGCGCCACGCGCCCGGATGGTTCGGCCTGGGGCTACCAGATGGCAGACCTGGTGTGGCTTTATCCCATGACCCTGGAAGACCGGGGGTGTGGAGGAGAGTTGCTGCGAGACAACGCGCAAACCTCCCATCACGCAACGATCACGCACCCTTCCGGTGCCACGGGCATGTTCACATTCCGGCCCACGCAACATGGCCGCGCGAGCGTTCCGCAGATTTGCGCACCGTACCTGAATCAAAATAACGGAACCAGCTATTAAACGGTTCACCCCCGGTACTTCTCATCCTTTGCCCTCAAGACCAAGACCATCTCCGGGCCGGGCCTCGCAGCGCCGCTGACTTGGCAGTTCGACTACGGCACCGCCAACGCCACCTGGCAGGGCGAGTGCGGCAGCGGATGCATCACCACCAAGGCGGTCGCGGTGACCGGGCCGGACGATTTCGTCCGGCACACCTTCGGCACGAAGTACGCGGAGAACGAAGGACGACTGCTGAAGCGGGAAACCGGTCCCAACATCAACACTATCCTTCGTACCGAAACGATGACCCATCAGACGTCATCGGCGGGGCTTGCCTTTCCATCGCATGTCGGTTTTAGCCCCATGCAGCGCACCGACGGCATGGCAGGCCGGAACATTCCGCAAAAAGGCAACACGATCACGCAGGATGGCAACACCTTCGGCTGGTCCGTCGCGCCGGCGGACTTCGATATCTTCGCCCGCCCCACCCGGATCACCCGGACGGGCAGTGCCACGCGGGTTGAAAAGATCGCCTATCACGACAACACCGCGCGGTGGGTGCTGGGCCAGATGGAAAAACGCACCTGCCTCAGCACCACGACAGGCGGCACGGGCTGCACCAACACCGCCGTGGCGCAAACCACCTTCGATCCCGTCACCGCCCTGCCTCTCATCCACGCCGCCTATGGCCAGGTGCTGCAAACCCTGACCTGGCATGCGGACGGTTCGCTGCACACCAGCACCGACGGCAACGGCCACACCACCACCTTCACCGACTGGTACCGCGGCGTGCCGCGCCACATCCGGCACCCGGCCACCGCCGAAGCACCCGCCGGCGCGACGCAGACGGCCATCGTCAGCACGCGAGGCGAAATCACCCGGATCACCGACGAACTGGGCTACGCCACGAACTACGGCTATGACCCGATGGGCAGGCTCTCCAGCATCACCTGGCCCGCCGGCGACAGCACCGCCTGGACCCCCACCTCGCGAAGTTTCGCCCCGCTCGCCAGTGACGACACCGACGCAGGCATTCCCGCCGGCCGCTGGCGGCTGGCCGAAACGACCGGAACCCATAGCCGCGACACCTTCTACGACGCCCTGTGGCGCCCCGTGCTCACCCGCGAACGCGACACCGCCAGCAGCGCCACCACCCGCTACGTGAAGCGCGCCTTCGACAGCCAGGGCCGGGAAACCTTCGCCTCCTATCCCAGCACCGGCAGCAGCCCCGCCACCGGCATCACCACCCAGTACGATGCGCTGGGCCGAACCCGGAAAACGCAGGCCAACTCCGAGCTCGGCATCCTCACCACCGAAATCAGCTACCTGCCCGGCAACCAGGTCGCCGTCATCGATCCGAGGGGCCACGTCACCACGACCAGCCACCAGACCTTCGACGAGCCCGACTACCGCCTGCCGCTGAGCGTTGCCGCGCCCGAAGGCGTCACCACCACCTACACGCGCGATGCCTACGGCAAGCCGCTCACCCTCACCCGCAGCGGCAGCTACACCCCGCCCGGCGGCGGCCCGGAAAGCCTCAGCCTGACGCGCCGCTACCTGTACGACAGCCAGCAGCGCCTGTGCAAGACCATCGAGCCCGACGCCGGCATCTCGCTGTTCCTGTACGACGCCGCCGGCAACCTGGCCTGGCGCGCCACCGGCCAGAACACCCTCACCAGCACCACCAGCTGCCAGACCGGCTCGGTCGGCCCGAGCAAGCGCAGCGCCCATGTCCACGATGCGCGCAACCGCCTGATCGCCATCGACCACCCCGGCAGCACCGAGGACGTGGGTTTCACCTACCACCCCGACGGCGCGCTGCACACCGCCACCACCGGCACGCTGTCCGCCACCGCCCCGCTGGCCTGGAGCAGCAGGACCAGCGAGTGGACCTACGGCTACAACAAGCGCCGCCTGCCCACCACCGAATCCCTGCACCTGCCGCCGGAAAACAGAACCTTCGGCCTCACCCGCGGCTACACCGCCCTCGGCCACGACGCCTCGCTCACCTACCCCGACACCGCGCCCGGCACCGCCCTGAGCCTGGCCTTCGCCCCCAACGCCCTCGGCCAGCCCACCCAGGCCGGCAGCCATGCCACCTCCGCCACGTATCACCCCAACGGCCAGATCAAGGGGTTCAGCTACGGCAACGGCCTCAAGCGCAGCGTCACGCAGAACGCCCGCGGCCTGCCGAGCCGCATCCTCGATCAGTACAGCGGCGGCGCGCGGCTCGACCACGCCCTGACCTACGACCCCAACGCCAACCTGGCCGGGCTCGTCGATGGCCTCGCCGGCGCGCAGGAAAGCCGCACCTTCCAGTACGACGCCCGCGACCGCCTGATCCAGACCAGCGCCACGCCCTCAGCCGGCAGCTACGCGGAAACCTGGGCCTACGACCCGCTCGACCGCATCCGCAGAGTCGTCCAACCCGGCAGGGACTGGCGCTATCACTACGACGCCGGCACCTTCCGCCTGCACGAGATCAAAAACCCGGCCAGCGCCCCGCAGCGCAGCTACGCCTGGAACACCCGCGGCGAATGGACCACGCGCACCTGGCACAGCGCCGGCAATCCCGGCTTCACGCCCCCGACGATCTTCCGCAACGGCTTCGAGGAAGACCTCATCAGCACCCCCCACGGCTACGTCTTCGACAACGCCGGGCGCCTCGTCAACGCCAACGGCATCACCCACCGCTACGACGCTCACGGGCGGCGGGTTGTCACCACGGAACCGCAGTGGGGCACGCGCCTTCAGGTCTACGACCGCAGCGGCGCGCTGCGCTACGCGGAAGACAGCGCCAGCAACGAGCGCACCGAGTACGTCCACCTCAGCGGGCAACTGGTCGGCGAACGCAGCCGGCCACTCAACGCCACCACACCGATCCTGCGCTACCTGCACAGCGACCAGCGCGGCACCCCGAGCGTGAAGACCGCGAGCAACCGCGACGTCATCTACCGAAGCTGGAACGACGCCTACGGCGAACCCCACGACCACCTCTGGCGCGATGGCCCCGGCTTCACCGGCCACGCGATGGACCCGGCGAACCAGCTGGTCTACATGCAGCAGCGCTACCATGACCCGGAGACGGGGTTCATCAGCCCGGACCCGGTGAGCGCCGATCATGGGAGCTTCAATCGGTATTGGTATGCCAACAACAACCCGTACACGCTGGTTGATCCGGATGGAAAATTCCCCCAACTGCTCGGCGCGATAATTACGGGAGCAGTTATTGGCGCAACGGTTGATGTGGTGGCTCAGCAATTCGTGAATGGGCTTGGATCTAATATAGACACCACTTCTGTATATGTTTCAGCAGGTGTTGGGGCGGCAACTGGCGGAGTGGGTGCGATCTACGCCAATGCGGCGAGAATCGGGATGATTGCGGGAAAGCCAATAACCACCATACAAGCAGTTGCACGTACCGCAGGAACAAATGGCGCAATAGGTGCCGCGGGCTCGGCTGTAGATAGTGTTGCCCATGGAGAAGCCCCAAGTGCTACCAGCATGGCAATTTCTGGGGCTGCCACAATGGGGATGAGCGCTGCGGCTGGGAGGATATCAAATGCCACTGCAATCAAGTTAGAAAATATTAGCGGGGCAGCTGTTAATACTCCGGCGGGCATCGGCGGCAGCGTTGCCAGATCTACTGCGAGCGCCCAAAGAGCAGCGGCCTCTCAATCGGCTTCTGCATCTTTTGCCGAGTTTTCCGTAGATGTCATAGGTTCTGCCGCACAGCGAAAAATCGAGGAGAAAAAATAGTGAGCGCAGCAAGAAAAATACTCTTGGACCATGAAAAATCCGCTTTGCTGATAGCACTTATTGCCGGGGGATTCATGTGGTATGGGTACGGCCTGCTTAAAGGCATGCTATTCTTTTTATTCGCATTTCTGTTGCCCCAGCCAATTTATATTTATCATTACTGGCGGCGCGATAAAAGGTTGGGGTGAGCCTGCCAACCCCACCACCCCGTACACCTCACAAGCAAGGCCGATTCGATAACTGGAGGCGTCGCAATGAATAATGCAACCTTCTGAGGAGGCGCACTGCAAACTGCCAAGCAACATTCGCTTACCTGATTAGCCCTGATCCTCAGCCGATGCTTCGGCGAAGAGTGGCTTTGGCTCGCCATTCCCGCATGCTTTTGGCGGAAACCCGGTGACTTGGCTTTTGTTGTGGATGCATCTGGAAGCAAAGACACTGGATTCCTGCCTTCGCAGGAATGACGAACTGAGAGTCAGGGCTAATCAGGAACTGCCAAGCAATATTCGCTTATCGCTTCATCCGCCCAGCATTCAACCAAAGCGTCTCCAGAAGCTCGCCGCTGGCAATACCCTGTGCAGCTTCCAGTTGCTGCGACAGCACCACCAGTGCATTGAGCAGGTTGTCGCTGGAGATGGACAGCTCGTGCCGCGGGCAGGAATGGAGCACGTCAACAAGCAGGTTGATCTGTCCCTGCATCGAGGTCAGCAGCTGATAGAGCTGGTCGAGGCAATCCATGGTGTGCTGGTGATTCATCGCGCGCTCCTCTTGTGCCCGTCAACCAGTCGCCGCCGAAGGTGGCGGACGACGCGCGGTTGACAGACCGGGAGACAAGCACCGGCGAGCCTTTCGGCTCCCGCGCGCCGCCCGCCATGGATTGGCGAGGCACACAGCCACTACCGATGCGGAAGGCGCAAAAAAAAGCGCCAACATCAGGCAGTGGGCGCTTGCGCGCATGTCTCCAACGGGCTGTCACCCCCGGCCAGCACCGTTGCGTGCTGGCAATTCGAGCTTACGCTCCGCATCAAGTCGGTGCAATGCTGCCCGCCTCGGCGCGCCGCCTGCCCACCACCGACTCCCTGCACCTGCCGCCGGAAAACAGAACCTTCGCCCTCACCCGCGGCTACACCGCCCTCGGCCACGACGCCTCGCTCACCTATCCGGACACCGCGCCCGGCACCGCCCTGAGCCTTGCCTTCACCCCCAACGCCCTCGGCCAGCCCACGCAGGCCGGCAGCCACGCCATCTCCGCCACGTATCACCCCAACGGCCAGGTCAAGGGGTTCAGCTACGGCAACGGCCTCGCGCGCAGCGTCACGCAGAACGCCCGCGGCCTGCCGGGCCGCATCCTCGATCAGTACAGCGGCGGCAAGCGGCTCGACCACACGGGTTGTATCGCCCATGAGGTGGGTTGCGTCATGGACGGGGCCTTTGGGCATCCACGAAGGCGCGCAGCACGGCATTGATCCGGGTCTGGTACCGGCGGCCAGACTGCTTGAAGAAGTCCACCACATCCCGATCCAGCCGCAGGGTCAGTTGCTGCTTGTTCTCGCTGGTGAGCAGGCCGGGGCGCGTCCATATGGCGTTATCCGAGCTGGCCGGAATGTCGCTCAAGTCGATGTCCTCGTCCTTCATGGCCTTCAACCGGGCCTTGGTTTCCTCGCTCATCTTGGGCGGGTTGGCCGGGTCGAGGGTGAACCTAACGGTTTTTCCAGTATTCGCGTCGCTCATGGGGAGTGGCCTTTCGGGCAGAAATGATGCGGATGGTGTCGTCGCGCAAGGTGTAGGCGACGGCCAGTTCGTGGCCATCAACCAGCCCCACCGTGATGAAGCGATCCTCGCCGTAGTCTTCGCGCTCGTCGTAGCGGTCGAGTCGGTTTACGTCGAGGAACACGGCCAAGGCTTCATTGAACGGTACGCCGTGCTTGATCAGATTGGTGGCGGCTTTGTCTTCATCCCAGTCGAATTGCATAGTTTTTACTCAGCAGCAACTACGATTGTAACAACATTCAGGGGAAAAGTCAAGCCCCCCAAGGCCACCAGCGCCGCCGCTGGGCCGGTCGGTCGTGGGTCAGCATCAACACTTGGGCGCGTAGGTCGACCACCTGGCACAGCGCCGGCAACCCCGGCGTCACGCCGCCGACGATCTTCCGCAACGGCTTCGAGGAAGACCTCATCAGCACATCGGGCACCTTCACCTTCGACAACGCCGGACGCCTGGTCAACGCCAACGGCATCACCCACCGCTACGACGCCCACGGCCGAAGGGTCCTCACCATCGAACCCATGTGGGGCACGCGCTACCAGGTCTACGATCGCAGCGGCGCGCTGCGCTACGCGGAAGACAGCGCCAGCAACCAGCGCACCGAGTACATCCACCTCAACGGCCAGCTGGTCGCCGAGCGCACGCGCGCGCTCAACGCCAGCGCCGCCACCGTCGCGTACCTGCACAGCGATCATCGCGGCACCCCGAGCGTGAAGACCGCGAGCAACCGCGACGTCATCTACCGAAGCTGGAACGACGCCTACGGCGAACCCCACGACCACCTCTGGCGCGACGGCCCCGGCTTCACCGGCCATGCGATGGACCCGGCGAACCAGCTGGTCTACATGCAGCAGCGCTACCATGACCCGGAGACCGGCTTCATCAGCCCGGACCCGGTGGCCGCCGATCATGGGAGCTTCAATCGGTATTGGTATGCGAACAACAACCCGTACACGCTGGTTGATCCGGATGGGCGGTTTCCGGGCGGGCGAGAGTTCGAGATGGAGAACAAGAGGTTAGGGGTGCAGCCTCCGCCTCGGAATGCCAACGACTGGTTGGGACCGGCGATTGGAGGCGCGCTGACGGCGATGGTTGCAGCGCCAGTGGCAGGGTTCGTTTATGGTGCCGCGATCTCGAACCCGGTGCTGACAACAAACGTCGTCAACGCCATTGCGGAAGTGGCGGCAGGTGATGCGCTGGGAGGGGCAAGTCTTGCCGGGACAACTGCACTAGCCGCTGGGACTGCATCGAAAATTTCCCATCTATTTGATAATCCTAAACACAAATTAGATGCTTTGGTCGAGGTTAGCGGAGGGTCTCGTGAAAGGGCTTTTGCAGGACTTCAAAATGCTGCGAATAATGCGCTCGCTGAGGGGGTGCTAAAACCCGGGCCTAACGGAATCCTCCCTGGAGGGCAATCCGGAGCAATTCTTAATGTTAATGGTATTGATGTTCAACTCGTGGGTGGGCGAGTCAATGGAACCATTGTGGAGATCGGGAGTGCCAGCAGGCAATTCCTGAAAGACAGATGAGAAATCAAATGAAACCAACAGCGCTTGAAGCCGATGTGTTAGAATTATTTTACCGTGAGTATTCAGACCTCTCTTTCCCTAACCCCCAAAGCATTGAGATAATTGACCGAATAAATACCGGGTCGGGTCGGCGCGTCATATTAAAGGCCCCCACGCTTCTCGATACATATTCTGGATATTTGGATATGCGAGGACACTTCATCGAAATGAAAGGCTTGGATCATGGATTGATGGCGACGATTTGTGTAGATAAAGGAGTGATAGACGAACTTGAATTTTCAGTGTACGGCGAAAATCTATGGAATGGCGAGGAAGGCTGCTGGAAGATTATCTGATCACGACAGCACGATAGTACGATAGGTTGGACTGAGTTTGCGAACCCCAACACCTCGCACACCTTGCAAGCCGAGGCCGATCCGATAACTGGTGGCGTGCAATGAATAATGCGATCTCTTGAGGAGGTGCACTGCAAGCTACCAAGCAATATTCGCTTATCGCTTCATCCGCCCAGCATTCAACCCAAGCGTCTCCAGAAGCTCGCCGCTAGCAATGCCCTGTACAGCTTCCAGTTGCTGCGACAGCACCACCAGTGCATTGAGCAGGTTGTCGCTGGAGATGGACAGCTCGTGCCGTGGACAGGAATGGAGCACGTCAACAAGCAGGTTGATCTGTCCCTGCATCGAGGTCAGCAGCTGATAGAGCTGGTCGAGGCAATCCATGGTGTGCTGGTGATTCATCGCGGCCCCCTTGAACGGAAGAAGCCCGTCACGCGAGGTGACGGACGACGCGCGGTTAGAAGACCGTCCAAGGGGCGGCGAGCCTTTCGGCTCTCGACGCCTCCGGATAGAGGCAACGGAATCATGCCCATGGCAAGAACGCCGGGAACGCAGCGCCACACGATTCCAGCCGGCATCTGGGTGCTCGGATTCGTGAGCATGCTGATGGATATCTCTTCGGAGATGATCCACAGCCTGCTGCCCTTGTTCATGGTCGGAACCCTGGGTGCCAGCGCATTCGCGGTTGGTCTGATCGAAGGCCTGGCCGAGGCGACCGCGCTGATCGTCAAGGTGTTCTCCGGTGCGATCAGCGACTACCTGGGCAAGCGCAAGGGCCTGGCCGTGTTCGGCTACGCGTTGGGGGCGTTCACCAAGCCGCTGTTTGCCATGGCACCCAGCCTCGGCGTCGTGCTTGCGGCGCGCCTGCTCGATCGCGTCGGCAAGGGCGTGCGCGGCGCGCCGCGCGATGCGCTGGTGGCCGATATCGCTCCGCCCGCGGTGCGCGGCGCGGCGTTCGGGCTGCGCCAGTCGCTGGACACGGTCGGCGCGTTCCTCGGCCCGCTGCTGGCGGTCGGCCTGATGCTCTTGTGGGCCGACGACTTTCGGGCGGTATTCTGGGTGGCGGTGATTCCGGGCCTGCTCGCGGTCGCGCTGCTGCTGTTCGGCGTGCGCGAACCCGAACGTCAGGCGGGCGGGAAGCGCACCAACCCGATACGGCGTGAAAACCTCAGGCGGCTGGGCGGCGCGTACTGGTGGGTGGTCGGCCTGGGCGCGGTCTTCGCCCTGGCCCGATTCAGCGAAGCCTTCCTGGTGCTGCGCGCGCAGCAGGGCGGCATCGCCCTGGCGCTGGTGCCGCTGGTGATGGTGGCGATGAATCTCGTCTACGCCGCGTCCGCTTACCCGTTCGGGACCCTGTCGGACCGCATGAGCCACGAGAAGCTCCTGGTCTGGGGCCTGGTGGTCCTGATCGCCGCCGATCTGGTGCTGGCGATGGATGCGCGCTGGACCACGGTTCTGGCCGGCGTTGCGCTCTGGGGCGTCCACATGGGAATGACCCAGGGCCTGCTGGCGACGATGGTGGCCAAGGCCGCGCCGTCCGATCTGCGCGGCACCGCCTTCGGCGTCTTCAACCTGGTCAGCGGTCTGGCCATGCTGGTCGCCAGCGTCATCGCCGGGCTGCTGTGGGACCAGCTCGGTGCCTCGTTCACCTTTTACGCGGGTGCCGCGTTTTCCGCCGTGGCCCTGCTCGGCCTGTGGAGGAAAATCTGAGCCGCGCGGCGGGCGCTGGTGGCCGATGCCGACCGCGCCTGCCGCGCGCCTGGCGATCCTCCAGGCACGCCGATCTTCGCTCGTCGCTCCCGCCTTCGCGGGCATGACGGCCCCGCTCGGGGTTTCCCTACGCCAGCGGCTCGAAGCGCGCGGTGAAGTGGCGCAGCTGTTTCGGCTCGTGGCTGATGCGGTAGCCGGAAAGCGTCGGCGCGCGGCGGGCGACTTCCCCGCAGACTTCGATCACGTAGTCGATGTGGCTCTGGGTGTATGTGCGGCGCGGGATGGCCAGGCGCACCAGCTCCATGGTCGCGGGCGTTTCCGAGCCGTCCGGGTGGCGACCGAACATCACCGTGCCGATCTCGCAGCCGCGCACGCCGCCGGCTTCGTACAGCGCCACCGCGAGCGCCTGGCCGGGATACTGCAGCGGCGGAATGTGCGGCAGGAACGCCTTGGCATCCAGATAGACCGCGTGGCCGCCGATGGGCTGGAGCACGGGAATCCCGGCCTTCGCCAAGGCCTCGCCCAGATACGCGGTGGAGCGGATGCGATAGCGCAGGTAGTCGTGGTCGACGACCTCCTTCAGGCCTTGCGCCAGCGCCTCCAGATCGCGTCCGGCAAGGCCGCCGTAGGTGGGAAAGCCTTCGGTCAGGATCAGCAGCGCGCGGCACTGTTCGGCCAGCGCGTCGTCGTTGAGCGCGAGCCAGCCGCCGATGTTGCCCATCGGATCCTTCTTGGCGCTCATCGTCATGCCGTCGGCGAGCCGCGCCATGTCGCGCACGATGTCCGACACCTCGCGCTCGCCCTGGCCCGGTTCGCGCTCGCGGATGAACCAGGCGTTCTCGGCGAAGCGGCAGGCGTCGAGGAACAGCGGCACGCCGTGGCGGTGGCAGACCGCGCTGGTTTCGCGGATGTTCTCCAGGCTCACCGGTTGGCCGCCGCCGGAGTTGTTGGTGAGGGTGAGCATCACCACCGGCACGCGGCCCGCGTTCTGCGTGAGGAAGGCGTCCAGGCGCGCGGTGTCCATGTTGCCCTTGAACGGATGGCGGCTGACCGGGTCGCGGCCCTCGGCGATCACCAGGTCGACCGCCTCGGCACCGCTGTACTCGATGTTGGCGCGGGTGGTGTCGAAGTGGGTGTTGCTCGGGATGACCCGGCCGGTGCCGCCCAGTGCGGTGAAGAGGATCTTCTCCGCCGCGCGACCCTGGTGGGTGGGAATGACGTGGGCGAACGGGAACAGCTCCTGCACCGCGCTGCGGAAGATCTCGAACGAGGGGCTGCCGGCATAGGACTCGTCGCCGTGCTGGATCGCGGCCCACTGGTCGCGGCTCATCGCGCCGGTGCCCGAGTCGGTCAAAAGGTCGATCAGCACGTCGTCCGAATGCAGGCCGAACAGGTTGTAGCCGGCGGCCTTCACCGCCTCGCGACGCTGCGCCTCGGTGGTCATGCGCAGCGGCGCGACCGAGTGGATGCGGAAGGGTTCGATGATGGTGCGATAGGCCACGGCGGGTTCCTCCGGCGCGATGGCCGCGTGCAGACAGGGCGGCGCGCATTGCCGCGCCAAGGCGGTGAACTGTATCCGATGCGCCCCCCGCCGCGCGCGGCGGCAGCTTGAAAGCGGGCGCGCCAGCCTCCAGATTGTGCGGTGTTTTCCCAACCCCAAGGAGCCTGGCCATGGCCACGGTGACATTCAAAGGCAGTCCGGTCCGCATCGGCGGCACATTTCCGCAGGTCGGCAGCAAGGCAGCGGGATTCCGGCTGGTGGCAGGCGATCTTTCCGAGCGCACGCTCTCGGACTTCGCCGGCAAGCGCAAGGTCCTCAACATCTTCCCGAGCATCGATACCGGCGTGTGCGCGGCCTCGGTGCGGCGCTTCAACCAGGAGGCCGCCACGCTCGCGAACACCGCGGTGCTGTGCATCTCGGCCGATCTTCCCTTCGCGCAGGCGCGCTTCTGCGGTGCCGAAGGCATCCAGAACGTCACCATGCTCTCGATGATGCGCGGGCGCGAGTTCCTGAAGGACTATGGCGTGGCGATGGAAGACGGCCCGCTGGCCGGGCTGGCGGCGCGCGCGGTGGTGGTGCTGGACGAGCACGACACGGTGATTCACGCCCAACGGGTCGCGGAAATCACCCAGGAACCGGAGTACGCTGCCGCCCTCGCTGCGCTGGCCTGACGGCGGTTTCGGGCCGGAGCGACCGGCCCGCGCCGCCATGGCCCCTGCGCGTCGCTGATTTTCCGCAAGGACCCGTCCCATGCCCTCCGCCCGCACCCGTTTCGCGCTGCTCGCGCGCGAGATGCGCCGCACCTTCACGCTCGCGTTGCCGCTGATCTTCGGGCACGTGGCGACCGGCATGATCGGCTTCGTCGATTCGGTGCTGGCCGGCCATCACCATCCCAACACCCTGGCGGCGGTGGCGGTGGGCGCGGCGATCTGGTCGGTGGTGGCGATCGTGCTGGTGGGCGTGCTGCTGGCGGTGCCGCCTTCGGTATCGCACCTGGCCGGTGCCGGGCGACGCGCCGAGATTCCTTCGCTGTTTCGCCAGACGCTGTGGCTGGCGGCGGCGCTGGCGGCGCTGCTGGTCGGATTCCTGCAGCTCGCCACCGGGCTGCTGGAACCCATGGGCATCGCCGAGGAAATCCGGCCCGCCGCGGCCGACTTCATTCACGGCGTGCGCTGGGGCGTGCCGGCGCTGGCCTTCTACCTGTGCATGCGCTACCTGAGCGAGGGCCTGCACTGGACCCTGCCCACGATGGTGCTGGGCGTCTCCGGGCTCGCCATCCTGGCACCGCTGGGCTACGTGCTGATGTTCGGCCGCTTCGGCCTGCCCGAGCTGGGTGCCGGCGGCGTGGGCTATGCCACCTCGATCATGCTCTGGTGCCAGGCGCTGGCCTTCGCGGCGCACCTGGCGACCAGCCGGCGCTTCGCGGATCTGGCCCTGTTCGGGCGCTGGGAGTGGCCGCGCCGGGAGACGATCCGCGGGCTGCTGGCGCTCGGGGTTCCGATCGGCGTGACGGTGGCGATGGAGGGCGGACTGTTCATCGCCACGGCGCTTCTGATCGGACGCATGGGCGAAGTGCCGGCAGCGGCCCACCAGATCGCGATCAACGTCGCCTCGATCACCTTCATGGGCGCGCTGGCACTGGCCGAGGCCACCACGGTGCGGGTCGGCCACGCCGCCGGTGCCGGAGATCGCCACGGGCTGAGGCGCGCCATCCTGGCCGGATATGTCATCGTGATCGGCGTGCAGCTGGTGACGGCGTCGGCGATCGCGCTGGGCAACGACCTGATCGCCTCCATCTACACCCGCGATGCGGCGGTGCTGTCGCTGGCGGCCACGCTGCTGCTCTACGCCGCCGCCTTCCAGGTGTCCGACGGCATCCAGGTGGTCTCCAGCGCTTCGCTGCGCGGGCTCAAGGACACGCGCGTACCGATGCTGCTGGCGGCCTTTGCCTACTGGTGCGTCGGGATGCCGCTGGCCGCCGGCCTCGGGCTCGGGCTGGGCTGGGGCGCGCCGGGCATGTGGGTGGGACTGGTGGCGGGATTGACCTTCGCGGCGCTGCTGCTGGGCCTGCGGCTGCGCCACAGCCTGCGCCAACGGCCGCCTGAACCACGCGCCCGTACCGCGGCACCCGTGCCCTCCGGCACGTAGCCCGCGCCGGGCAAGCGCGTATTCTTGTCCCCACATCCCCGTTCTTACGCGATAACGCCATGTCTCGATCTGCTCCCGGACCGCTACTGCGGTTTGCCCGCGCCGGCTGGAACGCCGTCAACTTCACCCGCCGACTGGTCTTCAACGCGATCTTCCTGTTCATCGGGCTGATCGTGCTCGTGGCGCTGTTCAGCGGCCGCCCCAAGCTGCCCGAGCGCAGCGCGCTGGTGATCGCGCCGCAGGGCCAGGTGGTGGAGCAGTTCAGCGCCGATCCGTTCGAGCGCGCGCTGTCCAAGGCGATCAACCAGCCGCTGCCGGAAACCCAGCTGCGCGATCTGGTGCGCGCGCTGGAGGCGGCCGCCACGGATTCCCGCATCGAGCGGGTGGTGATCCGTCCCGACCAGATGACCGGGATCGGCTTCGCCGCGCTCGAAGAGCTGGCGCGTGCGGTGACCGAGTTCAGGAAGAGCGGCAAGCAGCTGGTGGCCTACGCCGACGGCATGGACCAGAAGCAGTATTACCTCGCCGCGCTCGCCGACGAGGTCTACCTGCACCCGGACGGCATGGTGCTGCTCGAAGGCCTGTCGCGCTACCGCGCCTACTACCGCGAGGCGCTGGAGGACAAGCTCGGCGTCGATGTGCACCTGTTCCGCGTCGGCGAATACAAGTCCGCCGCCGAGCCCTACATCCTCGACGCCGCCTCGCCCGAGTCGCGCGAGGCCGATCTCTACTGGATGAACGACCTTTGGCGGCACTTCCTGGCCGACGTAGCGCGGCTGCGCTCGCTGGACGCCGACGCGCTGCAGGCCGGCATCGACGATTTCGCGGCGCGGGTCGAGTCCGTGGCCGGCGACATGGGCAAGCTCGCGCTGGAGCAGAAGCTGGTGGACGGCCTCGTCACCCAGGACCAGTTCCGCGACCTGATGGTCGAGCGCGGCGTCGAGGACACCGAAACCCACAGCTTCCGCCAGGTGTCGATGGACGCCTATCTCGGCTTCGTGGACCGCGAGCGCCCGGCCTTCGATGCGCGGCCCAAGGTGGCCATCGTGGTGGCCCAGGGCGAAATCGCGGCCGGCGACCTGCCGCCCGGCACCGTGGGCGGCGTGTCCACCTCGCGCCTGCTGCGCGATGCGCGCGAGGACGCGGACGTGAAGGCCGTGGTGCTGCGCGTGGATTCCCCCGGCGGCGGCGTGTTTCCGTCCGAGCAGATCCGCCGCGAAGTGGAGCTGATCCGCGCCGTCGGCAAGCCGGTGGTGGTCTCGATGGGCAACGTGGCCGCCTCGGGCGGCTACTGGATCTCGATGAACGCCGACGCGATCTACGCCCAGCCCACCACCATCACCGGCTCGATCGGCATCTTCGGCCTGTTCATGACCATCCCCGACACCCTGGCCAAGATCGGCGTGCACGTCGACGGCGTGGCGACCACGAAGATCGCCGGTGCCTTCGATCCCACCCGCCCGATGTCGGTCGAGGTGGGCAAGACCATCCAGGCCATCATCGACCAGGGCTACCGCCAGTTCATCGGCAAGGTGGCGGCGGCGCGCGAGACGACTCCCGAGGCGATCGACCAGGTCGCGCGCGGGCGGGTCTGGAGCGGCACGCAGGCCGAGGCGCGCGGCCTGGTGGACGAACTGGGCGGGCTGCACGATGCCGTCGCCGAGGCCGCGCGCCGCGCGACCCTGCCGAGCGACGGCTACCGGGTGCAGTACGTCGAAAAGACGCTGTCGCCGTTCGAGCAGGCGCTGGTCAACGCAGGCCGCAACGCCACCGTCCGTGCGCTGATGGCGCAGGCGGGGCTGCCGACCCTGCTGCTCGACGCGCCGGGAACGCGCGAGCTGGGCAAGACCCTGCGCCTGCTGGATTCACCACCCGAGGGCGGGCGCCCGTTCAAGGCCGTGGCGCACTGCTTCTGCGAGCCCTGAGTCCGGAGCGACCCTTCCCGTGACCGCGCGTCCACTGTCGATTCCGGACGCCGCCTGCGCCCTGCGCGCGGGCGGCGTCATCGCCTACCCGACCGAGGCGGTCTGGGGTCTGGGCTGTGATCCCTTCGACGCGGCGGCGCTGGCGCGCCTTTTGGCCCTCAAGCAGCGCCCGGCGGCCAAGGGCATGATCGTGATCGCGGCGCGTCCCGCGCAGGTGGATCGCTACCTGCGCTGGAGCGCGCTCGCGCCCGAACGCCGCGACCAGGTGCTGGCGAGCTGGCCCGGGCCCAACACCTGGCTGATTCCCTGCACCGACGCCGTGCCACACGGCCTGCGCGGCGATCACGACACGCTCGCGGTGCGCATCACCGCGCATCCGGTGGCGGCCGCGCTGTGCGAGGCCTTCGGCGGGCCGATCGTGTCCACCAGCGCCAACCGTGCCGGCGAGCCGCCGGCGCGGCGCATCGGGGATCTCGCTGGCGATTTGCGCGACGCGCTGGATGGATGGGTCGACGGGGAAACCGGCGACCGCGCCCTGCCCTCGGTCATCCGCGACGCCCGCGACGGACGGATCATCCGTCCCGGCTGAGGCCGCCGGGCGGCGTCAGACGCTGCCGGCGACCACCACGCCGTCGGCGATCACCACGTCGGCCGGGCGCGCCGCGAACAGGCCCACCGCCACCACGCCGACGATCTGGTTGATGCGCGCCTCCAGCGCCACCGGATCGGTGATGGAAAGACCGTGCACGTCGAGGATCCAGTTGCCGTTGTCGGTGACGACGCCGTCGCGCCAGACCGGCTGACCGCCGAACTTCAGCAGCTCGCGCGCGACGTGGCTGCGCGCCATCGGAATCACCTCGACCGGCAGCGGGAAACGGCCGAGCACCGCCACGCGCTTGGAGGCATCGAGCACGCAGACGAAGCGCTCGCTGGCCGCGGCAATGATCTTCTCGCGCGTCAGCGCCGCGCCGCCGCCCTTGATCAGGCAGCGCTGCGGATCGCATTCGTCGGCCCCGTCCACGTACAGCCCGAGCGGGCCTTCGGCATTGAGGTCGAGCACCTCGATGCCGCGCTGGCGCAGCAGCGCGCTGCTCTGCTCGGAGCTGGAGACCGCGCCCTTGATCAGCCCCGGCTCGCGCCCCAGCGCCTCGATGAACCAGCGCACGGTCGAGCCGGTGCCGACCCCGACCACCGAGCCTTTTTCGACGAATTCGAGGGCGCGCTCGGCCGACAGGCGCTTGGCGTTTTCAATGTCCGATGACATGCGGGGCTCCGTGTTCCAAATGGATTGTCTGCGAAAAGTCCGGATGCCCGGATCGGAATCCGGGGCAGGTGGGGCAATGAGGCCGAAAGGCTAGGGCAGCGGCTTCAAACCCAGCTCTTTCAGGAAGGCGTTGTGCGTGTCCTTCGCCGCCGCAATCGCCTTTTCGATCTCCGCCAGATCCCGGTGCGTGTCATCCAGATCGATCTCGGCCTCGGCCACCGCCGTGCTGATGTAGCGGGAGATGTTCAGGTTGAAATCGTTCTTCTCGATCTCGGCCATCTCCACCCGGCGCGAGTAGCGCGCCTCTTCCTCGCGGAACTGGTAGGTCTGGACGATCCTGGCGATGTGCTCGGGCTTGAGCTGGTTCTGGCGCTTGCCTTTTTCAAAGTGCTCGGCGGCGTTGATGAAGAGCACATCGTCCGGCTTCTTGCACTTCTTCAGCACCAGGATGCAGACCGGGATGCCGGTGGAATAGAACAGATTGGCGGGCAGGCCGATCACCGTGTCGATGTGGCCGTCCTTGAGCAGCCTGGTGCGGATGCGTTCCTCCGCCCCGCCGCGGAACAGCACGCCGTGCGGCAGGATGATCGCCATCACGCCCTCGTCCTTGAGGTAGTGGAAGCCGTGCAGCAGGAAGGCGAAGTCGGCGGCGGACCTGGGCGCCAGGCCGTGGCTCTTGAAGCGCACGTCGTCGGCCAGGGCGTCGGTCGGCTCCCAGCGATAGCTGAAGGGCGGGTTGGCGACGATGGCGTCGAAGCTCGGCTTTTTCGCCGGGTTCTGCTCGCGCAGCATGTCCCACTCGTTGAGCAGGGTGTCGCCGTGGAAGATCTCGAACTCGGTGTCCTTCACCCCGTGCAGCAGCATGTTCATGCGCGCGAGGTTGTAGGTGGTGATGTTCTTTTCCTGGCCGAAGATCTTGCCGATGGTGCCGCCCGCCTGGGCCACCTTCTTGCGCACGTTGAGCAGCAGCGAGCCCGAGCCGCAGGCGAAATCCAGCACGCTTTCCAGCCGCTTCTTGGTGCCGGTTTTCGGCTCCTGGCTGTCCAGCGTGACGATGGCCGAGAGGATGTCGGAAATCTGCTGCGGGGTGTAGAACTCGCCCGCCTTCTTGCCCGAACCCGCCGCAAACTGGCCGATCAGGTATTCATAGGCATCGCCCAGCGCGTCGACGTCGGTGGAGAACTCCGCCAGCCCCTCGGCGATCTTCTGGATGATGGCGCAGAGCTTGGCGTTGCGGTCGGCATAGGTCTTGCCCAGCTTGGGGGAACTGAGGTCGATCTCGGAGAACAGGCCCTGGAAGGTGCTCTCGAAGGATTCCGTCTCGATGTACTTGAAACCCGCCTGCAGCGTTTTCAGCAGTTCCGCGTTCTGGGTGCGCGCCATATTGGCGATGCTGTTCCACAGGTGCGCGGGCTGAATCACGTAATGCACCTTGCGGCGCATCTGCTTCTCGAACATCGGGATATCGTCCACGTTGTTCGCATACCAGAGCGCCAGCGGCACCTTGCGGGCGTCGCCGCCCACATCGGGGTAATCCCGGCCCAGTTCCTTCTGCGCCGCCGTCTCGTAGTTGTCGGAGAGATAGCGCAGAAAGAGGAAGGACAGCATGTAGTCGCGGAAGTCGTCCGCATCCATCGCCCCGCGTAGTTGGTCGGCGATGCTCCAGAGGGTGTTGACCAGTTGTTTCTGGTTGGCTTCGGTCATGTCGGCTGGATGGTTGTGCAGAGGCGGTTCAGTGCGGCCGGGAGGGCACGCCGCAGCACGAGCCTGTCAGAAATTTTGTGTGTGAGGCATACCATGCTACTGCCAAGGAGTACGTATGCCACGCAAGAAGAAGACGCCGGTGGTCACG
>NZ_JBBDHC010000012.1:0-118105 GCF_037203605.1 Denitratimonas tolerans
TGCGGGTGTTCAACGACCTGAAGACCCGCGGCGTGGACGACATCCTGATCGGCGTGGCCGATGGCCTGAAGGGCTTCCCCGAGGCGCTGGAGGCGGTGTTCCCGGCGACCACGCTGCAGACCTGCATCGTGCACCTGATCCGCAACAGCCTGGACTACGCGAGCTGGAAGGAGCGCAAGGCGCTGGCAGCGGCGATCCGGCCGATCTACACCGCGCCGACGGCCGAGGCCGCCCAGGCCGAGTTGGACGCGTTCGAGGCCGGTCCCTGGGGCGAACGCTTCCCGACCGTAGCCGCTGCCTGGCGGCGCGCCTGGTCGCGCGTGATTCCGTTCTTCGCGTTCCCGCCCGACGTGCGGCGGGTGATCTACACGACCAACGCGATCGAGAGCGTGCACGCGCGCCTGCGCAAGATCATCAAGACCCGTGGCCACTTCCCGAGCGACGAGGCGGCCACCAAGCTGATCTGGCTGGCCTTGCGCAACATCACCTCCGAGTGGAGCCGGGCGACCCGCGAATGGAAGGCGGCGATGAACCAGTTCGCGATACTCTACGAAGACCGGTTCACGCTGGCCCGCTGAAGGAAGGCCACGAACTAAACCGCCTCACACACAAAAAATCGGACACGCCCGGGTTGGGTCAGATCGCCTTTGCCTGCTCAAGGAGGGGGAGGCTCTGGGGGCGTCGGGATGGTTCAAGCCGTGTGAACAACGTTGAGAGCGTCACAGAGGCTTCTGGTCCTGAGGCATCAACTAGCCGCCGAGGCTTCTGGTCAGCGGGCGCGGGCCTGTCACACCAGCTTCTGGTCATCCGACCAATCGGCGTCTGCAGAACTTGTCACAGAGACCGTCACAGAACTGTCACACGACGGGTTTCCCGTGAGTGCTGCAGTGCGGCATTTTGTCAGATTGCCTTTTGAGACAAAGGCTTGAGATGGCGCGCCTGGAGGGATTCGAACCCCCGACCAATGGCTTCGGAAGCCACTACTCTATCCGGCTGAGCTACAGGCGCGTGATGCAGAACTTTTCCGCTGCGGGCCACGGGTGGTGCGGGGTGGCCGTGCTGCGTGCCGGTGGGTGGCGCGCGGGGCGGGGCCGCGTATTGTGCCATGGATGCGCGGCGCGGCGCGATGTCCGGAGCGTGGGGGCCGGGAATCGGTCGCCAGCGCTGCTGGCCGCGGGGTGGGCCAGCAGCGGTGCCGTTGCGTCAGCGCCGGTAGAGCGCGGCGTTGAGGCAGGAAAAGATGCTGACGATGAACCAGCCGAACGGCAGCAGGCTCAGCGTCACCAGCCAGGTGATGGCGAAGGCGACGCAGGCGGTGAGGAACCACAGGATCGCCGAGATCAGGCGGCCCTGGACGAGTTGGCCGAGGCCCGGGATGAACAGGCTGCAGATGGCGGCGATGACGTTGCCGGTGCTGCCTTGTCCGGTGGAACTCATGGGCGTGCTCCTTGGGTGTGGTGGGCGATGCTGCGTGATGGTGACGGGGCGATGCGCCGGACGTGACCGCCACCGCTGCGATATCGGGTCGAATGGGCGAGAATGCCAGCCTCGGCGTTCATGTGCCCGATATCTTCATGCCAACTCCTCGATCGCTGCGCCCCGATGAGCGTTCCGATGCCTCCGTCACCCGCATGGGTGCGGCAGGTGCGCGCGTGCGCCTGGCGTGGGCGTGGGCGTGGGCGTGGATGCGTGGGGCGTGGCGGGGCGGTATGTTCCTGCTGCTGTGGCCGGCGTGGTGGGCGCTGTGGCTGGCCGCGGACGGGTTCCCGCCGTGGAACGCGCTGCTGTTGTTCGCGTTGGTGCCGTGGCTGGCGTATGGCGTTGCACGCGTTTCCGGGAATCTTGCCGGTGCCTGGCTCGACCGGCGCGGGCAGGCGGACGATCAGCCTTCGCCCACGCGCGACGCCTCGCGTGGGCGCGATGCGCTGCTGGCGCTTGCGGGCGCGCTGCTGCTGGCATTGGCGCTGGAGTTCCTGGGCAATCGACTGACGCTGTATCTGGGCGCGGCGGCGCTGGTGATGGCGCTGGGCGTCCCGCTCGTGCAGCGCGTCAGCTACCTGTCGCAGGCGGCTCTGGGCGTCGCATGTGCCTGGGGTATTCCGATGGCATTTGCCGCGGTGCAGGGCGGCGTGCCGCCGCTGGGCTGGCTGCTGCTGTGTGCCGGCACGCTGTGGGCGAGCGGTGGCTGGATCTGGCAGGCGATGGCGCAGCGCGAGGAGGATCTTCGTCGCGGCGTACGGTCGGTGGCGATCCTTCTGGGCGAGTTGGATCTCCTGGCGCAGGCGCTAGTTTCCGGCGGCATGCTGGTGGCGCTGGTGCTGGTGGGCCAGCGTGCGGAGCTGGGTGCGGCGTATTTCGCGGCGCTGGGCGTGCCGGCGCTGCTGATCGGCGCGCAGTTCTGGATCGCGCGGCGGCGCGAGCCTGGGGCCTGCCTGTGTGCGTTCGCGCTCGGTGCGTGGGTGGGCGCGGCGGTGTTTGCCGGCATTGTGCTGGGGCTGGCGTTGAAGTGACCGTCGCGTCAGCCGGTTGACGCCGCCGCCTGCATCCCGCGCCAGCGCTTGATGTGCACCAGCAGCAGCGAGATCGCGGCGGGGGTGACGCCCGAGACGCGCATCGCCTGGCCGATGGTTTCCGGACGCGCACGCTCCAGGCGGGTGCGCACTTCGACCGAAAGCCCGGAAATGCCGTCGTAGGAAAAGTCCGGCGGGATCGCGGTTTCCTCGCTGCGGCGCTGGCGCTCGATTTCCTCGGCCTGGCGGTCGAGATAGCCGGCGTACTTGGCCTGCACTTCGACCTGCTCGGCGACGCGCGGATCGTCCACGCCCGGGCCGATCGAGGCGACGCGGGTGAGGCGCGCGTAGTCCATTTCCGGGCGACGCAGGAGGTCGTGCGCGGATGTCTCGCGGCTCACCGCCACGCCCAGGGTTTCCTCCACTTCGCGGCCAAGCGCGTTGCCGGGCGCGGCCCACAGTGCCTTGAGCCGGCTGGATTCGCGTTCGATGGCCTCGCGTTTTTCCGAAAAGTGCCGCCAGCGCGCGTCGTCCACCAGCCCGAGTTCGCGGCCGCGTTCGGTGAGGCGCAGGTCGGCGTTGTCTTCGCGCAGCTGCAGCCGGTATTCGGCGCGCGAGGTGAACATGCGGTAGGGCTCGAGCACGCCGTTGGTGGTGAGATCGTCGATCAGGACGCCGATGTAGGCCTCGTCGCGGCGCGGGGTCCACGGCGCTTCGCCACGCGTCGCGCGCGCCGCGTTGATGCCGGCGACCAGGCCCTGGGCCGCGGCCTCCTCGTAGCCGGTGGTGCCGTTGATCTGGCCGGCGAAGTAGAGGCCGGCAATGGCGCGGGTTTCGAGCGAGGTTTTGAGGCCGCGCGGATCGAAGTAGTCGTACTCGATGGCGTAGCCGGGGCGGGTGATGACGGCGTTCTCGAAACCGCGGATGCTGCGCACCAGCGCCAGCTGCACGTCGAAGGGCAGCGAGGTGGAGACGCCGTTGGGGTAGATCTCGTGGGTGGTGAGGCCCTCGGGCTCGATGAAGACCTGGTGCGAATCCTTTTCGGCGAAGCGCACCACCTTGTCCTCGATCGAGGGGCAATAGCGCACGCCGGTGCCTTCGATCACGCCGGTGTAGAGCGGCGAACGGTCGAGTGCGCCGCGGATGATGTCGTGGGTGCGGGCGCTGGTGTGGGTGATCCAGCAGCTCACCTGGCGCGGATGATCGGCCGGCGATCCGAGGTAGGAAAAGACCGGGCGTGGCGTGTCGCCGGGCTGCTCTTCCACCCTCGACCAGTCGATGCTGCGCCCGTCGATGCGCGGCGGCGTGCCGGTCTTGAGGCGGTCGGCACCCAGCGGCAGTTCGCGCAGGCGCAGCGCCAGCGGCGTGGCGGGGGCGTCGCCGGCGCGGCCGCCGGCGTAGTTGGAAAGCCCGATGTGGATCTTGCCGGCCAGGAAGGTGCCGACGGTGAGCACGACGCGGGGCGCATCGAAGCGCAGGCCCATTTGCGTCACCACGCCGCGCACCTGGTCACCTTCGAGCGCCAGATCCTCGACCGCCTGCTGGAACACGGTGAGGTTGGGCTGGGTTTCCACCGCGCCGCGGATCGCGGCCCTGTAGAGCTGCCGATCGGCCTGGCAGCGCGTGGCGCGCACCGCCGGGCCCTTGGAGGCGTTGAGGGTGCGCCACTGGATGCCGGCGCGGTCGGCGGCGCGTGCCATGACGCCGCCGAGCGCGTCGATTTCCTTCACCAGATGGCCCTTGCCGATCCCGCCGATCGCCGGATTGCAGCTCATCTGGCCGATGGTGTCGATGTTGTGCGAGAGCAGCAGCGTGCGCGCGCCGCTGCGTGCCGAGGCCAGCGCCGCCTCGGTGCCGGCGTGGCCGCCGCCGACCACGATCACGTCGAATTGTTCGGGATAGCGCATGACAGAACCTGACGAACTTTGTCGCAAATGACTGATTTTCGTAGTTGGAACGATTCCTGCATCAACAGGAATGCACCCGTGCCGGCAGGCACGCGGCAGGTCACAAGGCTAGCAGCGCCAGGCGCGCACCGGACTGATCGGCCGCGGTGTTGATCGAGATGAACAGGGATCGATCAGCGCGTCACGGGGACGCCGCCGGCGTCAGCACATCGACGACCGGCACATCTCACCGCTTTTCCCCGGTTACGGAAAAGCCGAACCCCCGCTTGCGGAGTGCGCCGCAAGCGGGGGTTCTTCGTGAAGTCGGCGCCCGACGGTCTTTAGTGGAACAGGGGGAATCCAGGACAGACCATTGTCGGGCGCCGAACAGGCGGTGAAGCTTTCAGGTGGCTTCCGGACGCTGTCGCAAACAGACGCTGGAGGTCACTTGTGGCGAATCATACCGACGTACGGAAGTGACGCAAGACGCCTCGGCCCGATGATTGCCAAAAATTGTGACTGCGTTCACGAACATGAAGACGAGCGGCCCGGGAGCGCGGGCCATCGTCAATCCTCGCGGTTCGAGCCCACGCGCCGCACACCGCTGTCGCGATTGCCCGAGTGCGACTTCGTGGGCTCGGATCGCGATGCGGGAGCCGGTGGTGGTGCCGAATACGTTGGCGGATTTGCACGCGATGGCGCGCTGCGCACCGGCGCTTCGACCGGGCGCGCGGGCAGGGGCTGCGCGCGTGCGGGGGCGTAGACGGAGCCGGAGCCGGAGCCGGAGCGCCCGACGCCGGAATCCATCGTTCGGATCGGTGCCTGCGGCACGCTGCTGCGCGGCGGTGCGGTGCGTGCCGGCATCGGAGTGACATCGCGCGAGGGCGCGGTGCGTGGTGCCGGCGCGCTGTCGCGCTGGTAAGTACGCCCGTAGCTGTCATCGCGCGAAGGTGTCGTCACCGGTGCCGTGCGCTGCACGGGTCGCACCGTGCGGATCGGAATGCCCTGGCTCGGTGCGCTGCGTACCGGTGCGGTCGTCGCGTCGCGCGCCGGGACCGGGTTCATGCCGCGCACGGGCATCGGAGTCGTACCGCGCACGGGTGCCGGAGTCGTACCGCGAACCGGCAGGGCCGGGCGGTTGGAACCGTCCGCGCTGCCGCGAATCGAGGTGCCTCGCTCGGCCGGCGCGAACGTGCGTGAGGGCAGGTTGCTGTCGCCGTCACGCAGCTGGTCGCGGCGGCTGTCGTTGAGCGAACGGGTTCCGTCCAGGCGGCTGCGCGGGACGGACTGGCTGCCGCGCACGGGGTTGCCGAACAGGCCCGTGGAGGGCTCCGAGCGGGGCGCGCCCGCGCCTGTGCGCCGCACGTCGGCGGCGGGCGCGGTCTTGCCGTAGGCACCGGGTCGCGTCGTGCCGTAGCTGCCGCGCGGGATCGCCGCGCGATTGCCGCTGTAGGACGGTGCCGCCGGCCCGCCCTGGTTGCGGTTGTACCCGCTGGACGAACCGCTGCGCGGATAGGCGTTGCTCGGGTACGGCCGGCGGATGTCCGCCAGGCGCGAGGCTTCCACGCGCGCATCGCCGTAGCGCGGGGTCGGGTAGTAGTTCCGGTAGTTCGGGTAGTGGTGGTACGGGCGACGCCAGTCGTAATAGTTGTCCACATACGAATAGCGGTAGGGCGAATAGGACAGCCAGCCGTGCGAATTCCAGCCGTAGCTGTAGCCCAGGCTGAAGTAGCTGCGCGGGAACCAGGTGACGCCGTAGTAGTAGCCCGGATACACGAACGGGTCGTAATACCAGCGGTTGATCGGCCAGAACACCGAGTAGTAGAACGGGTAGTCGAAGTAGCTGACCCCGAAGCTGCCGTAGCCGTAGGAACTTGCGCCGAAATAGTAGTCGCCGCGGTTGCCGTACGAGGGCGAGTAGTAGCCGCTGCCGTCGCGGTAGTAGGTCGGTGCATCGGAGTAGTAGCCGTCGGTGGCGTACGGCTCGCGATAGACCACCTCGCGGGTGGTGATGCAGCCGGTGAGCATGGCGGCGGCAAGCAGAACGATGATCCAGCGCTTCATTGCGGTCGGCCCCTTCTTTCTCGACGTGTAGGGTGAGTCTCCGGGGCGGGCGGTAAATCCGTGCTGAACTTGCCGCGCACGGACGGATCCGCGCATCGCGGATTCAGCTTGCGATGGCGCAGGTTCAGTCTGGATCCGCGCCGCGCAGCCGCGCCAGCGTTTCGCGGCTGTCGCGCGAGGTCAGTCGCGTTTGCAGCGCGTCGAAGTGCGCGTCCAGCAGGCGGCGACGCCCGTCATCCAGGCGTCGCCAGTTTTCCAGCAGGGCCAGGTGGCGCGAGGCGACCTGCGGATTGATCGAATCGAGCGCCGGCAGCAGTTCGAAGAAGAGCGCGTAGCCGGCACCGTCGGCACGGTGGAAAGCCGGCACGTTGCTGCGCACGAAGCTGCCGAGCACGGCGCGCACGCGGTTGGGGTTGGTCGGCTGCCAGAACGGGCCGCGCACGATCGTGGCGACGGTGTCGAGGGTGCCGGCACGCGGCGCGGTGACGAGCGCGCCCAGCCAGCGGTCGACCACCAGCGCATCGCCGCGGTGGCGTGCGGCGAAGTCCTGGAGTACCTCATCTGCCTGGGCGAAGCCCGCGTGCAGCAGGGTTTGCAGCGCCGCGAGGCGGTCGGTGAGGGTGTTGGCACCGTGGTACTGCGCCACGGCCCGTTCGCCCTCGCGCTCGACGCGCGCCAGCCGCGCCAGGCACAGGTTGCGCAGGCGTCGCGCGCTGGCGCTGTCGCCTTCCAGTCCGCCCGCGGCGCGTGCGGTGAGCTGCAGGTGGCGCTCGCGCAGGCGTTCGGTCTGGTCGATGGCCAACGCATCGAGGGTGGCTTCACGCGCCGCCCACAGCGCGTCGACATCGATGCGCTCGAGCTGTGCGCCCAGGTCCCAGAAGTCGGGCAGGGCCAGGCACGCGGCCACGAAGGCGGCGTCGGCGCGCGGATCATCCAGCAGGATGGACTGGGCGCGCAGCAGCGCATCGAGCGCGACTCGCCGCTGCGCTCCGGGAAGGATCGCGGTGCGCGCAAGCTGCTGCAGCGCCTGCCAGCGCGTCAGCGGGTCGGTCTCCACCTGCACCAGTCGCGCCAGCTGCTCCGGCGCATAGTCGAAATCCAACCGCACCGGTGCCGACAGGCCCTGCAGGAAGGCTGGCAGCGGCGGTTGGGTCAGGCCGCGCAGCCGCAGCGTGTGTTCGCGCTGGCGCAGCTCGATGAGGCCGGGGCGGTAGTCCGCGTCCACTTCCGGGTGTGTGTCGATGCGACGGCCGTTGGCGTCGTAGAAGGCCAGAGCCAGCGGGATGTGCAGCGGGTGATCGGGGTCGCTGCCGTGCTGGCGCAAGGTGAGCGTGTACTCGCCGCTGACCGCATCGAAGCGCGCCTGCGCCTCGATGCGCGGCGTGCCGGGCTGCTCCCACCAGTGCAGGAACTGGGTGAGATCGCGCCCGGAGGATTCGTCCATGGCGGCCACCAGGTCTTCGACCGTGGCCGCGCCGCCGTCGTGGCGTTCGAAATAGAGGTCCAGCCCGCGGCGGAAGCCGGTTTCGCCCAGGAGCGTGTGCAGCATGCGCACCAGTTCGGCACCTTTTTCGTAGACCGTGGCGGTGTAGAAATTGTTGATCTCGCGGTAGCTTGGCGGTCGCACCGGATGCGAAAGCGGGCCGGCGTCCTCGACGAACTGGCGGCTCCTGAGCAGGCGCGCGTCCTCGATGCGCTTGAGCCCGCGCGAGTGCAGGTCGGCGGTGAACTCCTGGTCGCGGAATACCGTGAGCCCTTCCTTGAGCGAGAGCTGGAACCAGTCGCGCAGGGTCACGCGATTGCCGCTCCAGTTGTGGAAATACTCATGCCCGATCACCGATTCGATCGCGATGAAGTCGTCATCGGTGGCGGTATCCGCGTCGGCGAGGATGTAGCGGGCGTTGAAGATGTTGAGGCCCTTGTTTTCCATCGCGCCCATGGTGAAGTCCTGCGCGGCGACCACGTTGAATACGGCGAGGTCGTAGGCACGGCCGAAGCGGCGCTCGTCCCATTGCATCGCCCGCAGCACGGCACCGAGCGCGTATTCGCAGCGCGCCACGTCGGCGCGGTCGGCCCAGACGTTCACTTCCACCGTGCGTCCCTGCATCGTGGTGAATGGCGCGGACAAGCGCGCCAGATCGCCCGCGACCAGCGCGAACAGGTAGCTGGGTTTGGGGTGTGGGTCGTGCCAGCGCGCAAAGTGGCGGCCGCCGTCCAGTTCGCCCGCCGCGACGCGGTCGCCGTTGGACAAAAGCACCGGGAAGCGGGCGCGATCGGCGATCAGGGTGACGTCGTAGACGGCGGACACGTCGGGGCGGTCGATGAACCAGGTGATGCGGCGGAAACCCTCGGCCTCGCACTGGGTGAACAGCGCGCCGCGGCTCAGGTACAGGCCTTCGAGGCGGGTGTTGCGCTGCGGGTGGATGCGTGCCGTGGTCCGAAGTTCGCACGCGGACGGTGCGGCGGTGAGCGTGAGGCCGCTCGCGTCGAGGGTGTATTCGCCGGGGCCGAGCGTGCGGCCGTCGAGCGCGATGTCGAGCAGCTCCAGGTCCTCGCCGTCCAGCCGCAGCGGTGGTGCCGGCTGGCCGGGCTGGGCCACGAGCCGCAGGGTCGAGGTGACGCGGGTGCTGGTGGCACCGAGCTCGAACTCGAGCGCGACGTGGGTGATGCGCCATGCGGGCGCGCGGTAATCGGCGAGCCGGACGACAGTGTCGGAATCCGTGGTCATGCTTCTTTCTGCGTGGGGTGCCGTCGGCGAAGCGGCAGATCGGTGGGACACGATCCGTGCGGTCGACGTTGAAAAAGCATGTTACCCAAACGGGGTATGCGAGAGCGAATCGAGCGGCGTGCAAGGGCGCGTGGGCAAGGCGCCGTTTCGCGCCGACGCCGCGCCGCAGCCGGCGCGGTGCCGGCTGCGATGCGCGGACTGCATCAGGCCGGGCGGATCATTCGTCGGTGTCGGCCTGGCACCCCAGCAGCTCCCGGTTGGTGATGTCCCAGCTGGCTTCGTGGTTGCACAGTGCGACGGCGTCGAGGATGCAGACATCGCCGTCCTCGTCCACCAGGCGCACGTCGTACACCTCGCACGGCACATCGGTCAGGGTGAACTCGTCACCCTGTCCGATCACCTCGCTGCCAAGCTGGTCCGGACCCCATTCCTCGTCATCGACGGAAGACAGGTAAAGCTCGTGCAGCACCCAGGAGGAATCATTGCGGATGGTGATCTCCGAGTCGCCGCTGGCGGCCAGGGTGCCGGTGGCAAAGAGGACGAGGGCGAGTGCAGCGGTGATGCGAAGCATGGAGGACATGGAGGACATGGAGGATTCCCGTGGGTTGGACGTTGCGGAGCGAGCCGCCGCCGGCGGCGGCAGGGCATTTTCGCCTTTTAGATGCCCGCGTGGGAATGGTCTTGACACTGTTCGTGCAGGATGCATGTGCCCACCAATCGGGCATCCGCGGCGCTATGCTTTCCGCCTCCGAGCAACCCGGACGCGGTGCATGGCTTTTGCCCCTGTCGAGAACTGCAGCATCGACGCCGTGCGCGAGGCGGCCGCGCGCATTGCGGCGCACGCCCGCGTGACGCCGGTGCTGCAAAGCGCGTCGATCGACCGGATCGCCGGCGCGAGCCTGCATTTCAAGGCCGAACACCTGCAGCGCGCGGGAGCCTTCAAGTTCCGCGGTGCCTGCAACGCGGTGTTTTCGCTCGATGCCGCCGCTGCGGCGCGCGGCGTGGTGACGCAGTCTTCGGGCAACCACGGTGCGGCCATCGCGCTGGCCTGTCGCCTGCGCGGCATTCCCGCCACCGTAGTGGTGCCGCGCGGTGCGCCGCAGGTGAAGCTTGCCGCCATCGCGGATTTCGGCGCACGCATCGTGCCGTGCGAGGTGTCCCAGCACGATCGTGATCGCGTCACCGCGCAGGTGTTGTCCGAGACCGGCGGCGAACTCATCCATCCCTTCGATGACCCCCGCGTGATCGCGGGGCAGGGCACGGCGACGCTGGAACTGATGCATCAGGTGCCGGGGCTGGATGCGATCATCGCGCCGGTGTCGGGCGGCGGACTGCTGTCGGGTACCCTGATCGCGGCCAAGGCGTTGAATCCGGGCATCGCGGTGTTCGGTGCGGAGCCGGAGGGCGCGGCCGATGCCTGCGCCTCGCTGCGGCAGGGCCGGCGCATCGTCGACATGCGCCCGGACACGATCTGCGACGGGCTGCGCGCGCATCTGTCCGAGCGCACCTTCACCATCCTGTCGCGCCACTGCGACGGCATCCTCCTGGCCAGCGACGAGGAAGTGCGCCAGGCCATGCGCCTGGTGTTCGAGCGCATGAAGCAGGTGGTGGAACCCTCGGGTGCGGTGGCGTTGGCGGCGCTGCTGCGCGCGCGCGCGCGTTTCGCCGGAAGACGCGTGGGCATCGTGCTTTCCGGCGGCAATCTCGACCTGACGGCACTGTTCGGTACCGCGGAGTAGGCGTTCCCTGCGCGCCCGGTGAGGCGCGGGCGCACGTGGCCTCAGGCCGGCGGCTGGGCGTCGTCCTCGTCAGCCTCTTCGTAGGGCAGCCGCGGAACGCCCATGTCCGACCGCACTTCGGCCACGGCCACCTTGGCGATTTCGTCGCGCAGCGGGCGATCCGAGCGCGTCTGCGCGCGCTCGCCGCGCTGCACCGCCAGCGCCTTCGCGTAGGCGTCGGCGGCCGCGTCATTGCGGTGCTGGGCGGCATGGACATGGCCGAGTTCTTCCCACGCCGCGGCACCGGCACCGTGCGCCAGCGCGCGCTGCAGGTAATCCTCGGCCTTGCCCCAGATCTGCTCCTTGCGGCACAGCTTCGCCAGCGTGACCAGGAGCCCGGGATCATCCGGATGTGCGGTCAGCCAGCTTTCGGCCATCTTCAGCGGGGAGCGCCCGCCGCCGCGCGGCAGGCGGCCGTAGATGGCGGCCAGTTCGGGCGACCAGCGCTTGCGCATCGCATCTTCCACGGCGGTCACGGCGGCGTCGCTGTCACCCAGGTCCACGGCGCGCCTTGCATAGGCGGCGACGATGGGCGCACGGATCTTCTGCGCGCGCGACAGGTTGCCCCAGGTCGAGGCCAAAGTCTGGGCGTCCGCTGCTTGCTGCAGCGCGGCGGCAATGGTGGCGTCTTCCTCCTGCGTCAGGGCATCGCCTTCCAGCACGCGGCTGGTGCGCAATGCCGGCAGCAGGCCCACTGCCTCGCCGGCGCGCCCGGTTGCGGCCAGTGCCTTGACGTAGAGCTCGATCGCGCGCGGCGGCAGGGCCGCCACCGGCTGGGCGTCGAACAGCGCGGTGATCGCGGGCGCATCGCCGCTGCGCTGGTGCTGGCGCGCCGCGACCAGGGCCGCGACCAGCGCATCGCCGCGCTCGCCCGCCTGCGCCAGGAGTTCGTCCGCGCGCTGCGTGTCGCCGCGCGACTGCGCCGCGCGCGCGGCGCCCAGCAAGGCCGGAAGCCGGTGCTGCGGTTCGCTCGCGGCGCGGGTGAGCAGGCGCTCGGCGCGATGCCAGCGCCCTTCGTGCAGGGCCACCAGACCGCCGGCAAGCCGCTCGCGCGCGACGTGGCGGCGCCGCCGCGACCAGTATCGTCCGGGCATGCGCAGCAGCTTGACCACAAGCCACAGCGCCGCCAGCGCCAGGATCAGCGCGGTGGTCGCCACCACCAGGGTGGTCTCGATGCTCCAGCCGCGCAGCGCGATCTGGACGTAGCCCGGATCGGCCGCGACGATGCGCCACAGCCAGGCACCCGCGAGCGCGAGCGCCAGCAGCGCGAGCAGGCCGACGAGGCGTTTCACGGCACGGCTCCCTCGTCGCCTTCGTCGGCGGAAAGCGGATCGGGTCGAACCGAAGGCGTGACCGCGTGCTCGACATCCGGCAGGTCGCCGGCGGGTGCGGGCGGCGGTGGGAGCGGCTTCAGCGGCACGCTGGTGCTCACGCTGCGCGCGGCGCGCAGGCTGCGCAATTCCCGCAGCGTGGCACCGAGCACCGGCGGCGTGGGCAGCAGCGGCGTGTTCCGCGCGGCGGAAAGGCGCGCCTGCCAATCCACCACGGCGGGCGAGCCTTCATCGAACAGGGCCTGGCCGGACTGCGCGATGCGATCCAGCGCGGCCTGGAAGGCGGCGGCGTCCGGTCGCGCCAGCGCGGCCTGGGCCAGTTCGAACTGGAGCGCCATGGCGGCCAGGGCGGCCTGATGCTGGGCCGGGCCGAGCGGATCGGCCTGGGTGCCGACGCGACGCACCGTGACCAGCTGGCCGAGCAATTGCGCCAGACGCGAGCTGTCCGGGCTGGCGAGGGACACCTCGCCGCTGCGCGAGGAAGGCAGCAGCGGCAGTTCACCGGCCAGCGTCGCCAGCTCGGCGCGCAGCGGCGGACGCGGGTCGGGCGGCATCTGGCGCAGCTGGATCAGCTCCTGTGCGAGGGTCTGGCGCAGCGTGGCCAGCGCCGGATCGTCCAGTTCCGCAAGCGCGCCTTCGGCCAGCGAGTAGGCTTGGATCGCCGCCCCGACGTCGGCGTAGAGCGAGAGGCGTTCGGCCCCCATTGCGAGCAGGAACTCCGCCTCATTGAGGCGCAGCAGGCTTTCTCCGCTCATCCGGCTCTGGGCGAGGCGGGCCACGGCGTCTTCCAGCAGGCCGGCGCGCTCGCCCATGCCCAGAAGCTCCTCGCGCAGGACCTGGTTGGTGGCGCTGGACGAGTCCAGCCGCTGCGACAGGCGCTGCTGGCCTTCGCGCAGCTGGTCGAGAGCGCGATCGATGTCGGCCAGGCGTGCGCGCAGGGTTTCGTTTTCCGCCTGGGTTTCGGCGCGCTGGTCGTCGCTTTGTCGCAGGCTCAGGAAGGCCCAGCGTGCGCCGACCGCGACCAGCACCAGCACGATTGCGAGCAGCAGCCACGGCCAGCGCCTGGGCGTGCTTGCGCCGGCGTCGGTCGGGGGGGGAGAGTCGGTGGAGTCGATGTCAGCCAAGGCTGCAGTTTCCGGACAAGTCCGGCAATCATGCTACCGGAAGCCGGCAGTGCCCACATGCCCGACGAGCGCATCGAGCATGGCGGTTGCGGTGGGAGCGCTGGCGACCAGCACGCCGGCAAAGCCGCGATCGCGCGCCAGTTCGGCAAGGCGCAGACTGCTGGCCACGGCGGTGGCGTCCAGCAGACGCGTCCGCAGCGCGTCGGAAAGCGCTGCCAGTACCCGTTCCAGCGCCTCGCCGCTGGACACCAGCACCGCACGCGGCGGCGTGCTGGCATCCAGCGCGCGCAGGTGGCGCGCATCCAGGCGCGGTGGCAGGCGCCGGTACACCTCGGCCCGATGCAGTTCCATGCCGCGGGCGGCGAGCCCGGCGGCAATCACGCCGCGCCCGCCGGGGGCGGTCACCAGCCCCACCGGCCCGGCCGCATCGCGCCAGTGCGGCAGGGCGAGCACGCCGTCGGAGTGCATCGCATCGGGTGGCGGCGTAATCGAGGAGACGCGGTGTCGGGCCAGCGCCCGCGCGGTGCCTTCGCCCACCGCGATGGCGGTCTGCCCGCGCAGGGCGCGCGGCGGCAGGAGGCGTGCGGCGAACATGACCGCCGCCGGGCTGGTGAACACCACCGTGTGGCAGGCCAGGGCGTCGCGCAGCGCCGCGCGCGCGGCGTGCTCGTCGGGCGCGGGCGCGAGGCGCAGGCCGGGCAGCGCGAGGTGGCGGGCACCGCGTGCCTGTACGGCGCGCCGCACCGCGGCCTGCTGCGCGCTGGGGCGCAGGCAGACCACCGACCAGCCGGCAAGCGGCTTCAAGACAGGCTCAGGCATCATCGGGCAAGCTTACGCGCCCTCCTGCCGCAAGCCCAACCGTGGATACCCCCGCTTCGTCCCATCCGGTCATCACGCGCCTCCTGACCATGCCGCCGGTGCAGGCCATGCAGCTGCGCCTTGCCGGCTTCGATGCCGATACGTTGTGCCTTGCCGCGCCGCTGGCGGCCAACGTCAACGACAAGGGCTGCGCCTTTGGCGGCAGCCTGACGAGCGTGATGACGCTGGCGGCGTGGGCGCTGCTGTCGATGCGTCTGGAGGATGCCGGCCACCGTGCCGATGTCTACGTGCAGGATTCCAGCGTGCGCTATCTGGCCCCGCTGTACGGCGACCTGCATGCGCGCGCATGGCTGGAAGACGGGCAGACGTGGAACGAGGTGCTCGACGCCTTCGCGGCGAAGGGCAAGTCGCGCGCCCGGATGGAAGCGGAAATCCGCGATCCGGCAGGCACCCTGTGCTGCACCTTCAGCGGTCGCTTCGTGGCGCTTGCGCCGCGCGATTGACCTCATTTCTCCACGAACGCGCGCTCGAACACGTATTCACCCGGCGTGCCGATGCGCGGGGAGGCCTTGAACCCGCGCCGGTCCAGGATGGCGCGGAAGTCCGCCAGCATCTGCGGGCTGCCGCAGATCATGGCGCGGTCGTGCGCCGGATCGAGCGGCGCGATGCCGAGGTCGGCGCTGATTTGCCCGGCGTCGAGCAGGTCGGTGAGGCGGCCGCGGTGGACGAAGTCCTCGCGCGTGACCGCCGGATAGTAGAGCAGCTGGCGGGAAACCATCTCGCCCAGATATTCGTGCCGCGGCAGTTCGCGGGTGATGTGGTCGCGATAGGCCAGGTCGCCGACGTTGCGCACGCCGTGGGTCAGGATCACCCGCTCGAAGCGCGCGTAGGTGTCGGGGTCCTTGATGATCGACAGGAAGGGCGCAAGGCCGGTGCCGGTGGAGAGCAGGTACAGGTTGCGGCCCGGATGCAGGTCGGAAATCAGCAGGGTGCCGGTCGGCTTGCGCCCGAGCAGGATCTCGTCGCCGGGCTGGAGGTGCTGCAGGCGCGAGGTGAGCGGGCCGTGCTGGACCTTGATGGAGAAGAACTCCATTTCTTCTTCCCAGTTGGCGCTGGCCACTGAGTAGGCGCGCATCAGCGGTTTGCCGTCCACCGGCAGGCCGATCATCACGAACTGGCCGTTCTCGAAGCGCAGTCCGGCACCGCGCGTGGTGCGGAAGCTGAAGTAGTCGGGCGTCCAGTGGTGGACGGACAGCACGCGTTCGACGTCGAACGTGGACATGGGGCACTCCATCAATGAAAGGGCCCGGCAGTCGTCGCGCCGGGCCCCTGGCATTTTAGCTGCGCTGCAACAGGCGGTTTGAGCCGGATCAATCCCGCGTGCCGCGGGCCGGGAGGGTTCAGCCGCCGATCTGCGCCTGCAGGTAGGTTTCCAGGCCAAGCCGCGCGATGAGGTCGGCCTGGGTTTCCAGCCAGTCCAGATGCTCCTCGCCGGCGTGCAGGATCGAGGTGAGCAGGTCGCGCGATACGTAGTCGCCAGCCGATTCGCAGTACGCGATGCCCTCGCGCAGGTCTGCCAGCTCCTGGCGAACCAGCGCCTGGTCGCATTCGAGGCATTCCTGCGGCGTTTCCCCGATCAGCAGCTTGCCCAGGTTCTGCAGGTTCGGCAGGCCTTCCAGGAACAGGATGCGCCCGATCAGCCGGTCGGCCTGCTTCATCTGGCGGATCGACTCCTTGTAATCGCGTTCGTCGAGTTCTTCCAGGCCCCAGTTTCCGAACATGCGTGCATGCAGGAAGAACTGGTTGATGGCGGTGAGCGCGTTGAACAGCGCCTTGTTGAGGTGCGCGATGGCCTTGCGGTCGCCTTGCATCGGAGGCACTCCGTCGTGGAAAGGCGACTAGGGTAGCGGGATTGCGCGGCGGGATGGCGCTGCGGCGGCGCGCGCGTCCGATCAGGCGGCGCGCAGGGGCAGGTTCAGGGCCTCGCGGCGGGTTTCCCGCAGGATATCCATGGCCAGCTCTCCGCAGCTTCCGCACACGGTGGCGCAGCCGGTGATGGCCGACAGGTCCGACAGATCGTCGGCACCGGCGCGAACGGCGTCGCGGATGTCGCGGTCGGTAATGCCGTTGCAGATGCACACGTACACGAATCACACCCATGATGGCGATGGGCGCATCGTCCTGCCAATGCGAATGAATGTCAATACCGTTCGCATCGTCGGCGGGTTCGGCAACGTATGTTGCAACGCACGCGCCGTGTGGCAACGGCGTCGGACCGGGCGTCAGATCGGCGCGAACAGTTCCGCCAGGTCGGCTTCATCGAAGCCCAGGGCGACGTTGCTGCCCCCGCCCTCCAGCACCGCACGCGCCAGCTCGGCTTTGCGCTCCTGCATGGCCTGGATTTTCTCCTCCACGGTGCCGGCGCAGATCAGCTTGTAGACGAAGACCGGCTTGTCCTGACCGATGCGGTGGGCGCGGTCGGTGGCCTGCGACTCCACCGCGGGGTTCCACCACGGATCGTAGTGGATCACCGCATCGGCGGCGGTCAGGTTGAGGCCGACGCCGCCGGCCTTGAGGCTGATGAGGAACACCGGGGTCTCGCCTTCCTGGAAGCCGCGCACCAGGTCGGAGCGCGTGGCCGCAGGCGTGTCGCCGGTGAGGCTCAGATAGGGCGTCCTGCGCTTGTCCAGCGCCTGGCCGATCAGCGCGAGCATCTGGGTGAATTGGGAAAACACCAGCACCCGCCGGCCTTCGGCGATCAGGCCGTCGAGCAGATCGAGCAGGGCTTCGAGCTTGGCCGATTCGCGCACCTTGCGCGCGGCCTCTAGCTTGACCAGGCGCGGATCGCAGCAGGCCTGGCGCAGCTTGAGCAGCGCATCGATGACCACGATGCCCGATTGCCCCAGCCCGCGCTGGACGATCGACTCGCGCACCCGCTCGTGCTGGGCCAGACGCAGGGTTTCGTAGAGCTGGCGCTGGGCACCCTGCAGTTCGAGCGAGCGCACGATCTCGGTCTTGGGCGGCAGTTCGGCGAGCACGTCCTCCTTGCGCCGGCGCAGCAGCAGCATGGCCACGCGCCGGTTGAGCCGCGCCTGGCGGTCCGCGTCGCCGTGCTTCTCGATCGGGGTGCGGTAGGTGCGGTTGAAGCGCGTCTCGCTGCCGAGCAGCCCCGGTTCCACCGCATCGAACTGCGCCCACAGCTCGCCCAGGTGGTTTTCCAGCGGCGTGCCGGTCATCGCCAGCCGCCGTCGCGCGGGGATTTCGCGAACCACCTGCGCGGCCTGGCTGCGCGCGTTCTTGATGGCCTGCGCCTCGTCGACGATCAGCAGCGAAAAGCGCTGTTCGCACAGGCTGTCGCGGTCGCGCGGCAGGAGCGGATAGGTGGTGATGACCAGATCCGAGTCCACAATGGCCTCGTAGCGCGCGGCGCGGCCGCTGCCGTGCAGCACCAGCACCCGCAGGTCGGGCGCAAAGCGGGCCGCCTCGTCACGCCAGTTGCCGACCAGGCTCGTGGGTGCCACCACCAGTGCCGGCAGGTCGAGCCGGCCACGCTGCTTTTCCGACAGGAGGTGGGCGAGCACCTGGACGGTCTTGCCCAGCCCCATGTCGTCGGCGAGGATGCCGCCCAGTCCGGCGTCGGACAGGAAATTCAGCCAGGCCAGGCCATCGCGCTGGTAGGGGCGCAGTTCGGCGCGAAAGCCCTCCGGCACCTCGGCCGTGGCGGGCAGTTCGCGCAGCCGATCCATCTGCGCGCGAAACTTTTCGGCACCGCGCCACGGCAGGCCGGCGTCTTCCGCCACCCGGCGCAGCGTTGACGCCTGGGTGCGATGCAGCCGCAGCCCGTCTTCGCTGCCGGCGATCCATTCGAGCAGCGGTTCGAGTACGGCGCGCAGGCGCGCCAGCGGAAGGCGCACGCTGCGGTTCTCGTCGATGCGCACCCGCCAGGCGGCGTCGCCCGGTTCGTCGGCGGGGCGCTCAAGCGGAAAATCGGGATCGGCCAGCACCCGGCGCAGGATCGGCAGCAGGTCGATGCGCTGGCCCTCGACGTCGATGCCCAGCGAGACGTCGAACCAGCGGCTGCCGGACTCGTCCAGTTCGGCAAGATCGGCGTGCCATTCGCCGATCTCGACCACATCGTCACGCGGGAAGTCCGCGGCATATTCGATCCGGAAACCTGCCGCCGCCAGTTCCGCCAGCACCGAAGCCCATGCCTCGGGGCTTGCCGGCGTGCGATAGCTCCCGGTCTGGAGCAGCCACTGGTCGGGTTCGAAGCGATTGCGCCGCAGCGCCATGTCGTGTGCCCAGATGAGCGCATCGCGCAGCCCGGCATCGGTCAGGCGCTGCTCCGCGCGCCGCTCCCGCACGGCGTCGCGAATGATCTCGGTGACTTCCTGCCCGTCGGCATCCTGGCGGCGCTCGTTGTACACGCCCGGCGCGAGGCGGTGGCCATCGTAGTCGAAGCCCAGCGTGGCCACGCCCACGCGCAAGGGCGCGCGCTGCGCGTGGCGTGCCTCCATTTCCACACTCACCACCTGCATCGAGAGTACCGCCACGGGCGTCGCCTTCACTTGCCGCACGCGGCGCGGCTGCGGCATCGCCACCGGCAGTGCGCTCTGGCGCTTGAGCCGCAGCTGCACTTCGGCCACGTCCTCGGGCTGGAGCGGCGGTGCCGCCGCCACGGCGTGCACCAGCGCCGGGTCGCCTTCGACCCGGCCGTAGCGCCGCGCCGCCGGCTGCACGTACCAGAGCCCGTGGCCCAGAAGCAGCACCGACGGTTCGGGATCATCCAGGACCAGCGCCAGGATCTGGGTGCCGTCGGGCTGGTCGTCCCAGCGCAGGTGGAGGGATTGCGCCGGCGCGGCTTCGAGAGGCGTGCTGCCGCGTTCCCAGAACACCGGGTGGTGGCGCATCAGATGGACCAGCGCGGCCTCGGTGTGGGTCGAATCGATCACGACCGGATCGGTGCGCCGCATGCCGCGGCTGGCGGAACCAAGAAGGGTGCCGAGCGCGATGGCGTCCTCCGTGCTCCAGCCGCCGGCCGGTGCCGGGCTCGGGCCTTCGGCCGTCAGCTCCAGCGGCTTGGGGTCGACCAGGCCGCCCATGCGGCCCCGCCCGGCGCGAAGGAAGGCGGGAAGCACTGCGAGCCGGCCCATGTCTTCGCGCAAAATCAGGCCGAAGCGGCGATCCACGGCTTCGGGCAGCGTCGCTCGCGGCTCCAGTTGCGCCAGCCGCGAGAACCAGAAGTCCCACGCCGGCAGGTTGCTCGCGGTCTGGGCCGCCATCTGACCGGCGAGGGCGCTGCGCAGCCATTCGGGCAGGGTCTCCATCTGCTCTGCCGGCAGCGTGCCGCTGGGCGGTGGCGGCGCGATGGGCTCATCCTTGGGCCACTGCGCGGACGGGAACCGCTGGGCGTAGAGCAGCAGCAGCGCCTGGTGCTTGCACGGCCCGTTGACCGGGCAGTCGCAGGAGCCGAACAGCGCCAGCTGCCCGCGACCCTGCTCGCGGAACTCGACCCAGGGTTCGTAGATCGCCTCGCCGCTGCCGCGCACCAACGCCCGCAGCCGGATCACTCCGCGCCGGTCGCGTTCCAGCGCCAGGCTCAGGAGGTGATCGTTGGCCAGATAGGTGTTGGCCCGGCGCAGGGTCGCCTGATCGAACTGGCGCGTCCAGTCGATCCCCGCCAGGTAATCGCGCACCTCTTCGGCATTCACGCACACGCTCCAGGTTCTGCACGGCGAACAGGGCATTGTGCGGCATCACCGCGCTGCGGACCAGCCCGGAGGCTCACGGCAGGCCGCTGTGTCATCGCGCTGAAAAAAAACCGGCGCGGTTTCCCGCGCCGGTTGAAGTCGTCGAGCGGAACGCGCGGTCAGCGCGTGACCGGCTCCAGCGAGATCGGCCGACCGCCGCCGTTGGTGCCGGTGGCGCGGATCAGCCAGTTGCGGTCGAAGCCGGTGATGGCCTGGTCGTTGGGGAGCAGGTCGACGCTGGGGCTGCTGAGGTCCGGAGCGACGCCGGCAGCGGTATCCACGTAGTCGCCGATCCAGCCGTGGCCGTTGAAGGGGCCGGGGTCGCCCGAGGCGGGACGCGTGCCCGCGTTTCCGGTCGGGTTGGTCATGGCGATGAGGATGTGGCCCGGACCGCTAACCACGATGGGCGTTGGCAAGGTGATGTTGCGCCACGCGTTGAGCGGTGCCGGCAGCGTGTAGGTGTGCTGGCCCAGCAGGGTTGCGCCGTTGGTCGGGTCCGCGTCGTCATCCAGGTAGATATAGATGTGGATCTTGTCGCCCTGCGGGTTCGAACTGGCTGCAAAGAGGGACTGCACGGCGGTAAGGGTGATCGGATACTCCTCGGCGGGCGGGGAGAACTGGTTCAGCCACACGAATCCGCAGTAGGTCGAACACCCCACGGCCGAGAAGCTGCCGCCGGCGTCGGGCATGGTGTCGATCTTCAGCACGCAGGTGCCGCCGTCGCAGTAGCCCGGCGGGGCCATGGGCGTTTCGCCCTTGATCGCCACGGTGAAGTGCTGGTCCGGCGAGGCGCTGCCGGTCTCCTGCAGGATGACTGCGCCAAACGACAGGGACTGCGTGGCCGCGCCGACCGCGGTGGCGGTGACGGTAACCGTCTGGGAGGCATCCGGGGCCAGGGTGAAGGTCGCCGGCGAGACCGAGAGCGTGTAGCCCGCCGGATTCTCGACGGTGGAGTTCCACGAACCCGAGACGTCCAGTCGATTGGTCACGGTGCGCGTCCAGCTGCACGAAGTGCCGCAGGCCACGTTGCGCAGCGAAGCCAGGTTGAGCTGGGTCTGGCTGATGCTGCCGCCGTTCGGGTTGGCCGCCAGGAAGTTGGCCTTGGTCTCGTCCAGGGTCAGGCCCGCCAGCGTGGCGCGACTCAGGTCGACGCGGCCGCTGCCGACGGCATCGGGGGTCCACGGCGTGGTGCCGTCCTCCATGAAGCCGGTGCGACTGGCGGTGGTCTGGATCGCCGATTTGACCTCGTACGGGGTCCAGGTCGGATGCACCGCACGCACCAGCGCCGCCGCGCCGGCCAGGTGCGGCGAGGACATCGAGGTGCCGGTCATCAGGCCGTAGTTGCCCTCGACGGCCATGTAGGCGGCGTAGATGTCGGTGCCCGGGCCGGTGATGTCGGGCTTGGTCAGATTGTCGTAGGGGGCCTGGGTCGGACCGCGCAGACTGCTGCCGTTGATCACGTCGCCCTGGCGGGACAGGATTTCCACCGGCAGGTAGTCGCCGAACACCGGATCGACGGTCGGTGCCGGCGCGCTGTCCTCGAATCCATCGCTGAAAACGTGATCGGATGGCGGATTGCCGATGAAGGCGATGAGCGCGTCGCCGATGGCCTGGGAGCCGATGCTGAACGAGGCCGCGTCACCGGGCGCACCGGTGGTGTCCATGGAAATGGTGCCGGGCTGGTTGTTGGCGACGATCACCGTGCGCGCGCCGGCGTTGTAGGCGTTGGTGATCTTCTCGGCGAAGTTGCACGAGCCGCGGCGAACGATGGCGACATCGGCGCTGGTGAACGTGCCCGCGGGGATGCCGCCACCGGCGGTGCAGGCTTCCAGGTTCGGAGAGACCTTGATGCGGGCATCGAACATCGGCAGGGTGACCGAGGGGCTGAGCGTGGTGCTGCCGGGCGTGAGCGGGATCTGCTCAAGCATGGCGGGCACGGGGCCGGGCGCGACGACGGTGAGCGTCGGGGTGACGACTTCGTCCTGGGTCGAGTTGGCGACCGTCAGGATCCACGGGCCGTTGTTGCCCACCAGACCGACCGGGTTGGTGCAGGTGTCGCGGGTATTGCCCGCCGAGGCCGCGACGAAGACGTCGGCGTCGGAGGCGTTGAGGAAGGACTGCATCCGCTGGTCGGTCCAGGGGTTGCCACCGCCGCAGGTGCGGCCGATGGAATAGTTCACCACGTCGACCTGATCGACGATCGCGTGCTGGATGGCCGATTCCAGCGAATCCTCGGACAGCGCGCCGGTGGTGTGGTTGGCGACGTTGTAGGAATAGATCGAGGCGCAGGGAGCGACGCCCGACATCGTCACGCCGGCAGGCAGCGGCGGGGCCGGCGGTGCGGACGCGTTGCTGAGGGTGTTGCCGGCGGCGGTGCTGGACGTATGCACGCCGTGGCTGCTCATGTCGGCGTCGAACAGGGTGCCGGTGCACTGGGTGCCGTTGTTGGTCACGCAGTCGCGCGGGAACAGCTTGGGATTGGCCGCGCTGAAGCCGCAGGCCGGGTCATCGGTGAATGACGGGTGGCCGATGAAGGTGCCGGTGTCGATGATGCCGACCTTCACACCCTGTCCGCGGGTGGCCGTCGCCCAGTTCGGGATGGCCGTGCCGTTCCAGATGGTATCCGCGCCGATGAACGAAGGGCCGCGCGTGGTCTGGGTCTCGTAGAGCTGCACCGGTGCGACCGACAGGACGCCGGGAAGCCCGGCAACCTGCAGCGCCTCGGCGTGGCTGAGGGAAACGGAAATGCCGCTGCGGGTGACGTCATAGGTGTAGTGGATGTCCAGGCTGTGGCCCAGCGCGCGCTGGATCGCGTCCAGGTGCAGCTTGCGCTGCTCCACGAGATAGTTCTGGTATTCCTTCGCCGCCACCGAGTCCATCACGAACTTTTTGGAGCTGTTGAGCGAGATGCCGTCCACGCCCGGCGCGGTGCGCGCCAATCCTGCGATGCCGCCGCGGTACTGGACCAGGCCCGGCTCGACGAAGGTGACGATGTATCGCCCGGTTTCGCTCTCCTCGAGGGTTGCCATCGGAGCCTGGACGAACTGGGCGTCGAATGAGGTGGGTGCCGCGTGAAGCGTGGCCGGCGCACCGATGCCGGCGATGGCAAGGCCGATGGCTGATGCCACGAGGGTCGGTTTGATGAAGCTCATGCATTACTCCAGGAGTTTCGAGGTTGCTGCGGTGTGCACACCCGGCCTCTTGCGGAGGCCGGGCCCGGGGGCGTCGTGTCGACGGGGAATTTCAGGTGGCGTCGTGCCGGCAATGCATCGCCGGCCGGTCGCGGTGCCGCCAGACCGCCCGGTTCCGCCGGTCGAGTGACGGAGCGGGCAGCAACGGCCGAGTATCACAGCAGACGCGGAGCCAGACAATGCGCGGTGCAGCACGGGCCGCGCCTGGAACTCGGGCGCGCGCTCAGCGCACCGGATTCCCGGATGCCGCGCCCGCAGCGAGCCCTCAGGCTTGCGCGTCGATGCCCTCGAAACCGCGCGCCGGGGCGTTCCCGCCGGGCGCAAGCCAGCGCCAGGGCGGAACCGCATCGGGCGCGTCCGGCGACAGGCGAAACGCCGCCTTTACCCGCGTGGCCGCAGCGGCCGCCGCCGTCTCGCTGCGCGCGTGCACGAGCGCCAGCGTTTCCCCGGGCGCGACGCACTCGCCGCGGCCGCGCACCTGCGCCAGCCCAACGGCGTGATCGATGGCCGCGCCGGGTGTGCGCCGCCCGCCGCCCAGGTCCACCACGCATTCGCCCAGGGCGCGCACGTCGATGGCGGAAACGTAGCCTTCGCCCTCGGCCAGCACGGGACGAACCACCGGCGCGGTCGGCAGGCGGCGCGCCGGATGTTCCAGCAGGTCGCTGGGGCCGCCCAGCGCGGCCACCATGCGCGCGAAGCGCTCGGCGGCGGCACCCGAGCCGAGCGCCTGCTGCAGGCGGGCCAGCGCGGATTCGCGGTCCGCCGCAAGCCGGCCCAGGCACAGCAGCCTCGCGGAAAGTTCGAGCGTGAGCGCGCGCAGGCGCGGGCAGCCCGGCCCGCCCGTCAAGAGGTCGAGGATGGCGCGCAGTTCCAGCGCATTGCCGGCCTCGCGTCCGAGCACCTGGCCCATGTCGGTGAGAACGGCGTCGAGCGCCAGTCCGCTGCCCTCGGCAACCGCGAGCATCCGCCGCGCCAGCGCCTCGGAACCGGCCAGATCCGGCGTCTGCGCACCGCTGCCGGTCTTGATGTCCAGCACCAGCGCCTGCGCGCCGCCGGCGAGCTTCTTGGACAGGATCGAGGCCACGATCAGGTCGGGCACGTCCACCGTCGCGGTCACGTCGCGCACTGCGTAAAGGCGTCGGTCGGCGGGCACCAGATCCGCGCTCTGCCCGACGATGGCGCAGCCGATCTCGCGCACGATCCGGTGCAGGCGATCGGGTGACGGATTGACGTCGTAACCTGCCAGGCTTTCCAGCTTGTCCAGCGTGCCGCCGGTATGGCCCAGGCCGCGCCCGGAGATCATCGGCACGAAGCCGCCGCAGGCTGCCACCAGCGGTGCCAGCGCCAGGCTCACCGCATCGCCCACGCCGCCGGTGGAATGCTTGTCCAGCACCGGGCCGGGCAGGTCGCTCCAGTCCAGGCACCGGCCCGAGTCGCGCAGCGCGAAGGTGAAGTCGCGGCATTCTTCCGCCGTCATGCCGCGCCAGGCCACCGCCATGCAGAACGCCGCGATCTGGCCCTCGCTCCACTGCCCGGCGGCGATGCCGTGAGCCAGTGCCGCGCACTGTTGCGCACTCAGCGATTCGCCGTTGCGCTTGCGGCGGATGAGCGTTGCGGCAGGAAAGGAATCCATCGGAAACCCTCTTCGGCGGATGTGTCGGACGGAGCGTTGCATCCTACGCCAGGAACTCCTGCACGGAGCGGTCGGTCGTCTCCATCGGATCGTGGACGCGGGACACCGATGCCTTGGGCACAAAAAAACAGGGCCCGACCAGAAGGCCGGCCCCTGTTTCGGAGAACCGCTGCCGCCGCTGCGGCATGCCCGGGATCAGACGCGGTATTCCGCCTGCGCTGCCCGGGATGAACATCGCGTCGCCGCGCATGTCGCCGCGGAAGTATCCGCCGCGCGCCGCAAGGTGCCAGTCCGGGGTGATGTCGATGCGGGTGTTCACGCCCGCAGTCCAGCCCTTGAGCTGGGCATTGCCCAGGACGTCCTGGCTGATGGATCGGAATTCGCCAGATCAGCCTGCGCCCTGGCTCACGGGTCTGTTTCGTGGGCAGTGGCGGGTTCCGACCGGATCAGCGGGTGCCTGCGGTCCGCGGAAACGCGACCTGCGTCGCCCGTTCGCCAAGTGCGCCCTGTCCGGCCTCAGGACACCTTGTCCAGGATGATCCACATCGAAAGCGCGAAAGTCATCAGGGCGAACACGACGCCACCGATGCCGCTGACTGCGGAGGCCTCCTTCTTCAGCACCAGGCGAAGGAAACCCACGATCAGTGAGGGCACCAGCAGCAAAATTGCCAGCAACAACCAGCTGTTTTGAGTCATGCGATTCTCCTTGCATCGGCCCAGGGCCGGCACTTGCTCCATGTTCGCCGAAATTCGCGGGGTTGTGTCCCACGACATGGTGCAAAAGAAGTCACCGGTGGTGCTTGGCTTGGGTGTTCGACGTGCATTCAAATCATGCGGCTGACGAACATTTATCCCAGCCGCGCCTGCTGCTCCTTCAGCCCGTCGAGCTGCACCGACCATTCCGCCAGGCGCTGGCGCTCCTGTTCGACCACGGCGGCGGGGACCTTGTCGCTGAACCTGGCGAGCTTGGCTTCGCTCTTTTCCTTCTCGGCGGCGACGCGGGCGACTTCCTTGGCCAGACGCGCGCGTTCGGCGTCGAGGTCGATCAGGCCTTCCAGCGGGATCAGGAGGCGCAGCTCGCCCAGCATCGCCGAGGCGCTGGGCGGGGCATCGCCGCGGAGTGAATCGATGGACTCCAGCCGCGCCAGCGCGCGCAGGGCGTCGGCGAAGCGCGCGATGCGCGCGGCATCGTCCGCATCGCCGCCGTCGACCAGCAGCGGCACCCGGCGCGAGGGCGGGATGCCCAGGGTCGAGCGCACCGAACGCAGCTTGGCGATCGCCTCCTTGAGCCAGTCGATATCGGTCAGATCGCCGGTCCGGCTTTCGGTGGCGAAGGGTGCGGGCCAGGGCTGGGCCATGATGCTGCCCTCGGCCAGGCCCAGGCGCGGGGCGACGTGCTGCCAGATTTCCTCGGTGACGAAGGGAATCAGCGGGTGCGCCAGGCGCAGCGTGGCTTCCAGCACGGCGAGAAGGGTGTGGCGCACCGAGGCCGCCGCGGCGCTTTCCTCGCCCGCTTCCGGGTTGAGGTACGGCTTGGCGAACTCGATCGACCAGTCGCAGAACTCGTTCCAGACGAACTCGTACAGCGCCTGCGAGACGAGATCAAAACGATATGCGGCGAACTGCGCGTCGATCTCGGTGAGCAGCGCATCGAAGCGCGCCAGCAGGGCACGCTCGAAGGCCAGCTGCGGCCACTGCGCCGGGCGCTGGATCGTTGCGCCTTCCGGCAGGGTGCCGAGCACGAAGCGCGCCGCGTTCCAGAGCTTGTTGCAGAAGTTCTTGTAGCCCTCGCAGCGGTTGAGGTCGAACTTGATGTCGCGCCCGTGGGTGGCGAGCGAGGCGAAGGTGAAGCGCAGCGCGTCGGCGCCGAACGCCGGGATGCCGTCGGGGAATTCCTTGCGTGTGGCCTTCTCGATGCGCTCGGCCATCTTCGGCTGCATCAGGCCCGAGGTGCGCTTTTCCACCAGCGCGTCAGTGCTGATGCCGTCGATCAGATCGATCGGATCGAGCACGTTGCCCTTGGACTTGGACATCTTCTGCCCGTCCTTGTCGCGCACCAGTCCGGTGATGTAGACGTCGCGGAAGGGCACTTCGCCGGTGAAGTGGTCGGTCATCATCACCATCCGGGCGACCCAGAAGAAGATGATGTCGAAGCCCGTCACCAGCACGCTGGAGGGCAGATAGCGGTCAAATCCGCGCGCGTCCATCGCGGCCTTGTCCGGCCAGCCCATGGTGGAAAACGGCCACAGCGCGGAAGAGAACCAGGTTTCCAGCACGTCGGTGTCCTGGGTCAGCTTCACGTCGGCAGCGAGGCCGTTTTTCGTCCGAGCTTCGGCCTCGTCGCGACCGACGTGGATACCGCCCGCCTCGTCGTACCAGGCGGGGATGCGGTGTCCCCACCACAGCTGGCGACTGATGCACCAGTCCTGGATGTTTTCCATCCAGTGACGGTAGGTGTTGATCCAGTTGGGCGGCACGAAGCGGATCGAACCGTTCTCGACCAGCTCCAGGCCGCGCGCGCCCAGGGTGTCCATCTTCACGAACCACTGGTCGGTGAGGTACGGCTCGACCACCTGCCCGGTGCGGTCTCCGCGCGGCACCATCAGTTTGTGCGGCTTGTCTTCGGCCAGGAGCTCGGCGGCTTCCAGGTCGGCCAGCACCGCCTTGCGCGCCTCGTAGCGGTCCTGTCCGCGGTACTTCTCCGGCGCGCTGTCGTTGAGCGCGGCTTCGGGCGTGAACAGGTTGATCAGCGGCAGCCCGTGGCGCTGGCCCACCGCGTAGTCGTTGAAGTCGTGCGCCGGGGTCACCTTCACCACGCCGGTGCCGAAATCGCGCTCGACGTAGCCGTCGACGATGACCGGGATCTCGCGTCCGGTCAGCGGCAGCACCACGGATTTGCCGACCAGACCGGCGTAGCGCGGATCGTCCGGGTGCACCATCACCGCGACGTCACCCAGCAGGGTTTCCGGGCGCGTGGTGGCGACGATCAGGTGGTCGCGGGTTTCGCGTGAGAGTTCGTTGCCGTCCGCGTCGCGCTCGACGTGCTCGTAGGTCAGTCCGCCCGCCAGCGGGTAGCGGATCGACCACAGGTGGCCGTCCTCCTCCTCGCTGACCACCTCCAGATCGGAGATCGCGGTTTTCAGCACCGGGTCCCAGTTCACCAGGCGCTGGCCGCGGTAGATCAGCCCTTCCTCATGCAGGCGCACGAAGGCCTCGATCACCGCCTTCGACGGCATCTCGTCCATGGTGAACACGCTGCGCGACCAGTCGCCCGAAGTGCCCATGCGGCGCATCTGGCGCTCGATGGTGTCGCCCGATTCCTGCTTCCACTCCCATACTTTCTCAATGAAACCCTCGCGGCCCAGTGAATCGCGCGTTTCACCCCGGCCCTCGCGCGCCAGGTTGCGCGAAACGACCATTTCCGTGGCGATGCCGGCATGGTCCGAGCCCATCTGCCACAGCGTGTCGCGGCCCTTCATGCGCTGGTAGCGGGTGAGCGCGTCCATCAGCGTGTGCTGGAAGGCGTGGCCCATGTGCAAGGTGCCGGTGACGTTGGGCGGCGGCAGCAGGATGGTGTAGGGCGCACCCTCACCGCTCGGCGCAAAGCGCCCATCGGCCTCCCAGCGGGCGTACCAGCGGGTTTCGAAAGTACCGGGTTCGAAGCTCTTGTCCATCGTGTGCCGGCCCCTGCGGACCTCGGGTTCGTTGAGGAAAGCCGGGAATTGTAGCGTGATGCAGGGGTGAGGCGGGGCGGGAGCGATGGCGCGCCGGGATCGTGGGGCCGCGGTTGTCCCACAGGGTCATCCCGGCGAAGGCCGGGATCCATTTTCTGTCGGCAAGGGTCACCATGGGCCCCGATCTTCGCCGGGATGACGGAGCAAGGAGTGATTGGCCGATCTTCTGGACTATGCGCGGGTGCGTGGCGCGGTGAACAGCGGGCAGCAGGGGCGTCTCGAGCTGTAGCCGCAACGTCTGGATCAGCGCGCCTCACCCTGCGCGGCCAGGGTGCGCAGGTGGGCGGCGAGGCGTTCGAGGTTCCGGCGCGTGCCGTTGAGGGCGTTGCGCTGGTTTGGCGGAAGGACGTCCAGGGCGAGGTCGCGGAGGCGCTGGCTGCGGGTCTGCCAGTCCTCGCGCAGGGTGCCGGCGCGGGTGATGGCGTGGCGGCGTTCGTCGGTTTGCGGCAGGCCGTAGCCGGGTACGCCGTCGAGCAGGCCGGCGGGGCGGGCGAGGGCACCTTCCAGTGCGAGGGCGTCATCGAGCAATTCGCGCATGGGGTCGCCGTGATGGGCGGCGAGACGGCGTTTGAGCGCGTCGCGGGCGCGCAGTTCGGCGCGGCGCAGGGCGGCTTCTTCCAGCACCAGCAGGGCGGCGCTGGCGCGCAGGCCGCCGCGGGTCACCCAGGGTGCGCGTTTATCCGGGGCAAGATCGAGCCAGGCGCGCACGTCACGCGCGGGCAGCGCGAGCGCGGCGCGGGCGATGTCGAACAATTCCGCGTAGTGCCGGTCGGCGGGCGGGAAGCGGTAGCCGAGGCGAACCGCATCTTCGCCCTGCAGCGGGGAAGGATCAGCGATGCCGGCGCGTTCGAGCCGGCGCAGCAGGGCGTTCGGCGCGATGGCGGCGATGGGTTCGCGGGCAAGGCGCGGCACGCCGTCGTGCAGCAGCTTGAAGGTTTCGCTGGCGCAGTTGTTGCCCAGGAAGGTGTAGCGGCCGTCGTAGCCCCAGTGCAGCTGCGCGGCGCGCTGGATCAGGCCGGATATTTCCTCGTCGGACAACCGCAGCGGCACCGAGCGCAGGCCGCGCAGTTCGATGGCGGTGTACTCCTCGATGACCTGGGTCAGCGGCAGCACGAACAGGCGCGAGGGGTAGCGGCCGGTGAGGCCGCGCCAGCCTGAAATCTGCACGTCGTCGACGAAGGCGCGAAACGAGAGCACGCGATGGTGCTGAAGATCGAAGCGGCAATCCGGTCCGGGCGGGCGGTCCGGCGCGCAGAGCACCAGCCGCAGCATGCTGTGGCCCCAGCGGCTCATCGCCGCACCGGTGGGCTCGGCGAAGAGGTATTCGATGCCGTACACGCGGGAAGGATCGAGCGCTTCCAGCGCGGGATCGTTGGCGGGCACGACGAAGGGCAGGGCGGGCGCGCAGTCCGCCGGTTCGGCATGGTGCGGCGTGCCAAGGCGTTCGGCGAGGAAGGCGAACAGCGCCGGGCGGCGACAGGCGTAGGTGGGATCGCGCAGGAAATATTCGACGTTGACCGCGAAAAACTCGCGCGGCGAGCGCAGTTCGTAAGGATCCGGCGAGCGGTCCCGGGTGCGGTTGCGGCTGCGAAGGCCGAAGCGGCGCGGGCGAATCTGCCAGCCGGCCAGGTCGAGCAGGCGGGGATCGCGCGAGATTTCGGTGCGGCGGTCGTAGGCGTGCGCCAGTTCGTGCAGCAGGGCGTCGATGGCCGGCCCGTCGTCATCGTCGTGCAGGAGGTGACGGGCGAGGCGGATGCGCTGGCCCCGGATGCGTCCGTGGACGGCATCGGGCAGGTCGTCGCGGAAGGAAAGCCTCAGCGACGGCAGGCCTTCGGCCATCGGTGGGGGCAGCAGTTGCGAGGTGCGTTCGATCAGGTGCTGCGCGGCGGCGCGTTCTTCGGCCGTGAGCGTGTCGGCATCCAGAGTCGGCTGCCAGGCCCGCGCCGGCCACGCGATGCCGACAAGCAGCGCAGCAGCGATGCCTTGCCATCGTCGTCGCCGCGCCGCAGACATTGCGGACTTACCGTCCGAGGATCGCCTTTGCCAGAACCAGGTCGCTGGCCTGCGCATCGGTATCCGGCTGCGCGCGCAGATGGCGCAACGCGGCCTCCAATCGCAGACTGCGGATGCGGCCTGCGCTGGCGACGAAGGCGGCGGCGTCGCGGCGGGCTTCCACGATCAGCTTGTCATCGTCCGAGGAACTGCCGGTCGTGCCCGAGGTGCCACCTGAACTTGCGCCTGCCGAGGTGCCTGCAAAGCTGGATGCGCCGGCACCCGATGCCGGAACGAGGAAGAAGAGCAACAGCGCGAGTACGGGGAAGAAGGGGCGTGCCATGGATTTGTCCGCAGATGCGATGCAGGACAGGATATCGCAGTGCCTGTCGCCGTCCTCGGGAACCGGGCGGCAGGTGCCTGCCGTCCGGCGCAGATCGATCGGCGGGTCTGGAGGGCACGGGGTGGCGCTAGACTCCGGATCCAAGCGCCAGTCACCACCAAGGAGCCGCTCATGCCCGTGATTTCGATCCTGCGAATCCTGCCTCGGCTTCTGGCCGCCCTGGGCCTGCTGGCTCCGCTGGCGGCGTTCGCGTCCGACGACTGCAAACCGCACTCGCTGTTCACGCCGATGCCCGGCTACCACGTCCACAGCTGCGAACACTCCGACTTCGATGCCAAGGGCATTCCGATCGGCCTCGACGAGGAGGGTTCGGTGAAGCTCAAGACCGTCGAGGGCATCTACGAGCTGGTCGTCTACGTGGTCGACGACATCGACGAGAACCCGCAGCCGGCCTCGCCGCTGAAGATCCTTCGCAACCATCTGGCCGCGGCCAGCGCCAAGGGGGCGACCGTGGTGTGGGAAGAAGGTTCGGATTCGTATCTGATGGCCGGTGAATGGTCCGACATCCAGCAGCGCAGCGCGACGCTGAAGATGGAGCAGGGCGGACGCGAATACTGGGTGCACCTGGGTTCGGTGAATGATGGCGACTACTACGCCATCGCCAGCATTTCGGCCGAGCCGATGGCGCAGGTGGTGTCGGTCAACGAGCTGCTGGCGCAGCTGGACAAGGATGGGTTCCTGGCGCTGGAGGTGCATTTCGACACCGCCAAGGCGACGATCCGGCCGGAGTCGGCGGGCGTGCTCGACCAGGCCGCGTCGATGCTGCGCGAGGCGGCCTCGATGAAAGCCGAGATCGGCGGCCATACCGACAACGTCGGGGATGCCGCGGCCAATCTGGCGCTGTCCGAGCAGCGCGCCGCCAGCGTGCGCCAGGCGCTGATCGAACGCGGCATCGCGGCCGAGCGGCTGACGGCGAAGGGCTATGGCGCAACCGCGCCGGTGGCCGACAACCGCAGCGAGGCGGGCCGCGCGCAGAACCGCCGAGTGGAGCTGGTGAAACGCTGAGGCGGCGGGTGCCGGCGTCGTGGCGCGGCGCGCCGCGGAACAGGTGGGCGCGACATGACTGCGGCACGAAGGTTCCTTTCCGCGCCGTTACTACGGTACCGCATGGGCGCGTATGCTGCGCTGCTTCGCGTTGCAGGGTGACGGCAGGATGCGTGCGGGAATCGTCTTTGGCGTGCTGTCGGGTGCGGCCTGGGGGGCGGTGTTCCTCGTCCCGGCGCTGCTGCCGCAGTTTTCACCGCTGCTGCTCGCCAGCGGGCGCTATCTGCTTTACGGCGCGGTCTCGCTGCTGTTGGTCGGGCGTGCGCTGCCGCGGCTCTGGCGGCGGTTGGAGAAGGGCGAGCTGCGCCTGTTGGTGGAGCTGGCGCTCACGGGGAACCTCATCTACTACGTGCTCCTCGCCGGCGCGGTGCAGATGGCCGGCGTGGCCTCCACCTCGCTCATCATCGGCGCGACGCCGGTGGTGATCACCCTGCTGGGGCGGCGCGACGCCGGCGCGGTCTCGCTGCGGCGGCTGGTCGTGCCGCTGGGCATGGTGCTGGCGGGCGTGGCCTGCATCAACCTGGACGTGCTGCTGTCCGCCCACGCGCAGGCGCGCCCGCTGGGCGAACGCGTGTTCGGCATGGCGCTGGCCGTGGGCGCGGTGCTGAGCTGGGCCTGGTACGCGGCGCGCAACGCGCGCTTCCTGCAGTCGCAGTCGCGCTTCGACGGCAACCAGTGGTCGCTCTTGTGGGGCATGGTCACCGGCGCGCTGGGCGGGCTGGTCTGGCTCGCCGTGCTCGCCCTGCCGGGCGATGCCTTCCTGCCCGGGGCGGACACGACTTCGGCCGATTGGACGCGCTTCTGGGCGCTCAACCTGTTCCTCGCCATCGCCTGTTCCTGGTTCGGCAACTGGATGTGGAATGCCGCCGCGCGCCGCCTGCCGCTGACGCTCAGCGGGCAGATGCTGGTGTTCGAGACCCTGTTCGCCCTGCTGTACGGATTCACCTGGGCGCAGCGCTGGCCGACCATCCTGGAACTGGTCGCCGTGGGCCTCCTGGTGGCGGGCGTGGTGATGTCGGCGCGACGCCACGCGCAGCCGCCCGGCGCGGCACCGATGCCGCACTGAAGGATGAAGCGGACGCGGCGGTGCGACACTTGGTCGCATCCCCGCGCGCGGTGCGGCTTCCTACCATTGCCTTTTACCCAACGAGGCAATGAGGGATCGCAATGATGGTGCAATGGAATGCGGGTCGAGTCGCGGGCGCGGCCCTGCTGATGTCGGCCATGGCCGCCGCCTCGGTCGCTGCGGCGGAGGCGGCGGAGGCGGCGGGCGATACGCGCCAGCGCGCGCTGGATGCCATCGTGGTGACCGCGCAGGCCCCGCAGGACGGCGTGGCCTGGGAGACCGATCCCAAGCTGCCGCGCCAGCCGGTGCCGGCCAGCGACGGCGCCGACTACCTCAAGACGATCCCGGGTTTCACCGCGATCCGCAACGGCGGCAGCAACGGTGATCCGGTGCTGCGCGGCATGTTCGGCTCGCGCCTGAATCTATTGTCCAACGAGGGCAGCATGCCGGGTGCATGCCCCTCGCGCATGGACAACCCGATGTCCTACGTGGCTCCCGAAACCTTTGACCGGCTGGTGGTGGTGAAGGGTCCGCAGACGGTGCTCTGGGGGCCGGGTGCCTCGGCCGGAACGGTGCGGTTCGAGCGCGACGGTGCCCGCTTCGACATGCCCGGCGCGCGCGTCAACGCCAGCGCTCTGGTCGGATCCAACAGCCGGCGCGATGCCCTCATCGACGCCAGCGCGGGCCTGTCGCAGGGCTACGTCCGCGTCACCGGCAACCACTCCGAGGCCGACGACTACCGCGCCGGCGACGGCTCGCGCGTGCCCTCGCGCTGGGAGAAGTGGAACGCCGACGTCATGCTCGGCTGGACGCCGGACGCCGACACCCTGCTGGAAATCGGCCTGGGGCGCGGCGACGGCGAGGCGCGCTACGCCGGCCGTCGCATGGACGGGACGATGTTCGACCGCGACGCGCAGTCGATCCGCTTCGAGAAATCCGGCTTCGACGGTGCGCTCAAGGCGATCGAAGCCAGCGCCTACCGCAACGAGGTCGATCACCTCATGGACAACTACACCCTGCGCGAGCCCAATCCCATGGGTCCGATGCCGATGCCGATGGCCTCGAACGTGGATCGCCTCACCTACGGCGGGCGCGCCGCCGCCACCTTCGACATCGGGCGCTGGGAGCTGACGCCCGGCGTGGATGCACAGAACAGCCGCCACCGCCGCCGCAGCGCGATGGGACGCGATGCCTACCTGCTGCTGCCGCGCACCCAGGATGCCGACCTGCGCCAGCGCGGTGCTTTCGTCGAGGCCGCCTATGCCGCCAGCGCCTCGTCGCGCTGGATCGGCGGGCTGCGCCTGGACCGCGCCAGCGCCACCGACCATCGCATCGCCGCCCCCGGCATGCCGCCGCAGCCCACGTCCGGGGAAACCCGCGATGAAACCCTGGGAAGCGGCTTCCTGCGCCACGAATGGCGCAGGGGCGAGGGTTTCAGCGCCTTCGCCGGCCTCGGCCAGGTGCGGCGCATGCCCGACTACTGGGAGCTGTTCTCGCCCAACATGGGGCCGATGGGGTCGCCCAACGCCTTCGCCGGCGTGCGCCCCGAGCGCACCACCCAGCTCGATGCCGGCCTGAACTTCCGCTCGCAGCGGCTCGATGCCTGGGTGAGCGCCTACGCCGGGCGCATCAGCGACTACATCCTGTTCACCTATCACACCGGCGGGATGATGGGCACGATGACGCGCGCCGACAATGTGGCCGCACGCATTCGTGGTGCCGAGGCCGGGCTGGAGTACCGCGCGATCGATCGCCTCAAGCTCGGCACCACCGTGGCCTACGCCCGGGGCGAGAACCGCGACGCCGGCACGCCGCTGCCGCAGATGCCGCCGCTGGAAGCACGCATGAGCGCGACCTGGGACGCGACCAGCTGGTCGGCCGGTCTCCTGTGGCGCGTGGTCGCGGCGCAGGATCGCGTGGCGCCGGGGCAGGGCAGCGTGGTGGGCCAGGACATCGGCGAAAGCCGGGGTTTCGGCACCCTGGCGCTCAACGCCAGCGCGCGCATCGGCCAGTTCTGGCGCCTGTCCGCCGGCATCGACAACCTGTTCGACCGGGCCTACAGCGAGCACCTCAACCTGGCCGGCAGCGCCGACTTCGGCTTTCCCGCCGATCCGGTGCGGATTTACGAGCCGGGCCGCAACCTCTGGCTGAAGCTGGATTACAGCTACTGACGCCGCCCGATGCGATCAGCGGTACTGGCGCAGGTAGCGCGTCTCGAAACCGCGCTTGAGCCAGTGGAACACGCGGCTGGATGGCAGCAGCACGCAGCGCTTGGGCGTGCGCCAGACCAGCGCGCCGCGGTCGGTGGAGTCGATGATGCACATCAGCTCGGTGGCGAAGGTTTCGCCGGAAGGGCGGCCGTCGAGGTCGGCCAGCAGGTTCGCGGCGGCGGCTTTCGCCTGAAGATCGGCCATGTGCGCCTGCTTGGGCATCCAGTCCGGTCCGGGAAAGCTGCCCGCATCGCCCGCCACCACCACGCGCTCGATGCCGGGAACGCGGCAGTGCGCGTCGGCCAGGATGAGGCCGCCGGGCGAGCGCGGCAGGGCCGTCTGGTCGAACCAGGTGCTGCCGGTCAGGCCGGGCATGAAGAGGATGAAGTCGGCGGGGAATTCGCCGCCTTCGGTCACCACCCGGTCGGCGTCGAAGCGCACCATCTTGTGTCCCAGACGGGTCGAGATGCCGCGGCGGGCCATCTCCTTCAGCAGGTACGCCACGGTCTTTTCGCCCAGCCGGCTGCCGGGCGAGGTCGAGGGGCTGAAGAAGGTCAGCTCGAAGCGTTCGCGCCGGCCCTCGCGGCGCAGCTGCTGGTCGATGCCGAACAGGAACTCGAACATCGGACCGCCGCGCATGGCGACCGGCTCCTTCGGGTTGCCGCCGAAGCCGATCGCGATGCGCCCGCCCTGCATCCCGCGCAGCCGGTCGCGGATGCGCTCGGCCGCGTCGATGCCCTCGCAGGGCGTGATGGCGTGCTCGATGCCCGGCAGCTTCTTGATGAAGCGCGCGCCGGTGGCGATGGCGAGGGCGTCGTTGGGCACATCGCCCCGCGTGGTGCGGACGGTGCGGCCGTCGTCGGAAAGGCCGGTCACCTCGGCGGCAATGAAGTCCACCCGCTGGCGCGCGAGGAAATTGCCCAGCGGCACCACCAGGTCCTCGCGCCGGCGCAGGCCGCTCGGGATCCAGATGATGCCGGGAAGATAGTGAAGCTCGGCGCGCGGGGCGACCAGGGTGATGCCGACCGCGGCATCGCGCCGGCGCAGCTCGCGGATGAGGGAAAGGCCGGCGAATCCGGCACCGAGCACGGTGATGTTGCGCGTAGGCATCGGGTTCGTCATGGCGGGGTTCCGTAGTCGACGCGCGCGGCGCGAGTCATGGCGGCATGGTATCTGCAACACTGCGCGCGAACGAACAGGACAGGTTGACCGCCTGACGGCATTTCCCCATGAAGTGCGGGGGCGGCTCGATCCTTGCCACCGCCGCCGCAACGCGATGGGACGGGATGCATACCTGTGGCTGCCGCGCACCCAGGATGCCGACCTGCGCCAGCGCGGTGCTTTCGTCGGGGCCGCCTGTGCCGCCAGCGCCTCGTCGCGCTGAATCGGCGGGCTGCGGCAGGACCGATCCAGGGCCGAGCTGGAGTGCCGCGCGATCGATCACCTCGAGTTCGGCGCCACCGGGCCTGCAGCGAGCACCTCAACCTGGCCGGTAGCGCCGACTTCGGCCTTCCCGCCGATCCGGTGCGGATCCTCGAACCGGGCCGCAACCTCTGACTGAAGCTGGATTACAGCTGTTGACGCCGTGGCTGCGGCCGCGCTTGACTTCCGTTGGTGGGGGGGGGGGTAGCGTGCGGCGCGCCCGGGCTTGCCCGGGCCGTGCAATGGGCGGCACGCCACCCGCCTGTGTCAATGCGGCTTTCACGATGATGAAGAAGCTCGCTATGATCGCGTTTCTCGCCTTGGGATCCATCACGGCCATGGGGAGTGCGAATGCGACAACCTGCAGGCCGGTGTACCAGTGCGACCCCTTTGGTTGCTATTACATCGGCGACTATTGTTGCGATTGGTTCGGCTGCTGCTTCAAGCAGGTGTGGTAATCAAGCATCCCTCTCGCCACGCCGGTTGATCGGCGTGGTACTTTCCGCGTCGCTTCGGTTTCATCTGCCGTGGCGCGCGGCTTGTTTCGGATAATTCGGGGAAGGTACGGAATGCTGCGGATCATGTTTGCCGTTCTGATTGGCCTGGCCATGCATGGCGCAAGCCATGCCGCCGATGCGCCGCTGAAAATGGATCAGACCAAGGCCAAAGCGCTTTTCGATCAGGTCGATGGCTACAAGCCCTCGCCCGACGGCGGGCGGCCATCGATCGCCGCGCCGACGGTGTTCGCATATTCCGCCGCGGGCACGCTGCTGCACGTGAGTGCAATGCGCGAAATTTCTGCGGAGAGCCTTCTCACGGATCGCCTCACCGACCATGCCAGAGCATCCGGATATCTCGATTTTTCCAGCCTGGCGGAGAATATTCCGGGCCTCGAGCGCGATCCCGCCAAACCGGTCTTCGTGATGATTTTTCCACCGCAGGCGCGCATCTTTTGCGAGCCTTGCCGAACCGCGCGCGCGACGCTGGAAAGCCTGCTGAGCGAGCAGAAGATTGAAGCCGCGGTGGTGGAGGTGGATATCGTTTTTGTGCGGCCGTAAGCGCGGTAATCTCCCCATGGGCCGGCGTGGTCTCTGGATTCCGAAACTTACCCGGCTGATCACCATCGTGGCTCTGGGGCTGGGCCTGTTCGGTGGCTTTGCAGCCAGCACGATGCGTGGAGGATTGGCCAACCCGGCGCTGCCGGGTTCGACCGGCATTCCCGGGCTCTATTCCCTGGAGTTGCAGCGGACACCGCCGTCGCCGCTGCAGGACGATGGGCGCGATCGCCGGTTCCTTGGTGAGCTTCTCGACGGCAGCCCGCTTGCGCGACGGGTCATTGGAAGCAGCCCGGCACAGGCCGGTTTCCGCTACCAGGGCAAGCGGATGGATGGCGTTCGCGTCGGCCTGTACAACGGCGACTTCTTCCGGACGCTCGGGGTGGTGCCGGCCATGGGCGTGCTTCCTGCGGCCTCGGGCTTTGGGCAGGCAGCATCGCCGAAGCGGGAAATCGTCCTCGGGCACGATCTTTGGCGGAGCATGGGAGCGCCAGAGATCGGCTCGACCATCGAGGCGGTGAGTTTTTCATCGGATGCCAAGGCGTTTCCCCTGCTCCGCGTGGCGGGCGTGGCTCCGCCCGGCTTTGCCGGCCCGCAGTTGCGCTCTGCACAGCAGGCCTGGCTGGCGTGGGACGAATGGCCCGGAGTGGTTTACCCCGAGACCTATTCGCGCACCGATGCCAGTGCGCAGACCCTCAATTTCGTCGCCATCGATGGTCGGGGAATGAGTCGGGCCGCACTGCAGGCCGAGCTCGACCACCTCGGCATGACGAGCGGGGCGTTGCCGCAGCAGGAAGGCACGCTGGTGCTCGAACCCGCGGCGGCGGTGCCGGTGCGCGCCCGACGCGAATTGCTCGCGACGGCCGAGGCACTCCGGCTCGGCACGCTGGTGCTGGTGATCCTGGTGGCCTGCGCGTTCGGCTTGGATCGCTGGCTGGTGTGGTCGCGGCAGCGCTACGAACTGTCGATCCGACGCTGCCTCGGGGAATCCCCTGGGCGGTCGGTTGGACGCGCTGCCCTGGGGGCTGCCATCGATCTTGCCATCGCCGCCACGGGCGCTGCTGCCTTGGCGTGGGCCTGGATGTCGCACTACGAAGCACTGGCCTCCGCCGTGCTCTCGGTTCCGCCCGAGGATATCCCGCCCCTGCAACCGGATTCGGGCCTGATCCTTGGCAGCCTCATGGGCCTGATGGGTTTGATCGCAGTGCCTTTGCTGTTCGCGCCGGAATTGCGCCAGTGGCAGGTGAACCTGCGGGCCGCAGTCGCAAGCCGCCAGCGCAGGGTGCGCAGCGTGGCCGCCGGGGTGGGCGTGATGTTGGCCTTGATGGCGGTCAGTTTGAGCCTGGGTGGCCGCGCGCAAATCGATCATTGGTCGCGCGCCGATCTTGGCTTTTCCCTCGAAGGCGCGCGGCTTTTTTCCTATGCAAGCGATGACGCCGATGCCGGGTTGGAGCGTACGCTCTCGCGCGAGCCGGCCGCGCCCGAGGCCGACATGTTCCGTGAAGTCCTTGCCGGCAGGGTTGACGCGGAGGACATCGTGTTTTCCTCGTCGCCGCCATTCGGTGTGAGGCAGGTGGTGCAAGTGGTGGTGCCGGGACGCGGTGCCAGTCTCCCGGTCATGGGCTGGCTGAACGATGTGAGCAGCAACTATTTCCAGCGCTTCCGGATCCGCCTGCTCGCCGGCGGGATGTTCGATCCGGTGGCGCGTGACGAGATCGTGATCAATCAAACGATGGCGCGGCAGTTCTTCGCGAGTGAAAATCCGATCGGAGAGCACCTTGAGCTGCTCGGTGCCACGATCGACGGGATGGCGCAGCGTTATCGCGTGGCCGGGGTGGTGGCCGATGCGCACTACATTGATCCCCGCGGCGGGCCGATTCCGATGATCTACCGACCGCTGCAGAGCAAGTCCGGCCTGAGCAGCGTCACCGTCTTCGGAGCATCCGGCAACGATCTCGCGGTGAGGCTGAACGATGCGCTGCAGCGCATCGAGCCGCATTGGCACCTGCTCGATCACGGTGACGGCAAGGGCCTGATCGGATTCATGCTGCGTGAAAGCCGGGTGCGTAATCTGGTACTTGCGGCCGTCCTGCTGGCGGCGCTGCCGCTGGCCGCGCTGATCCTCCTGAATACCGGCGGCCATCTGCTGGCAGAGCACCGCCGCGAGGTGGCAATCATGCGTGCGCTGGGGGCGTCCCGGGTGCGGACAGTCGCGGATTTGGTGCGAAGAAAACTCGGGGCGGGCTTGCTCGCGGCGGTGTTCGGTTCGCTGCTCATCATGGCCGTGGTGGTGCAAAGCGTGTGGCCGGAGTTGCGCGTGGCGGAGCTGGCGGGTATCTGGGTCATGTCACTGGCCGTGCTCGGCCTCTTTTCCGCGCTGCTGGGGCTCGCGCTGGCGATGCAGATCGACGATCGGGCCATTGCCCAGCACCTGGTTTCGGATGTGTGATCGGCAGGATGGCAACCCGGAGCAAACCATCCACCGCGCCAGGCACGGACCATTCCTTGGACTGAAAACGGCACATGGATATTCAACGGACTGATTTCACGAAGAAGAAACGGCGACTGCGGTGGTTTGTCGGCGGTGCGGTGACGCTTGCGCTCGGGGTGCTGGTTTTCGCCTTCGCGAAGGATCCCGGGATTCCCCGCGTGGAGCGGGACAGTCTGTGGCTCGGAACGGTGGAGCGAGGCGATCTGCTGCTCGAGGTTCGTGGACCCGGACTGTTGCTGCCGAGTCAGGCCCGCTGGATTGCGGCGGAAACCACCGCGTGGGTGGATCGCATCCTGCTCAAGCCCGGGGCCCCGGTGGAGGCCGACAGCGTCATTCTGGAATTGACCAATCCGGAGGTCGTGGAGGCAGAGCTTGCGGCGCAATCGGCGCTCGCTGCGGCGGAAGCCGAACTGGTCGCCCAGCGCATGGCCCTGGAAAGCCAGCGGCTCGATCAGAAGGCCAGTTTGGCGAGCGTCGAAGCCGAATACGAATCCGCGCGACTGCAAACCGAGGCCGATGGCGAGTTGGCCGCACGCGGGATCATTTCGAAGATCCAGTACCGCCGCAGTCAGCTGATGCTGGATCAACTGAAGGTGCGCTTGGACATCGAACGCCAGCGGAGCGTGGCGTTCGCGCAGACCATCACGGCGCAGCTCGCCGCGCAGAGTGCGCGCGTCGCGCAGTTGCGCGGTACCGCCGAGCTGCGTGCCGGTCAGCGGGAAGGCTTGAAGGTTCGTGCTGCCATTGCCGGCGTGCTGCAGCAGGTGCCGGTGGAAGAAGGCCAGCAGGTGGCGGCGGGCACCAACCTTGCGCGCGTGGCGCAAACGGATCAGCTGATGGCGCAACTGCGCATTCCCGAAACCCGGATGAAGGATGTGCATCTGGGTCAGGAAGTCGCCGTGGACACGCGCAACGGTGTTGTGCAAGGTCACGTGGTGCGGATTGATCCGGCGGTGCAGGGCGGTACGGTTCTGGTGGATGTGGGATTCGACGGTGAATTGCCGTCCGGCGTGCGGCCGGACCTCGGCGTGGATGGAATCATCCGCGTCGAACATCTTGCCGATGTGCTCCAGGTCGGCCGCCCTGCCTACAGCCAGCCTGAAACCGAGGCGCACCTGTTCAAGCTCGAGCCGGACTCCAACATCGCGCGCCGCGTGCCGGTACGGCTCGGGCGTGCCTCGGCGAACCGGGTGGAGGTTCGCCAGGGCTTGCAGGCTGGAGACGTGGTGGTGCTCTCCGACCTGTCCGCGTGGGCAAACCACGACCGCTTGCGCATCGAGTGAGCTCAACCTTCCAATGAGATCTGCAATGACTGCGCCTCCTCTTGTCGCAATGAACGGAATTTCCAGGATATTCCATACCGAGGAAGTCGAAACACACGCGCTCTCCGGCGTGGATTTCACCCTTGAGCGGGGCCAGTACGTGGCCATCTCGGGGCCGTCGGGGTGCGGAAAGTCGACCTTGCTGTCGATCCTCGGCCTGCTCGACAGCCCGACCAGCGGAACCTATGCGCTTGCAGGCGTGGCGGTGCAGGAGATCGACTCGCGTGAACGCGCGCGCATCCGCAACCGGGAGATCGGTTTCATCTTCCAGGCCTTCAATCTGATCGGTGATCTCACGGTGTTCGACAACGTCGAGTTGCCGCTCACCTACCGCAGCGGGCTTTCCAGGGCCGAACGTCGCGAGCGGGTGGATGATGCGCTCGCGCGCGTCGGCATGACCGCTCGCGCGCGCCACGTTCCGGCGCAATTGTCCGGGGGGCAGCAACAACGTGTGGCGGTCGCCCGCGCGCTTGTGGGCACGCCTTCGATCCTGCTGGCGGACGAGCCGACGGGAAACCTGGATTCGAGGAATGGTGATGCGGTGATGGCGTTGCTGCAGGAGTTGCACGCGGCGGGAGCCACGATTTGCATGGTGACCCATGACCCGCGCTACGCGAATCTGGCCCAGCGGCGGGTGTTCATGCTGGATGGGCGCGTGGTGGATGAGGCGGCGCTGCATTCCCTGCCATCGAACTGACCCGGGCAGGCGTGTCCGGTCGCGCGGCGCGCTTCGCGCACGCAGACGCCCCCGGCTCGGGTCTGCAACACTGGCGACAACGAACGATGCGGGTTGAGCCCATGGCGGAGTCTTTCACCGAACGCGAGCCGGGCTCGATCCTTGCCACGCTGGCGGCGCTGCGCTGGTTTTCGGTGGCGGCGCAGGCGGTGGCGGTGGCCATCGTGGCGTTCGGGTTCGGCGTGCCGCTGCCGCTTTGGCCGATGGCGGTGGCCATTGCCGCGCTGGCGGTGTTCAACGTGTACGCGACGCGGCGCGCGCGGCGCGAGAGCGAACCTGCGGCGGTCGAAGTATTTGCGCATATCGCCGCCGATGTCGCGGTGCTGGCGTTCCTGATCGGCTGCAGCGGCGGCCCGGCCAATCCCTTCACCTCGCTGTTCCTGGTGCCGATCGCGTTTGCCGCGCTGGCGCTGCCGCGCCGCTGGATTCTCGCCACCGCCGCGCTGTGCGGCCTGGGCTATGCCCTGGCGGCCAGCTTTGGCCGGCCGCTGCCGCACGTCCACGGGCTGGCGCTGGACAGCTTCGACCTGCACCTGTGGGGCATGGCGGTCAACTTCGTCATTTCCGCCGCGGTGTTCGCCGGATTCCTCGCCCGCATGGCGCGGCAGCGGCGCGAGCGCGAGGCGGAGCTGGCGCGGCTGCGCGAACGCTTCGCGCGCGACGAGGGCATCCTCGCGCTGGCCACCCACGCCGCCTCGGTGGCGCATGAGCTCAATACCCCGCTGGCCACGATGCTGCTGGTGCTCGACGAACTGGAGGCGAGCGAACTTCCGCCCGGGTTCGGCGAGGACGTCGCGCTGCTGCGCACGCTGGCCGAAACCTGTCGCGACCGCGTGCGCGAGTTGGCGCGCGCCGCGCGTCGGGGCGAGGAGGTGGATCTCGAGGCGGTCGTGTCGCGCTGGCACCTGCTGCGCCCGGCGGTGGCGCTGGAGCGCGAGGCGACACTGACCGATGGCGTGCGCGTGGATGCGGCGGTCGGGCATCTGCTGCGCGTGCTGCTCGACAATGCCGCCGATGCGACGGCCGATGCGGGTGCCGCCGCCGGCGATGCGCGCGTGAGGCTCGGCTTGCGGCGCGAGGAGGCGTGGCTTGTCGGCTGGGTACGCGACCGCGGGCCGGGCCTCTCGCCGCAGCAGGCGTTTTCCACGGGCTTGCGCGACAGCAGCAAGCCGGAGGGCCTCGGCGTGGGCCTGGCCCTGTCGCGCGCGGCGCTGGAGCGGTTGGGTGGCGAGCTGCGTGTGGAAACCGCTGCGGGCGAGGGTACCTGCGTGCACTTTCGCGTGCCGCTCGCCGCCACGGACGCGGCCTGATGCGCGGGATCGTGCTGGATGACGACGAGTCCTACCGCCGTGTGCTGTCGCGCGCGTTGGAGCGGCGCGGCATCACCGTCTACGCCACCGCCGAAGCGGCCGCGGCGCTGCGCCTCGCGCGCCTGCACGCACCCGACTTCGCGCTGCTGGATTTGCGCCTTGCCGACGGCGACGGCACCGGGCTGGAGCTGATCGCGCCGCTGCGCGAGGCGGTACCCGCGATGCGCATCGTGCTGGTGACCGGCTACGCCAGCGTGGCCACGGCGGTCGAGGCGATCAAGCGCGGTGCCGATGATTACCTGCCCAAGCCGGCCTCGGCGGAAGCGATCCTGCGCGCGGTTCGCGGCGAAGCGGCGATCGAATCTTCCGAGCCGGTGGCGATGACGCCGCTGGCGCGGATCGAGTGGGAGCACATCCAGCAGGCCATGGTGGAATCGGGCGGCAATGTTTCCGCCGCCGCGCGCCTGCTCGGCATGCACCGGCGCTCGCTGCAGCGCAAGCTCGCCAAGCGTCCGCCGCGCGAGGGCCACTGACGGACGCGCGCGGCGCGCATGCCACAATGCGTGCCACCCGCTCGGCTCGCGCCAACCCGGGTGCCGCACGCCTCGGGGCGACCACACCCAGTCATTGCCGCCGCAAGGAGCGTCCGCATGAAGATTTCCACCCGCGCCCGGCAGATCGAGCCCTTCTACGTGATGGAAGTGGGCAAGGCTGCGGCGCAGCTCGCGCGCGAAGCGGCCGGCAGCGACCGCCCGGTGATCGCGCTCAACATCGGCGAGCCGGACTTCACCGCGCCGCCGCTGGTGCGCGAAGCCGCCGCGCGCGCCATCCGCGACGGTGCCACCCAGTACAGCCCCGCCCTCGGCCTGCCGGCGCTGCGCGAGCGCATCGGCGGCTGGTATCGGGATCGCTTCGGCGTGGACGTGCCGGCTGCGCGCATCGTGGTCACTGCCGGCGCCTCGGCCGCGCTGCACCTGATCTGCCTGGCCCTGATCGATCCGGGCGACGAGGTGCTGATGGCCGATCCGGGCTACCCGTGCAACCGCCACTTCGTGCGGGCCGCCGAGGGCCGGCCGGTGCTGATCCCGGCCAGCGCGCAGGAGCGCTACCAGCTCAGCGCCGACAAGGTGCGGTCGCACTGGGGAAAGGCCACCCGCGGCGTGCTGCTGGCCTCGCCATCCAACCCCACCGGCACCTCGATCGAACCGGACGAACTGCGCCGCATCCACGACCTCGTGCGCGAGCGCGGCGGCATCACCCTGCTCGACGAGATCTACCTGGGCCTGAGCCACGACGCCGCCTTTGGCCGCACCGGGCTGGCGCTGGGCGACGACCTCATCAGCATCAACAGCTTCTCCAAGTACTTCAGCATGACCGGCTGGCGGCTGGGCTGGCTGGTGGTGCCCGAGGCCCTGGTGCCGGCGCTGGAGCGGCTGGCGCAGAACCTCTTCATCTGCCCCAGCGTCATCGCCCAGCACGCCGCGCTGGCCTGTTTCGAACCCGAGAGCCTGGCCGAATACGAGCGCCGCCGCGCGCAGTTCCGCGCGCGGCGCGACTACTTCATTCCCGCGTTGGAGCGCCTCGGCTTGCGCGTACCGGTGAAGCCCGACGGCGCGTTCTACGCCTGGGCCGACGCGTCGTCGTGGTTCGCGCGGCTGGGTGTCGACAACAGCTGGGATTTCGTGTTCGAAGTGCTGCGCCGCAGCCACCTGGCCCTGACCCCGGGGCGCGACTTCGGCCACGCGGAAACCGCCCGCTTCGTGCGCTTCTCCACCGCCAACTCGATGGACAACCTGCGCGAAGCGGTGGCGCGGCTGGAGGCGCTGCGAGGCTGACCGCCCGCATCCTGCAACGCCGTCGTTCCGATGACGGCTGGCCGTCTTCGGTGGGGTGAACGGCGATTCGAGTGGGCCGCATGGGGGCGAGTCCGCTCCACAAAAGCTCGCGACCGCCCGGATGGTGCGCTGCAGGAGCGACCTTGGTCGCGATTGGGGCATCGCCATGCGCCGCGGCCCAACGCCAAAGCCCATTCGGCGGCATACTCTCCCACGGGTACGCAGGGGCCGCGCGATGAAGGAGAACCACCTCGAAGACGCCTGTCTCGACTGGCTGGCCAGCGTGGGCTGGAAGGTCGTCGAAGGCGAGGCCGTCGCGCCCGGCGGTGAGCTGCAGGCGCGCGAGCGTTGGTCGGAGGTAGTGCTGGCCCCGCAGCTGCAGGCGGCGGCAAGGCGGCTCAATCCGGATATCTCGCCAGCAGAAGTCGACGCGGTCGTTGCCAAAGTCGCCGGCTACGGCCACCAGTCGCTGATCGACGGCAACCGTGAGGTCTACGACTGGCTGCGCAACGGCGTGCCGCTGGAGCGCACGGCCAGCGATGGCCGGCGCGAGGTACTGCGGGTGCCCGCGATCGACTTTAGCGGCGACAACGACCTGTTGGCCGTCCGCCAGTTCACCGTGCAGGGCGCGAAGCTGCGCCGGCCGGACATCGTGCTGTTCATCAACGGCCTGCCGCTGGTGGTGATCGAGCTGAAGAACCCGGCCGATCCCAACGCCGACCACGAGGCCGCCTGGAACCAGATCCAGAACTACAAGGCCGAGATCCCGCAGCTGTTCTGGTTCAACCTGCTCAACGTGGTGTCCGACGGTACGGTGGCGCGCTACGGCTCGCTGAGCGCGGACCTGTCGCGCTACTCGCGCTGGCGGCTGCTCGATGGAAAGAAGGTCGGCAAGGAGCAGCTCGAACTCGAAGTGCTGATGCGCGGCCTGCTCCAGCCCGCGACGCTGCTGGATTTCTTCCGTGGTTTCGTCGCCTACGGCGGGGCCGACGGGGGCGCCAGCTTCAAGATCATCGCCCAATGGCACCAGTACCACGGCGTCAAGAAGGCCGTGGCGCGCGCGGTGGAGGCGCTCACGCAGCGCAAGGACGGCAAGGGCGGCGTGATCTGGTTCACCCAGGGCTCGGGCAAGTCGCTGCTGGCGCTGTTCTACGTGATGGCGCTGCGCGACCGGCCGGAGTTGCGCAACCCGACCGTGGTGATGGTCACCGACCGCAACGACCTGGACGGCCAGCTCTACGAGACCTTCGCCGACAGCGCCTGGTCGCTGCGCGCCACGCCGGTGCAGGCCGACAGCCGCGAAGACCTGCGGCGGATGCTGTCCGAGGTGCAGGCCGGCGGCGTGTTCTTCACCACCATCAACAAGTTCGCGCCGGAACCCGGCCAGACCTCGGTACCGGTGCTGTGCGAGCGCGACAACGTGGTGGTGATCGCCGACGAGGCGCACCGCACCCAGTACGGCTTCCGCGCCGACATGGACACCAGGACCGGCAAGACCAAGTACGGCCTGGCCAAGTACATGCGCGACGCCTTGCCCAACGCCATCTACCTGGGCATGACCGGCACGCCCGTGAGCCTGGACGACCGCGACACCGAGGCCGTGTTCGGCACCTATGTCGATGTCTACGACATGATCGCCGCGCAGGAGGACGGGGCTGTGGTGCCGGTGCACTACGAGTCGCGGATCATCGAGCTGCGCTTCAACGAGGCCGAGAAGCAGGCGCTGATGGACGAGTTCCTCGACGCCACCGGCGACGAAGACGAGGCCGAGCAGGACCGCACCGCCAGCCGCTATACCCGGCTGGAAGCCTTGGCGATGGCCGATGGCCGCCTGGCGACCTTGGCCAAAGATCTGGTGGCGCACTGGGAAGCGCGCAAGGAATCAGTGGCCGGCAAGGCCATGATCGTGGCCGTCTCACGCGAGGCCGCCGTGCGCCTGTACAACGAGATCGTGAAGCTGCGCCCGGACTGGCACTCGGACGACATCAACGCCGGCCGGATCAAGGTGGTGATGACCGGCACCTCGGCCGACCCGCCGCACTTCCGGCCGCACCGCACCGACAAGGCCGACCGCAAGCTGCTGGAGAAGCGCTTCAAGCAGTCCCCCGACGAGCTGAAGCCGAACGAGGTGCCGTTGGAGCTGGTGATCGTGCGCGACATGTGGCTGACCGGCTTCGACGCCCCGCCCGTACACACCCTGTACGTGGACAAGCCCATGCAGGGCCACGGCCTCATGCAGGCCATCGCCCGCACCAACCGCATCTGGAAGGACAAGCCCGGCGGCCTGGTGGTGGACTACATCGGCATCGGCGAGGAGCTGAAGAAGGCGATCCGCCAGTACACCCGCGACAGCGGCGCGGAGCGCGAGCCGGTGGACACCTCCGGCGCTGCACTGGGCGTCCTGCTGGATACGCTGGACGTCATCCGCAAAGAGTTCTTCGCAGGCTTCGACTACAGCGGCTTTGAGGATCCGAAACGGGCTTTGGCACTGCTGGCGCCGGCGATGGAGCACATCCTCAAGCTGGATCCCGAACCCGACGACAAGGGCCGCAACCGCGGCGTGCGCGCCTACCTGGACCAGGTGGCCAAGCTGACCAAGGCCCAGGCCCTGGCCGGCACCCGGCCCGATGCCATGGCGGTGCGCGAGGAGATCGCCTTCTTCCAGGCCGTGCGCGTGAGCCTGATCAAGCTGACCCGTTCGGCCGGTGGCAAGACCCGACTTGAGAAGGAGGCCGCGCTGCGCCAGCTGGTGGCCAAGGGCGTGCTGGTCGAAGGCGTCAGCGACCTCTACAGCACGCTGGGCCTCGAAAAGCCGGACATCAGCCTGCTGGACGAGCGGTTCCTGGCCCAGATCCGCGAGATGCCGACGAAGAACCTGGCCGCCGAACTGCTGGAACGCCTGCTGGCCGACCAGATCCGTTCGCGCGGCCAGAAGAACGCGCTGCAGGGCAAGGAATTCGCCACCCGGCTGGAAGAAGCGATCAACCGCTACCAGAACCGCGGCCTGACCACGGTCGAGGTGATCGAGGAGCTGATCCGGCTGGCGAAGGAGATCAACGAGGCGCGCCCGCCGGATGGGATGAGCGAGGAGGAGTTCGCCTTCTACCAGGCGCTGGCCGAGAACGAATCCGCGGTGCGGGAGCTGGGCCATCCCGTGCTGCGCGCGCTGGCGCAGGAGCTGACCGACAAGCTGCGCAAGTCGGCAACGATCAACTGGCAGAACCGGAAGGATTCAAGGGCGCGGATGGTGGCGATGGTCAAGGTGTTGCTGGCGACCCACAAATATCCGCCCGACAAGCAGCCCGAGGCGATTGAGAAGGTGATTGCGCAGGCGGAGTTGTTGGCGGATGCGTGGGCGGGGTAGTGGCATGAATCCGCCCGTCGCACCCGCGCAGGCGGGTGCCCAGCGACTTTCTCCGTGCCAATGAAGCTACCTGCGGTCTACATCCTCGCCAGCAACCGAATTGGCACCTTGTACGTCGGCGTCACAAGCGATCTGGTGCAGCGCGTATGGCAGCACCGCGAACACCTGGCCGCCGGTTTCACCGACAAACACAACATCACACAACTGGTGTACTACGAACTGCACAGCTCCATGGAAGACGCCATCCGGCGCGAAAAACAGATCAAGAAATGGCGTCGTGAGTGGAAATTGCGCCTGATCGAGGAAAGCAACCCGTACTGGCTAGACCTGTGGAACAACATCACAAGCGGATAAGGCCGCCGAAAAAACAAAAGTCGCTGGATGCCCGCCTTCGCGGGCATGACGCATCCGAGCCGGAGCTGCGGTTCATCAGATGCAGGAAAGGCTGCTTCAGCTATCCTTGCGTTGCGGCCGACGACTCTGGCCGAATTGAGACAGACCCATGGAAAAGACCTTGAAGATTGGTGGCGGCAGGTTTTCGGCTTTGGATTCGAGCACCTCACCGAATCGGAAGCCCGGTACCTCATCCCACGCTCGGATGCTGACCGTGTCCGAGAAGAAATCCTTGCGCGACTTCGCCAGTAGCGGCGTGGCTGCCATCGGTCGGAAGTATGCCGTGACCCGGACCGACAATCGCCGTTTCACCGTCAATGCACCGAAGGGATAGTCTCCAGTCAACCGCCGCGCCTTGAAGCCCCGCCGCGTGCGGGGCTTTGCATTTGTGGGGCGGCAGGATTCAACCATGCATGAGTATGAGTTCACCCTGAAGTTCCGACTGCCGGACGCCAACGCCGATCCGGAGCAGTTCATCGACGCACTGGCCGAGGCCGGATGTGATGACGCGGCAGTGGGTGTCGGTCAGCAGGGGCGCATCGCCCTGGCCTTCACTCGTGAGGCCACCAGCGCATCAGAAGCCATCGTTTCCGCCGTGCAGGAAGTCAGGGGCGCGATTCCAGGCGCGGAACTGGTGGAAGCGTCACCGGACTTCGTTGGGCTGACCGATGTGGCCGACCTTGTTGGCTGTAGCCGCCAGAACATCCGCAAGTTGATGATCACCCACTCAGCGACCTTCCCGGCCGCAGTCCACGAGGGCTCACAGGCGTTCTGGCACCTGCGCCCGGTACTGCTCTGGTTCTCCGAGACCCAGAAGCGCGCCATTGATCGCGCGCTGATCGAGGTATCCGAGGTGACCATGAACCTGAACATCGCGAAGGAAACGCGCCGCCTTCCCGGTGCAGGGCTTCCGAAAGAGCTTGAAACGCTGTTCGCTTGATGCCACCCGAAAACAGCAGGTCGGGGCCACACTGGTTCGCAGTCTTTGTGGCCCGGATCAATAGGATGCTTAGCCCTCTCCTTCAACTATTCGTGGTGGATGCCAGCGCATCGTAAACCTCGATAGTGAAGGCGAGTTCGTGTCCGCCTGGGATGCCGTTAGGCCACTCAATGCGTCGTAGGGCAAGCGCATACCCATTGACGAGCAGCGGAGCATCATCACTGCGAAGCTCCAGCTCCTTGTTGTTGCGCAGCGCACCGGGGATCGCGGCGTTGGCGAGTGCCGAGATAATCTGGGAAAAATGCTCGTATGCACGATTAGCTTCGTCCGGCGCGCTGATGCTTAGCACCAGCTTGAGCTTGGTGACGACGAACTCCTCGCCCTCCACGTAGTACGCGATATTGCAGGACGGAATTGCATTTCCAATATTGAGATACCTCGAACTCGCCCACCACCCTTCATGGGTGCGGTGATAGTCATTGGTCGGCAAGCCGGCCGAAACCAAGAACTGCGTCGCATGATTCGGCAGCCAGCCCAGTGGCGGTGGAACCCGGTGCGGGTGCCTTTCGCGTCGTCGGACTTGCTTGATCTCGCGGATGGAGGCATCAATGTCGCCCTTGTCCTTGGGTTCGAATATCACAACGTAACGTCGCCACTTTTCCAAGCCTGCGGTGTCCAGCCCGAATCCTGTGATGAGACGCAGCCGCGCGTAACTGTGCAGGGTCGGGCTCTTGATCGAGGAGTTGAAGCTGTTGAAGATACTATGGTAGGTGATGTAGACGTACAGCCCATACAGAAACGGCAGAAACATTGCCGTCAGCAACATGGGCAGGGCGAATTCTCTGGCCGTATGCGATGTGGCGAAATGGCCGAAGCTGGTAATGATGTGGTAGATGGAATTACCAAGCATCAGCAAAGCAAGCAGCGCCAGCAGGACGGTTGCCAAAGTATGTACCGATTTCAGTCTGGCATCGCGTTCACTAACGGCAGCGGCGGCCACCAGCACGATCAGCAGAAAGGCAATCAACAATTCGGCAAGCAGGCCATAAGTATGGCTTGACGCAATGAAGGAAAGTAGAACAGTGAGGCCGATCGCTTCGAGCATCGTGGCGCAGAAATACGCTTTCCCAGCCCCCGCCTTCTCGTAGTTGAATGCCGCGACCAGCGCAAATCCGCCTACCCACAATAGAGAGGTTTTCAGGTTAGACCATTGCCACCACCCAGGAATGGACAGCAGCCAAATACATACTGCTACGTAACAGGCAAGTACACAGAGCAGATAGAGAATCGGCGGCTTGATAAGTACACACAGCAAGTTTCGCAACGCATCACTGCGTCGGGTCTTCCAGACGATGGTGCCAGCGATAAGCGCAAACCATGTCAGAAATGCAATCTCGCGATTATCTAGTTCCATAGACACAGAAGACCAAGTTCTTGTGGTTCCAAGGGAGTGGCAACACTGGGGTGACCAATATTCTTAGGCATGAACGCCAGCTCTTGGCTGAAAACAGCCCTTGGGCGGATGGATTTCGGTCTTCATGCGAAAAGGTCTTCAATGACAGCCTCCGCTTCCGTGAGACGGAGCCTGCCGGAAATCAGGCGGGGAAGCAGGGTGTCTCGCAGTGCGGCGAGGCTTGCTGCCTGGAGGCCGTTGGTGCGGATGCGTTCGAGTAGCGGGTTCGCCATCAGCCCAAAGGAAACGATGGTTTGTTCAGGGGGCAGACACGTCATGATTCGCTTGAAGCTATCGCGAGTGACGGTGTCGAACACTGCTCCGTGTGCGATCTGCTGCAACTGCTCGACGAAGCGCAGGGTCGAGAAATAGATGAAGGCTTCGCCGCCTTCAACTCTTGGGCGCAAGGCGTAGCAGGACTGGTTCATTGCCATCGGCACGCCTGCCATCGCGACCTTTCCGACGGTACCCCGCGCGGAAATGATTGTTGTCGTTGGAGGCAGCAATTTTGCAGAGCAGTTTGCCAGTCCCAGAGCGGTGATCTTCTTCGCAGTGTCGAGAGTAAAGACCTGCCCGCTAGCAGGAGCATCGACCACCGAGAACCAAGGGATATCACCGCCCCAGTATTCGTCCACAGATGTCTTCGGGGTGCCGCCTCCAACGATCTCCAGCAACTCATCGCTGCCGCCCGCGCGCCAACCCTTCGGAATCAGGCCGAGTTCGGAGTCCTCGAATTCGCTGGGGAACAGGGCGGCGGTGGCGGCGTCCATGCCTTCGGGCTCGCGGCCTTCGGCTTTGGCGTGTACGGGGTCGAAGTCCACGAACCAGGACTTGAACAGGGCTTGGGCGATGGCTTCGAGGGTGGCGTTGGTTTGGCGCAGGTTGTCGATGCGATCGTCCAGCGCACCAAGGATTTGACAGATACCGTCACGCACATTTTTCGGAGGGAGCGGCACCCGAAGGTCACGCAGATCCTTGAGGTTGATCGTGGTCTGCACGGTAGTGTTAGCTGCCACTCCCAATTGATGCTGGATACTCGGCGACCGCAGTACGAACGCAATCCAGCGGGAGTATTCCGGCTTGGCCAGGCGAATCAGGGCTATCGCGCGGGCGATGTTCCACCCTGCAAGGTGCTTTGGAACGATGGCCACCTGTCCCACTGAGCCGACAATCGTCAGCAAAACGTCTCCTTCCTGGAGTCGGGTTCGCCCGTACTTTGATTCCACAAGGGGTGAGACGCAAAGAACTTCAGACAGGCTCAGGGAGTTTTGCTGGAAGTTGTTGACGCGAAGCATTGGAATGCCGCCGGGCGTATGCCGGCCCGGCTGCACGATGCCGTAGGTAACGGGTGTTGCAGTCAACTCCGATAGCGGCACCGAGTCCCAATCAGACACCATAGCCCAACGCCCCCAACCTCTTCCGGCTCACCGCATCGCAGGTGCGGTCCCGAACCACTCCCTGCGTCTCACGCGTGGCAGCAGCCTCATCGCAAGTCACTTCTTCTCCCCCGGCAGCTTCATCCGATCATTGCTGGCCAACAGGGTCATCTGCTGGATGGCAATGCGGTTCAGCCGCTCCAGCCGCAGCGACTGCGGCAGACCTTCGGCGATGAACAAGGCATTGAGATTTTCCAGATTGGACAGGCAGACCAACTGGGTCACGTCGGCCTCGTCGCGCATGTTGCCCTTGTGTTCCGGGTGTGCCTGCCGCCACTGCGCTGCCGTCTGGCCGAATAAGGCCAGGTTCAGCACGTCCGCTTCGCTGGCATAGACCTGAGAGGTTTGCTTGGCGCTGAGCGCCGATGGAATCAGGTGCCGCTGGATGGCATCGGTATGGATGCGGTAATTGATCTTGGCCAGGTTGCGGCGTATGTCCCACCCCAGGGTTTCGCGCTCGTCTTCCTTGAGGCGCTGGAACTCCTTGATGAGGTAGAGCTTGAACTCCACCGATACCCATGAGGCGAACTCGAAGGCGATGTCCTTGTGGGCGTAGGTGCCGCCGTAGCGGCCCGCCTTGGCGGTGATGCCGATGGCGCCGGTCAACTCAACCCACTTGGTAGGGGTCAGGACGAAAGCATTGCTGCCCGCCTCGCTTCTAACCGCCTCGAAATCGACACGGTTGAAGCCCGGGTTGTTCAGGCACTCCCATATGCCAAGGAACTCAATCGTGGCGCGGGTGCGCATCCAGTTCTGGATGATGAACCTGGGATCATCCGCGTTTCGGTGCTTTGCGATGTCGGTCAGGGAGATGTAATCCTCCTCGTCGATGGAGGAGATGGTCACTTCCTGATTCAGTACGGTGATCTTGCTCATCGCGCAACCTCGTATCCCAATGCGGCAAGTTTTTCACGGATGGCGGCATCCAGTGCTGCGCCGTGTTCCATCTGCTCGGCCAATTGCGCAGTCAACCGCTCCATCTTCTCGTTGAACGCTTCGTCGTCGTCCTCTTCCACCTGAGCGCCGACGTAGCGGCCGGGCGTGAGCACGAAGCCATGCTTCTCTACTTCTTCCAGTGAGGCGCTGAAGCAAAATCCAGGCTCATCGGCGTATTCCTCGCCATTGCTGAAATCGGTGCCGCGCCAGCAATGGTAGGCCTGCGCGATGCGCTGCATGTCCCCTTCGGTGAATTCGATCTGCGTGCGGCTGATGCGTCCGCTGGCGGCTTTGCGGGCGTCGATGAAGAGGATTTGCCCGCGCCGGTCGATGCGGCCGTTGTCGCCGGTGGCCTTGTCGCGGCTGAGGAACCAGAGGCAGGCCGGGATCTGGGTGTTGGAGAACAGCTGGCCCGGCAGGGCCACCATGCACTCGACCACGTCGTCCTGGACCATGCCGCGGCGGATCTCGCCCTCGCCGCTCTGCTGCGAGCTCATGGAGCCGTTGGCCAGCACGATGCCGGCGCGGCCGCGCGATGAAAGGCGCGCCAGCATGTGCTGCAGCCAGGCGAAGTTGGCGTTGCCCTTGGGCGGGATGCCATACACCCAGCGCGGGTCGTCGGCGAGCTTGTCGCCGCCCCAGTCGGAGATGTTGAACGGCGGGTTGGCCAGCACGTAGTCGGCGCGCAGGGTCTTGTGCTGGTCGTTGGCGAAGGTGTCGCCGTAGGTGTTGCCGAGGTCGCCGTGCAGGCCGTGTACGGCCAGGTTCATCAGCGCCAGGCGGCGGGTGGCGGCCATCATTTCCTGCCCGTAGATGGCCAGGTCGCCCTTCTTCTTCAGCTTGGCGGCGTGGGCGTCCTTGAACTTCGCCGACTGCACGAACATGCCGCCCGAGCCGCAGGCCGGGTCGTAGATGGTGCCCTTGAACGGGGCCAGGATCTCCACCAGCAGGTTGACCACGCTCTTGGGCGTGTAGAACTCGCCGGCCCGGGCGCCTTCCTTGAGCGCGAACTGGCCGAGGAAGTACTCGTAGACCTCGCCGAACACGTCGCGGCTGCCGTGCCGGTCGGGGTCGAAGCTGAGCCTGGCCAGCAGCTGCACCAGCTCGCCGAGCTTGCCGGGCTCGAGCTCAAGCCGCGAGAACTCGCGGTACAGCACGCCCTTCAGGCTGGGGTTCTCGGCTTCGATCTCGCCCAGCGCCTTGTCCAGGCGCTGCGCCAGGTCCGGCGCCGCTGCCTGCGTCAGCAACGTTTTGAAGTGGGCGTTGGGCGGCACCCAGAACACGTTGTCGGCGTCGTAGAAGGTCTTGTCGGCAGTGAATTGCTCGGCTGCCGCGGCGCGGGCGTCCTCGTCCTCGATGTAGTACTCGGACGTCGGCTCGGCCAGGCTCTTTCCGATCACCCGCCCTTGGGCGTCGAACATGTCCGACACGTACTTCAGGAACACCAGCCCCAGCACCGGGTACTTGTACGTCGCCGCCGCCACCGAGCCGCGCAGCTTGTCGGCCGCTTCCCAGAGCGTTTTCTTGAATTCTTCGTTGGTCATTTCAGCCCCTGCCGATCACGGCGATCTTCGCAGATCGGCGGCGTGGCTGCAGGGGCGGGGTGTGCGGACCCGGTCCGGAAGGCGGGGCGGCGACCTACATGTCGTACTTGTTCAACTCGAAGCCGCGCGCCTTGTAGTCGCGCCAGCGTTCGCGCTGCGGCTCGCGCGCGGCCGGATCGGCCGGGACGACTTCCAGCACCCGCTCGCAGGTGCCGCGGAAGGCGGCGTCGCGCAGGTTGATGATGTAGGGGCGGTCGGGCACGTCGATGTCGGGCGCAACGATGAGGACCGGCGTGTTCTCGTCGTCCTCGTCGGCACCGGCGATCTGGTGCGGGATGAAGGCGTCTTCCTCGAAATCCCACAGCCGCCCGTCGAGCAGATCCGCCTGATCCTGGTCGCGGACCAGGATCAGGGTGGACTTGTCGGCGCGGAAACAGCGCTTCGCCAGTTCGCAGACCAGCAGCAGCGGATCGCTTTCGAAGCGCGGCTTGCCGATCAGGTAGAAGTCCGCGCGCGGCATGTCACTGGCGGCCGATCAGCCACTCGACCAGGAGGTTCACCGGGCGGCCGGTGGCCAGGCCCTTGCGGCCTTCGTCCCAGGCGGTGCCGGCGATGTCCAGGTGCGCCCAGCGCTGCTGGCCCTCGGTGAAGCGGGCCAGGAAGCAGGCGGCGGTGATGGAGCCGGCGGACTTGCCGCCGATGTTGGCCATGTCGGCGCAGACCGAATCGAGCTGGGGCTGGTAGTCGTCCCACAGCGGCATGCGCCAGGCGCGGTCGTGGCTGATCTGGCCGGCGGCGAGAAGCTCGTCGGCCAGCGCCTCGTCGCGGCTCATCAGGCCGTGCGCGTGCTTGCCCAGCGCGATGACGCAGGCACCGGTGAGGGTGGCCACGTCGATCAGGGTGGCCGGTTCGAAGCGCTGCGCGTAGGTGAGCGCGTCGCACAGGATCAGGCGGCCTTCGGCATCGGTGTTGAGCACCTCGATGGTCTTGCCGGACATCGAGGTGAGGATGTCGCCGGGGCGGTACGAGGTGCCGTCGGGCATGTTTTCCGCGGCCGCCGCGATGGCGACCAGGTTGATGCGCAGGCCCAGCGTGGCCGCGGCAAGGAAGGTGCCCAGCACGCTCGCGGCACCGCACATGTCGAACTTCATCTCGTCCATCGACGGGCCGGGCTTGATCGAGATGCCGCCGGTGTCGAAGGTGATGCCTTTGCCGACCAGCACGTGCGGTTTTTCACTCTCCGGCGCGCCGCGGTAGCGCAGCACGATGAGGCGCGGCGGGTTGGCGCTGCCCTGCGCCACGCCCAGCAGCGCGCCCATGCCCAGCGCCTTCATCTGTTCGGTATCCAGAACCTCGAGCGACACCTTTTCGCTCACCTCGGCGATCTTGGCGGCCTGCTCGGCGAGATAGACCGGGGTGCAGATGTTGGGCGGCAGGTTGCCCAGCTCGCGCGCCAGGGTGACGCCATCGGCGATGCCCTGGGCGATGCGCAGCTCGTCGGCGAAATCGGCATCGCCCGAAAGGCTGAGTGCGGCGAGCGGCGTGGCCTTGGCGGACTTGCGGGTGGCGGAATAGGTGTAGCTGACGTGGAAGGCGGCCAGTGCGGCCTGGCGAATCTTCCAGGCGGCGTCGCGGCCGGCCACGTCGAGCTCGGGCAGGGTGCTGTGGACGCGCGCGGCCGGGCCGCCGCGCAGGGTGCGGATGGCGTCGGTGCAGGCGGTGAGATAGCGACCGGCGTCGAGCTTGGCCGCTTCGCCCACGCCGACCAGCAGCACGCGCGTGGCGCGGATGCCGTCGAGCGCGAGCAGCAGCGCGCAGCGCCCCGCCTTGCCCGAAACGTCGCCACTCTTGAGCAGGGCGGCGATGCGGCCGCCGCAGGCCTGGTCGAGCTGGTGGGCGGCGGGGGAAAGTCCCCGGTCTTCGAAAACGGCGGCAATGACGGCGTCGGTATCGATTTGCGCGGGATCGGTGCGCAGCACACTCGTGTTCAGGCTCATGGTTTTCCTGCTGTGGGGAGACGGGCGATACTTCGACACGCTGCCGGCGCCGGTACCATGTCGCGGCGCAACCGCGACCACGAAGCATTCTAGTGCATACCCATCCCGACCCCACCAGCCACCCCGCCAGCATGCCGAACAGCGCGGCAGGCGTTCGTGCGTCGGAGCCGGGCGCGTGAGCCGGCCGCGCTGGCCGATCATCGATCGCTACGTGCTTGGCCAGCTCCTGGCGACGTTCGGCGCGAGCCTGCTGGTGCTGGTGCTGGTGAGCATGGGCGGACTGGTCGCCGACCTTCTGGGCAAGATTGCGCGCGGCAGGCTGCCGCCGGGCCTGCTCATCTCCCAGCTCGGACTGCGCGCGCTGGACTTCCTGCCGCTGTTGCTGCCGCTGGCGCTGTTTCTGGCGGTGCTGCTGGCTTATGGGCGCCTGTATCGCGACAGCGAGATGGCGGTGCTGGCGGCGGCGGGGCTGGGCATCCGGCGACTGGCGCGGCCGCTGGTGTGGTTGACGGTGCCGGTGGCTGCAGTCGTCGGGGTGACCTCGCTGTGGCTTTCTCCGGCGGCGCTGCGCACCTCGCAGGCGATGATCGAGGCGGCCAACAAGTCGCTGCTGGTGGCCGGGCTCGAGCCCGGACGCTTTGTCGAGATACCCGGGCGCAACGGCGTGGTCTACCTCAGCCAGATGGATGACGACGGCCGTCGCTTCCGCAACCTGTTCGTGCACAACGAGCGCGACGGGCGCATCGACGTGGTGACCGCACAGGCCGGTGAGCTGTTCCAGGAAAGCCAGGGCGAGGAACGCTACCTGCGGCTGGTCGATGGCTTCCGCGTGGAGGGTGAACTGGGCAGTGACGCCTTCCGCATGATGCGCTTTGCCGGCAATGACATCCGCGTGCCGGATGCCGAGCCGGGCAATGTCGGTCGCGCCGAACAACGCATGACCACGCCCGAACTGGTGCGGATCGATGCGCCGGAGGAGCGCGCCGAATTGCACTGGCGACTGGCCACGCCGCTGGCGACCCTGATCCTTGCGCTGCTGGCGCTGCCGCTGGCGCACTCGCCACCGCGCAGCGCGCGCTACGGGCGCGTGCTGGTGGCGCTGCTGGGCTATGTCGTCTATCTGAACATGCTGGGGCTGGGACGTGCGTTCATAGCTTCCGGCACCGTGCCGGTGTGGGCGGGGCTGTGGTGGGTGCATCTGCCGGCGGCAGGCATCGCGCTGTACCTGCTCTGGCGCGACGAGCACCTGGCGCGGCCCGGAGGGGCGAGCTGATGCGCTGGCGGTTCGGACTGGCCGATCGCATGATCGCCCTGCGCGTGGCGGCGGCGCTGTCGGCCGCATGGTTCGTGCTGGTGGGTTTCGATGCGATCACCGCGCTGGTGGGCCAGTTGGCCAACATCGGGCAGGGCAGCTACGGTTTCAGCGAAGTCCTGATCTATACCGTCTATACCCTGCCGCGGCGCGCGTACACGCTTTTCCCCACGGCCGCCGTGATCGGTGCGCTTCTGGGCCTGGGCGCGCTGGCGGCCAGTTCGGAGCTGACCGCGCTGCGTGCGATCGGGCTGTCGCGGGCGCGGATCTGCGTGGCGGCGGTGGCCGTCATCGCCCTGCTGACCCTGGCCATGGTGATCGTGGCCGAGACCATTGGTCCGGCCGGTGAGGAACAGGCCCAGACCCGGGCGATGGAAGCCAAGAGTTCGGATATCAAGAGCCTGCGCGGTTCGGGCCTGTGGGCGCGCGAAGGCGACACGTTCCTCAACGCGAAGCAGGGCAACGTGGTTGGCCGCGGGGCAGACTCCACCATCGAGCTGTCGGACGTGACGCTCTACGAATTCGACCAGGACGGGCGGCTCGCCTCGATCGCCGTGGTGCAGAAGGCGCTGCACCACAGCGGCGTATGGGAGCTGCGCGACGTGCATCGCTCGCGCTTCGGCCTGCGCGAGGTGGTGAGCGAACAGGTACCGGAGGAACGCTGGGCATCGCGGCTCAACCCCGACGTGCTGCAGCTGGGCGTGACCCGGCCCCGCTACCTGCGCATGACCGAACTGCGCAACAGCCTGGAGTACCTGGTCCGCAACGAGCTGGACATGGGCGAGTTCGAATCCGCCTACTGGGCGCGGATCTTCTATCCCTTTTCGACGCTCGTGCTGTGCCTTGCCGCCCTGCCGTTCGCGTTCGGGACGCTGCGCTCGGGCGGATTCGGCAAGCGGCTGTTCGTCGGCATCGTGCTGGGCGTGGGCATGTTCACCGCCCAGACGCTGTCGGTGAACCTCGCGCAGGTCTACCACCTCGACCTGCGTCTGGCCTACGGCCTGCCGCCGCTGCTGGTGGCCCTGGTTTCCTGGCTGCATTTTCGCGGCAGGCAATAGGGCGAGCCGCCGGCGGCCGGGAATCCTCGGGCGCGGGCCGGCTATGATCCGCAGCTGATCCGCTTCCGGCCTTCGTCCCATGACATCCAACCGCACTTTCGGCTTCGGCACCCGCGCCATCCACGCCGGCCAGTCCCCTGATCCCTCCACCGGTGCCGTGATGACACCGATCTATGCCACCTCCACCTACGTGCAGAAGAGCCCGGGCGTACACCAGGGCTTCGAGTACTCGCGCAGCCACAACCCCACCCGCTTCGCCTACGAACGCTGCGTCGCCGCGCTCGAATCGGGCGCGCATGGATACGCCTTCGCCTCCGGGCTGGCGGCGACCGGCACGGTGCTGGAGACGCTGGATTCGGGCAGCCACGTCATCTGCATGGACGACGTGTACGGCGGCACCTACCGGATCATGGAGCGGGTGCGGCGGCGCTCGGCCGGACTGTCGTTCTCGTTCGTGGACCTGGGCGACATGGCCGCGCTGGAGGCGGCGGTGCGGCCGGAAACGCGCATGATCTGGTGCGAGACGCCCACCAATCCCCTGCTCAAGATCGTGGACCTGGAGCGGCTGGCGCAGTTCACGCGCGCGCGCGGCATCTGGCTGGTGGTCGACAACACCTTCGCCTCGCCCATGCTGCAGCGTCCGCTGGAGCTTGGCGCGCACGCGGTGGTGCATTCGGCCACCAAGTATCTCAACGGGCATTCGGACATCGTCGGCGGCGTGGCCGTGGTGGGCGATGACGCCGAGCTGGCCGAGCGCATCGGCTTTTTGCAGAACGCCGTGGGCGGCATCCAGGGGCCGTTCGACAGCTTCCTGGCGCTGCGCGGCCTCAAGACCCTGCACCTGCGCATGCGCGCGCACTGCGACAACGCGCTGGCGCTGGCGCAGTGGCTGGAAAGCCACCCGGCGGTGGAGCGGGTGCTGCATCCCGGGCTGGCCTCGCATCCGCAGCACGCGCTGGCGGCGCGCCAGATGCACGGCTTCGGCGGCATGATCACGATCTTCGTGAAGGGCGGGCTCGCGGCCGCCCGCCGGATGATGGAGCGCACCGAACTGTTCGCCCTCGCCGAGTCGCTGGGCGGCGTCGAAAGCCTGGTCAACCATCCGGCGATCATGACGCACGCCTCGATTCCGGCGGAAACCCGCGCCGCGCTGGGCATCACCGACAACCTCGTCCGCCTGTCGGTGGGCGTGGAGGATCTGGAGGATCTGCGGCGCGATCTGGACGCGGCTTTGTCCGCCTGATCCGCGACTCATGCCGCGTTGTTGCAGCGCGGCGTAGAATCCGCGCGCTTTGGCACCCCCATCTTTGACGCAAGGAAACACCCCATGTCCCTCGATCCCACCGTGCGCGGGCGCATCGAAGCGCTGCTGGCGCAAAATCCCGTCGTGCTCTTCATGAAGGGCGTGCAGGGCGCGCCGCAGTGCGGGTTTTCCGCCAAGGCGTCCGGCATCCTCGACAGCCTCGGCGTGGAGTACGCCAGCGTCAACGTACTGGCCGATGCGGAAATCCGCGAAGGCATCAAGGCATTCGGCAACTGGCCGACCATCCCGCAGCTCTATGTGCGCGGCGAACTGGTCGGCGGCAGCGACATCATCACCGGCCTGATGGACTCGGGCGAGCTGTTTCCGCTGCTGGGCGTCGCCGCGCCGGATCGCACCCCGCCGCAGATCCGCATCACCCCGGCTGCCGCGGAGGCGATCCGCAGCGCCATGACCGATGCCGACGGCCTCGCGCTGCACCTGTCGATCGGGCCGCGCTTCGAGGCGCAGTTCCAGCTCGCTCCGGCCGCGCCGGGCGACGTGGTGTCCGAATCCGAAGGCATCGCGGTGCATTTCGACCTCGCCAGCGCGCAGCGCGCGCGCGGCCTGGAGATCGACTGGGTCGAGGACGTGCGCGGTGCGGGCCTGACCATCCGCAATCCCAATGCGCCGGCACCGGTGAAGTCGATTTCGGTCGAGGCGCTGCGCGATCGGCTGGCGGCCGGCAGCATGACGGTCATCGACGTGCGGCCGCTGGCGGCGCGCAAGATCGCGCCGTTTTCCGGCGCACACACCGTGATGGACGAGGCCTCGCGCGGGCATCTGGAGGCCATGGACAAGGCCACGTCGATCGCCTTCCTCTGCCATCACGGCAGCTCCAGCCTGCAGGCCGCCGAGCACTTTCGCGCGCTGGGTTTCAGCGACGTCTGGAACATCGAGGGCGGCATCGACGCCTGGTCGCAGCGCATCGATCCGTCGGTGCCGCGCTACTGAGCGCGTGCCGGGCCGGCGGCGGTGCCACGGCCTTCCGCCGCACGGCCTTCGGGTCGGAAAGGCACCGCGCAACGGGGGCGGCAGCGGGCAGGGCCGGCCTTGCAGAATTGTGAACTGCTGCAAAACTTGACCTGAGGCATGGAAAAACCGAGCAATTGCGCTATTTTTGATCCGAATTTCTCTAAATGGCTTCCGCGTCGCCCAGGTGGGCGGTGATCGAAGCCGGGGAGGACGGCATGACAGGGCATGCGGCGCGCTTCATCACGGGACTGGCCATGGCATCAGTGCTCGCCGGCTGCAGCGGCTCGCCGGCGTCGCGCGCGGCGCTGGCCTGCGAAGAGGCCGCCAAGGAACGTGCCGAAGGCAAGATGCTTTCGGTCGACCTCAAGGCCCTGGAGCAGAGCATGGTGAACGAGGGCGAAGACGTGCTCAGGCTGCAGGCACCGGTGACGCTCGACACCGGGCTGCAGACGCAATACACCCAGACGCTCGACTGCCGGGTCAGGGTCGCGAACGGGGAACTGCACGTGGTACGGGTGACTTTCGTCTTCTGACGCGCCGCACCGGAGTCCTGCGTAGTACCATTTCGCCCCCTCGCGGCGATTCGCGCCGGCGAACCGGCCCGGAGTCTGCGCGTGACGACCCTGTTTCATCCCCGCAAGTGGCCTGGCGCATGAGCGTGCGCCGCGGCTCCCTCTTCGTCATCGCGGCCCCTTCGGGGGCGGGGAAATCCTCGCTGGTCAATGCCGTGCTGGCGCGCGAGCCGGAGATTTCCCTCTCGATCTCCTTCACCTCGCGCGGCCCGCGCCCGAGCGAGCGGCACGCGCAGCACTACAACTTCGTCAGCGCCGACGAGTTCCGCCGCATGATCGAGGCCGGCGACTTCTTCGAGTACGCCATCGTGCACGGCGACTACAAGGGCACCGCGCGCCAGTCGGTCGAACCGCACCTGACGGCCGGGCGCGACGTGCTGCTGGAGATCGACTGGCAGGGCGCGCGCCAGGTGCGCCAGAAGGTGCCCGACTGCGTGACGATCTTCATCCTGCCGCCCTCGCGCGAGGAGCTGGAGCGGCGCCTGCGCACGCGCGGGCAGGACTCCGAGGAAACCATCCTGCGCCGGCTTGCGGGATCGCGCGGCGAGATGGAGCATGCGCCGGAGTTCGACTATCTGGTGGTGAACCGCGATTTCGGCCAGGCCACCGAGGATCTCCTGTCGATCATCCGCGCCCAGCGCCTGCGCACCGCCGCCCAGCTCGCCCACCATCCGGGGCTGCTGGAGGCGCTGCTGGCCTGAGCGCGGCCTCGGCCTGGCTTGATCGGCACGGCCTGATTTGCCTCCGGCTTTGCATCTGACCTAAGATACCGGGTTCGTTTGTCATTCCGGCTTTGGCCGAGGAAGCCCCCATGGCTCGTGTCACCGTAGAAGATTGCCTCGAAGTGGTCGACAACCGTTTCGAACTGGTCATCATGGCCTCGCGCCGCGCGCGCCAGCTCGCCAAGGGTGCGCCCAGCACGCTGGAAGGCGACGAGGATGACGACAAGCCCACCGTGCTGGCGCTGCGTGAAATCGCCTCGCGCAGCATCGACGACGCCACCATCGCCGAAGTGGATCGCGTCGAGCGCGAGCGCCGCGAGCGCGAGGCGCTGGAATGGGCGGCCGCCGAAGTGGATGACGACCTGTCCAAGGGCGGCGACGACCTCTGATCGTTCGTGCCGTCGGTGCGCGTGCCGACGCGCCATCCGGCGTGAAGCCGCGGCCAGGGCCGCCGTCATTGCCCTGAACGGCGATGCTGCGTAGTCTGGCGGCATGCATGATTCCTCTCCCGCTGCCGCTGCGCCCGCTGCAACTGCGAACCAACGTGCCCCGGATCCGTGTCCGGAGCAGGTCGACGAGCTCGTCCGGCGCGCAGCGACCTACCTGCCGGCCGAACAGCTCGGACTGATCCGGCAGGCCTATCGCCTCGGCGCGATCGCGCACGATGGGCAGACCCGCAAGAGCGGCGAGGCCTACATCACCCATCCGGTCGCCGTGGCCACGGTGCTGGCCGACCTGGGCATGGACGTCGAAACCCTGTGCGCGGCGATCCTGCACGATGTGCTGGAAGACACGCCGATCGAACGCGAGCGCATTGCCGCCGAGTTCGGCGAGACGGTGGCCGAACTGGTCGATGGCGTCACCAAGCTCGACAAGCTGAGCTTCCGCGACCGCCAGGAGGCCGCCGCCGAGAGCTTCCGCAAGATGCTGCTGGCCATGGCGCGCGACCTGCGCGTCATCCTGATCAAGCTGGCCGATCGGCTGCACAACATGCGCACGATCGACTCGATGAGCCCGGATGCGCGTCGCCGCATCGCGCGCGAGACGCTCGACATCTATGCGCCCATCGCCCAGCGCCTGGGCATGAACCGGATCAAGGGCGAACTGCAGGAACTCGGCTTCCGCGGCCTCTACCCGCGCCGGCACGACGTCATCACCCGCCGCATCCGCACCCTGCCGGTGTCGCGGCGCGAGGCCATGGACCGGATCGAGGCGGCACTCGACCAGCGCCTGACTCAGGAAGGCATCCCGCACCGCATCGTCTGGCGGGTGAAATCGGCCTACAGCATCTACCGCAAGATGAAGCTGGAGCAGAAGAGCTTCGACCAGGTGATGGACGTGTTCGGGTTCCGCGTGGTGGTCGGGCGGGTGATGGAGTGCTACATGGCGCTGGGTGCCGTGCACAGCCTCTACAAGCCGGTAGAGCAGCGCTTCCGCGATTTCATCGCGATTCCCAAGGCCAACGGCTACCAGTCGCTGCACACCCTGCTGTTCAGCCCCTTCGGCTCGCCGGTGGAAGTGCAGATCCGCACCGAGGACATGGACCAGGTGGCCGAGCGCGGGATCGCGGCGCACTGGCTCTACAAGTCGCCCAACGGCAGCCAGTCCAGCGCGCAGAGCCGCGCCCAGGCGTGGCTGTCGGGCCTGCTGGAGAACCAGAAGGCCGCCGGCTCCTCGATCGAGTTCCTCGACAACGTCAAGGTGGATCTCTTTCCCGACGAGGTTTACCTCTTCTCGCCCAAGGGCGACATCCTCTCGCTGCCGCGCAACGCCACCGCGCTCGACTACGCCTATGCGGTGCATACCGACGTGGGCGACCACGCGGTCGCCGCGCGGGTGGACAAGAAGCTGGCGCCGTTGCGCGCGCGCCTGGCCAGCGGCCAGACCGTGGAAATCATCACCGCGCCCTCGGCCACGCCCAACACGAGCTGGCTGGACTGGGTGGTTTCCAGTCGCGCGCGCACCTCGATCCGCCACTTCCTCAAGCGCCTGCAGCACGAGGACGCGGTGGAACTTGGCCACCGCATGCTGGATCGCGCGCTGGAGGCGGTCGACAGCTCGCTCGACCGCATCCCGCCCAAGGTGCTCGACCAGTACCTGGCCGATTCGCGCCTGCGCCGGCTGGAGGAGCTGCTTTCGGAGATCGCGCTGGGCAATCGCATGGCGGCGCAGGTGGCGCAGGTGCTCACCCGCAGCGTGGACGGCCAGAGCCACGTCCCGCACGCGCCCAGCGCGGAGAAGATCCTCATCACCGGCGCCGAGCGCGGCGTGCTGACGTTTCCCGACTGCTGCCTGCCGGTGCCCGGCGACGACATCATGGGCTACCTCTCCACCGGCAAGGGCATCGTCGTGCACCGCGCCGACTGCCGCAACGTGCCGGAGCTGCGCAAGACGCCCGAGCGCTGGGTGCCGATCGGCTGGGGGCGCGAGGTCAGCGGCGACTTCCGCTCCGCGATCCGGGTGGAAGTGGAGAACAAGCCGGGCGTGCTGGCGCGCGTCGCCAACGCCATCGGCGAGACCGAGGCCAACATCGAGAACGTCGAATACCAGGACCGCGACCAGCAGGCGGCCGTGATCGTGTTCACGATGAACGTGCGCAACCGCAAGCACCTGGCCGACGTGATCCGCAAGGTGCGCCGCCTGCCGGTGGTGATCGGCGTGCAGCGGCGCTGACCGATCCCGCCGCGCCGCCGCGTCGCCCCGCGCGCGGCTAAACTTGGCGTTCCTTTTTCCCTCCGAGGCCACGCCATGTCCCGACAGATCATCCACACCGACGCCGCACCGGCCGCCATCGGCCCCTATTCGCAGGCGGTCCGGGTGGACAAGACCGTCTACCTTTCCGGCCAGACGCCGCTCGATCCGGCCACCATGGAGCTGGTCGAGGGCGACATCGAGGCGCAGGCGCGCCAGGTCTTCAAGAACCTCGCGGCGGTATGCGAGGCCGCCGGCGGCAGCTTCGCCAAGGTGGTGCGTGTGGGCATCTACATGATCGACCTGGCACATTTCGCCAAGGTCAACGCGGTGATGAAGGACTACTTCTCCGAGCCGTATCCGGCGCGCTCCACCATCCAGGTCTCGGCCCTGCCCAAGAACGCGCAGGTGGAGATCGACCTGGTGATGGTGCTCGACTGAGCCCAGCGACCCCATGCAACCGGATGCGAGCAGCGCGGGTGCCGACCCCGCGCGCAGGCCGGTCACCGGGCTCAAGGGTGCCGGGCCGGCGCTGACCGCCCGGCTCGCCGCGCGCGGCATCGCCACGCTTCAGGATCTGTGGCTGCACCTGCCGCTGCGCTACGAGGACCGCACCCGCCTGACGCCGATCCGCGCCCTGCGCCACGGCGAGTCGGCGCAGGTGCTGGGGCGGATCGAGGCGGTCGAGCGCAGTTTCCGCGGCCGCCCGATGCTGCGCGTGGCGGTGGGCGACGAGTCGGGCGCCAGCCTGGTCCTGCGCTTCTTCCACTTCCACGCGGCGCAGCTGCGGGCGCTGTCGGTGGGCACCCGCATCCTGTGCCACGGCGAGGCGCGCGGCGGCCATTTCGGCGTGGAGATGGTGCACCCCGGATATCGCGTGCTGGCCGACGACGTCGAGCTGGCGCTGGGCGACCGGCTCGACCCGGTGTATCCGGCGATCGAGGGCGTAGGCCCGGTGCAGCTCGCGCGCCTGGTGTCGGCGGCGCTGGACCAGCTTCCCGAAAGCGATGCGCTGGAGCTGCTTCCGGCCTCGGCTTTCGGCGACCTCACGCTGCCGCGCTGGCGCGACGCGGTGCGCTTCCTGCACCGTCCGCCGCCGGGCGTGGACCTGGCCGAGCTGGCCCAGTTCCGGCATCCCGCCCAGCAGCGTCTGGCCCTGGAGGAGCTGCTCGCGCACCAGCTCAGCCTGCGTCGCCAGCGCCTTTCGATGAAGCGCCAGGGCGCGCTGGCGCTGGAGGCGCGCGGCGCGCTGGCGCGCCGGCTCGCGGCCGCGCTGCCGTTCCGGCTCACCGCGGCGCAGCGCCGCGTGCTGCACGAGATCGCAGAGGACCTGTCGCGCAGCGAACCCATGCTGCGGCTGGTGCAGGGCGACGTCGGCTCGGGCAAGACCATCGTCGCCGCGTTTGCCGCGCTGGCGGCCATCGAATCCGGCGCACAGGTCGCGTTGATGGCGCCCACCGAGCTTTTGGCCGAGCAGCACGCGCAGGCCTTCGCCGCGTGGTTCGAGCCCTTGGGCATCGAGGCGGTGTGGCTGTCGGGCAAGGTCAAGGGCAAGGCGCGTGCCGCCGCGCTGGCGCGCATTGCCGCCGGCGCGCCGCTGGTGATCGGCACCCACGCGCTGCTGCAGGAGCCGGTGGCCTTCGCGCGGCTGGCACTGGTCATCGTGGACGAACAGCACCGCTTTGGCGTGCACCAGCGCCTGGTGTTGCGCGACAAGGGCGCCGACGGGCGGCAGGTGCCGCATCAGCTGGTGATGACCGCCACGCCGATTCCGCGCACCCTGGCCATGACCGCCTATGCCGATCTCGACGTCTCGGTGATCGACGAGCTGCCGCCCGGCCGCACCCCGGTGCAGACCGTGGCGATCGACGCGCTGCGGCGCGATGAGCTGATCGAGCGCATCCGCGCCGCCCTGTCGCAGGGACGCCAGGCCTACTGGGTCTGCACCCTGATCGAGGAAAGCGAGGAACCCAGCGCGCCGGGCGCGGTGAAGATCGAGGCACAGGCCGCCCAGACTGCGCATGAACTCCTGACCGAACAGCTCCCCGGCGTGCGCGTAGGCCTCGTGCACGGGCGCATGAAGCCGGCGGAAAAGCAGGCCGCGATGGCCGCGTTCAAGGCCGGCGACATCCAGCTGCTCGTCGCCACCACGGTGATCGAGGTGGGCGTGGACGTACCCAACGCCAGCCTGATGCTGGTCGAAAACGCCGAGCGCCTGGGGCTGGCCCAGCTGCACCAGCTGCGCGGCCGCGTCGGGCGCGGCGCGCAGGCGTCGACCTGCGTACTGATGTACCGCTCGCCGCTCTCGCAGGCCGCGCGCGAGCGCCTGGCGGTGATGCGCGAGACCAGCGACGGATTCCGCATCGCGGAGAAAGACCTGGAGCTGCGCGGCCCCGGGGAACTGCTCGGCACCCGTCAGACCGGCCTCGCCGGCTTCCGCATCGCCGACCCGATGCGCGACGCCGCCCTGCTGCCGCAGGTGCAGCACGCCGCCGACGCACTCCTCGCGCGCGCCCCGCACGTCGCCGACCGCCTGATCGAACGCTGGATCGGCCAGGCGGTGCGCTACGCCGAGGCGTGATCGAGCCGCTTACTCCTCGGGCACGTTCAGCACATAGCTTGTGCTGCGTCCGCCGGCGTCTGATTTGCGCAGCAGCCCACGAGCCATCAGATCATTGATATCGCGCAGCGCCGCATCGGGCGAACATCGGGCGACCGAGGCCCATTTACTGCTGGTGAGCTTGCTGTCGAAGCCATCGAGCAGCCGGTTGAGCACTTTCGCCTGCCGTGCGTTCAGGGGCGTGCCGGCCCACTGCCGCCAGAAGCGGGTCTTGCCCAGAACCACATCCAGCGAATGGTGCGCCTGATCCACCGCGCGATGGAGCACATCGAGGAACCACGCCAGCCATGGCGTGACATCCATCGTGCGCTTCTGGGTTTGCTCGAGAATGTCGTAGTACGCCGTGCGCTCGCGTTGGATCTGGGCCGAGAGGCTGTAGAAACGCTGCGAGCTGCCATCGGCGCGTGCCAGCAGCAGATCGCCGATGGCTCGCGCGATGCGGCCGTTGCCATCGTCGAACGGATGGAGCGTGACGAACCAAAGATGCCCAAGCCCCGCCTTGATCAGCGGCGGCTCGCCGGATGACCCGTTGAGCCAGTCAAGAAATCGACGGGTTTCCACCTCCAGTCGCTCGGCAGGCGGTGCCTCGAAACGTATCCGCTGGCGGCCGATGGGGCCGGACACCACCTGCATCGGGCCGTTCGCATCATCGCGCCACGCGCCAACCGCGATGCGTGAAAGCCCGGAGTAGCCGGTGGGAAACAGTGCGGCATGCCAATTGGACAATCGTTCCCGCGATACCGGCGCATGACAGTTGGCGGTGGCATCCAGCACCATCTCGACCACCCCTTCGACGTGGCGATCCACCGGAGCCAGCGCACCAGCGTCCACGCCCAGCCGCCGCGCGATGCTCGAACGTACCGACTCGACGTCCAGCCGTTCGCCTTCGATCTCGCTGGTTTTGATCACATCGTCGGTGAGCGCAGCCAGACTCGCCTGATCGCGCAAGGCAAGCCCCACATCGACCAGCCTCCCCAGCAACAAGCCCTGGGCACGACTCACCGCCACCATCTGCCCGGACAGCGCCGCCAGATCAAAGCGCCAGTTCGGCCAGTCACCAGCCTGCCAGATATAGGTGTAATCACCGTGTTTCATGCGGTCATTGTGCCTGGGTTTGTCACAGACGCAAGCCAATCGCCGCATATTTCGCGTCGAATATGGCATCTATTCGCCGCATGGTCTGCTTCGGGACTTCCGCTGTCCGTGGGCCTCAACCGATTCCGACTTCTCCGAGTCTCAGCTGCAAGGCTCACGGCTGAAGCAGTCCACTGGCACCTCCGGGGTGTGCACGCATGCATGACGGCCTGACCTTCGTGCCCCGCCGCCGGGATTGCCGGCGCACTGCAACATCGGGGAGGGCAGCCAGACCTGCGGATGCACCAGCGTGGCCCCTGCTGCCAACAATTGCCGTTGTGTCAGACAGGCCGCCACGGAAACCCGCCATGAGAATGCACTGTCTGGTCGCTCTGACCGCCGCGCTGCTGATGTCTGCCCTGCCCGCACGCGCTGGGGAGCTGCCACTGGGCTCGCCCTATGTGCTCCTGGAGCGCACCGACCTGGCCTATGCCGGCGTCGGCAGTATCGGCGCGCCGGCCAATCTTGGCGGTGGCGAGGGAATGCTCGAACTGGAAGGCGTCGCGGGCGGGATCACACTGGCGCTGCTGTATTGGCATGGCATCGACATCCAGGACCCTGGCAATGGATACAGCGGCGGCAATGCCGACTATGACGAAGCCGATATCGTGTTCGACGGACACCCCATCACCGGCACCCGCGTGGCGGGCAAGGGCTACAACAACAATTGGGGCGGCGCCGCCACCCCGGACCAGTTCAGCGCCTCGCTCTATCGTGCCGATGTCACCGCATTGGTCCACGGCTCCGGCAGTTACAGCATCAGCGGATTGGCCGACGGTGCCGGACACAGCGCCAGCGGCGCTTCGCTGATCGTGTTCCACGACGATGGCAATGAGTTCAATGATCTCCGGGTGACGCATTACGAGGCGATGGACAGCAACTGCGTGCCGGCAGGCGAAGAAAACTGGAACGCCCGATTGTGGCTGGATTACACCGGTGGGCAGGCGGAACTGGTAGTGCATGCCGCCGATGGCCAGTCCGCCCTGCCGGACGGGACCTACCGGGTGAGGGTATTCCCCGGCCTGCTGCCCAACGAATCCAGCGAGATCGTTTTCCGCGACCCGCATACCGACGGACTTCCGCTGTGGGGCGGCCTGAGCGTACCGCGCATGACCTTTCCCCGGCCCGGAAGCGGTGCCGGCCTGTGGGATGTGCGCCACCTCGACATCACGCCCACACTGCAGAAGCCGGGGCGCTACTACCTCTATGGGCGGGACATCTATTACAACGACTGCGTCTCGCTGCTGGTAGTGCAAGTGGTGCAGTCCGCGCCCGGAAAACCACCGGCGATCGTGCCGGCTGAACATGATTTCGGCGATCTCGCCCCCACGGCCACATCGCTGGCAGAACGTTTCACCTTCACCAACCGGCAGAACGACATGATCGCTGTTGGCAACGTGATCGGTGGCCATGCCGTGTATTCGATCACGGACAACACATGCACCGGCATGGCGCTGGCCCCCGGTGCAACCTGTACGCTGGACGTGCGATGCACACCGAGTGTGGCGCTACGGGACTACCAGGCATCCCTGCGGATTGCCTGGACCGACGCTTTCGGCGAGCCTTGGGAGAGCCAGGCCTTGCTGTTCTGTTCCGGTGTCAGTGATGCGCCGCATGGACGCCTGACCGTGGACCCGCCCAATGCCTGGTTCGGCGTGGTGAGTTGGGGTGGGCATTCACCTCCCATGCGCTTCACCGCCCATAGCACCGGCACAGTTCCCGTGACGATGCAGGCAGCGCGGTTCTTTGGCACCCACGCCAGCTCCTTCCGGCTGATGCACGACGGCTGCAACGGCCTTACGCTGCCACCGGGTCAGCAATGCAGCGTGGACGTGCAGTTCCGACCCACGGCGGGAACCGGCCTGCTGGTCCGCCAGGCCACGATGGAGTTCAACTTCAGCGCCAGCGAACCGAAGCACCTGCCACGCCCGGTGCTGCTCGCCGGCACCGTAGTGGTCGACAACTCGGCGATATTCCGCAACGGATTCGAAACCAACTGAAGCGATAAGGCGGCCGTGCGTGCACCGTGGCCGCCGCCGTTCCGGCATCGGCTTCCTTCAGGATCGCCGCGATCTGATGCTGTGCGGTGCGGCGGCGCAGGCTGCCTGTGTCGACAGCGTGGTGCCGGCGAGCAGTTTCGCGCATAGCGACTCCCCGCGGGCCAACCTGTCGCCGCCGCGCTTCTATACTGGCGCGATGACCGCACACGATTCCGAGCGCTTCGAGCTGGTCTCCCCCTTCGACCCCGCCGGCGATCAGCCGCAGGCGGTGGAGAAGCTGGTGGAAGGCTTCGAGGCCGGGCTGGCGCACCAGACCGTTCTGGGGGTGACCGGCTCGGGCAAGACGTTCACCATCGCCAACGTCGTGCAGCGGATCCAGCGCCCGACCCTGGTGCTGGCGCCCAACAAGACCCTCGCGGCGCAGCTCTACGGCGAGTTCCGGCGGTTTTTTCCGAACAACGCGGTCGAGTACTTCGTCAGCTACTACGACTACTACCAGCCCGAGGCCTACATCGCGGCGAGCGATACCTACATCGAGAAGGACAGCTCGATCAACGAGCACATCGAGCAGATGCGGCTGTCGGCCACCAAGGCGCTGCTGTCGCGGCGCGACGCGCTGATCGTGGGCACGGTGTCGGCGATCTACGGCCTGGGCGACCCGGAGGACTACCTCTCGCTGCGCCTGATCATGCAGCGCGGCGAAAAGCTCGACACCCGCGCCCTGATCCGCCATCTGACCGAGCTGCAGTACACCCGCAACGAGTTCGAATTGCACCGCGGCACCTTCCGCGTGCGCGGCGAGAACGTGGACGTGTTCCCGGCCGAAAACGAGGTCGAGGCGCTGCGCATCGAGGTGTTCGACGGCGAGATCGAGAACATGGCGCTGTTCGATCCGCTCACCGGGGAAACCCTGCGCAAGGTGCCGCGTTACACGATCTATCCCAAGACCCATTACGCCACCACCCGCGCCCGCGTGCTGGCGGCGCTGGATACGATCAAGGCCGAACTGGCGGTGCGGCTGGAACAGCTCTATGCGCAGAACAAGCTGGTCGAGGCCCAGCGCCTGCAGCAGCGCACCACCTTCGACCTGGAAATGATGGCCGAGGTGGGCTACTGCTCGGGCATCGAGAACTACAGCCGCCACTTCACCGGCAAGCAGCCGGGCGAGCCGCCGCCGACCCTGTTCGACTACCTGCCCGCCGACGCCCTGCTGGTGATCGACGAATCGCACGTCACGGTTCCGCAGTTGGGCGCGATGTACAAGGGCGACCGCTCGCGCAAGGAGAACCTGGTCGAGTTCGGCTTCCGCCTGCCGTCGGCGCTGGACAACCGGCCGCTGCGCTTCGAGGAATGGGAGGCGCGCGCGCCGCGCACCATCTTCGTTTCGGCCACCCCGGGGCGCTACGAACTGGCCAAGACCGAGAGCAGCATCGTCGAGCTGGTGGTGCGCCCCACCGGTCTGGTCGATCCGGAAATCGAGATCCGCCCGGTCGCGACCCAGGTGGACGACCTGATGAGCGAGGCGCGCGCGCGCGTGGCGATGGGCGACCGCGTGCTGGTCACCACGCTCACCAAGCGCATGGCCGAGAACCTCACCGAATACCTCGGCGAGCATGGCATCAAGGTGCGCTACCTGCACTCGGACATCGACACGGTGGAGCGCGTGGAGATCCTGCGCGACCTGCGCCTGGGCGTGTTCGACGTGCTGGTCGGCATCAACCTGCTGCGCGAGGGCCTGGACATGCCGGAAGTCTCGCTGGTCGCCATCCTCGATGCCGACAAGGAGGGCTTCCTGCGCTCGGAAGGCTCGCTGATCCAGACCATCGGTCGCGCCGCTCGCAACCTGCGCGGCAAGGCCATCCTCTACGCCGACACCGTCACCCGTTCGATGCGGGCCGCGATCGACGAAACCGACCGCCGCCGCGCCCGCCAGGTCGAATACAACGCCGCCCGCGGCATCGTGCCGCGCAGCATCGAGAAGCCGGTGGCCGACATTCTCGAAGACGCGCGCGAGGGCATGGACGCCGGGCGCGCGTCCGGTCGCGGCAAGGGCGGCGCGCGGCGCGCGGCGGAAACGCGCGGCGAGTACCGCGCCCTGACGCCCGAACAGGCGGCGGCCGAGATCCGCCGCCTGGAGCAGCAGATGTACCAGCACGCCCGCGACCTCGAATTCGAGGAGGCCGCGCGCGTGCGCGACCGGATCCGCGCGCTGCGGGACCAGGCGCTGACCTGATCCGCGCGCTGCGGCCGTTCGCTACCGCCGGTTCGGGGTGAAGTCGCGGCCTTCGCGCATCATCGGCAGGGTGGTCGACGGGTCGCCGTCGTTGGGCTCGGGCGCGATCCGCAGCAGGCGCGCCAGCAGGGGATACACGTCGACGTTGTCGAAGGTTTCGGTGACGAAACCGCTGCGGAAGTCCGGCCCGCGCGCGATGAACACGGCGGCCATCGACTCCAGCGCCGGATCGAAACCGTGCGCGCCGGGGTTGGGCGGATGGCGTTCGAGTTGGGCGCGATCGACGATGGTCCAGCCTTCGTCGGCCAGGCAGACCCAGGCGGGAATGCGGCGGTGGCTGCCGAAGCGGAACCGCTCCGGTACGCGCGCCTTGGGCCAGCACTGCGCGTGCGGGATCGGGCGCGCGAGCGCGGCTTCGAAGGCCGGCTCCGCTCCCGCCACCGGCTCCAGCCCGGCGACCGCGCCGCGATTGACCAGCCGGTAGGTTCCGGCCGGCAGGTGGTCGTCGATCACGACGACCTGGTGGGGCGGGGTTTCCGCCATGCCGTGGTCGGAAACCACGACCAGATTGCTGGTTTCCCACAGGCCGCGCTGCTTGAGGCCGGCGACCAGCCCGGCGAGCGCGGTGTCGGTGCGGCGGACCGCGGCGAGGGCCTCATCGGAGTCCGGTCCGTGCAGGTGGGCGTCGTGATCGACCTGGTCGAAGTAGAGCGTGAGGAAATCGGGGCGTCGCGCCGCCGGCAGGTCGAGCCAGGCCAGCACCTGGGCGACGCGATCCTGCGGCGGCAGGGCCATGTCGAAGTGGCGCCAGTAGTGCGGGTGGTGGCCGCGGATCGGGGCTTCGGAGCCGGGCCAGAACATGGTCGCGCTGCGCAGCCCGGCGCGGCGCGCGGTGTTCCAGATCGGCTCGCCGTCCTGCCACCAGAGCGGATTCTCCACCGCCTCGCGGCTGGAGAGGCGGAATACCTGATCGGTGGCGGTCGGATCGGTCATCTGGTTGTGCACCACGCCGTGGTGGTCGGGCACCAGGCCGGTCACCAGGGTGTAGTGGTTCGGGAAGGTGAGCGAGGGGAACGCGGGCCGCATCGCGCGGGCGCGCACGCCCTCGTGCGCGATGGCCCGGAGCGTGGGCGTTGCGACCGGGTCCAGATAGTCCGGGTGGAAGCCGTCGATGGACACCAGAATCAGGGGCGGGGGGCGGAAGTCGGTGGTGTCGCTGCGGACAGCGGGCCGGCAGGCCGCGAGGAGCAGGGCGACGACGACGAGCAACCACGGCAGCGCGCGGTGGCGGATGAGGCGGCGAGTGGAGTGCATCGGCAGGGGCAAGTCAGTGCGGATCGCGAGGATGATGACAGAAGGCGCGTTCCCGGAAGCGCCATTCGATGCACGGTGCGAAGATTGCGTGACGCGCCGCGCACCGCACACTGTCGCAACGCCCGGTCCGGCGCGATCGAGGCTTCCGGTGGCATACCGCATTTCGGGTAGGATGCCGATTCAGGCAGGTGCCCTGCAGGCGGCCCGACGGGTTGCCGCGTTTGCCTTAGTCCGTGACCGGGTCAACTCGGAAAAACGCCATGTCCTCGCTCCCGCAACAGGAACTGTCACCCAGCGAGCTCGACGAGCTGCTGAGCGCCGTGTTGCCGGAGATTCCCGGTTACAGAGTGGTGCGCCTGCTCGGGCGCGGCGGCATGTCCTATGTCTACCTCGGCATCCAGGAGTCGCTCGACCGCCAGGTCGCCATCAAGGTCATCTCGCCGCTCGCGCTCAATGATGAAGTGAGCCTGCTGCGCTTCGAGCGGGAAGCGCGCACCATCGCCAAGCTCCAGCACCCGAGCATCGTCGCCATCCATGCGGTCGGCCGCATGGATGGGGGCCTGCTTTATTACGTGATGCCCTACCTCTCGCACGGGCACGTCGGCCGGCGCGATCTGCGCAACGAACAGTCCCGCATCATCGGCGTGCTGCGCGCGCTGCTGGGGGCGCTGGATTATGCCCATGCCCAGGGCATCGTCCATCGCGACGTCAAGGCCGAGAACGTGTTGTTCGACCAGAACGACCGGCCGATGCTGACCGATTTCGGCATCGCCACCAGCAAGCGCGACAAGAGCCGCATGACGGGCGCGGGCAACGCGATTGGAAGCTGGGGCTACATGGCGCCCGAACAGGCACGCGGCGAGCGGGTGGATGCCCGCGCCGACCTCTACAGCGTGGGGGTGCTGACCTACGAGATGCTCACCGGCACGCTGCCGTTCCACAGCGAGGAGACGGTGGCGCTTGCGCTGATGCACGCCATGGACCCGGTACCGCCCTTGCCGCCGGACAAGGCGCATTGGTATCCCTTCATCGAGCGCGCGATGGCCAAGCGTCCGGAAGGGCGCTTTGCCAGCGCCCGGGAAATGCTGCTGGCGCTCGATGCCATCGCGCTGGAGCGCGCCGCTGCCGCCGACGCGCGCGCGTTGCCCGTGCGCGCCCGCGCGCAGGCGTGGCTGACGCAGGCTGCGACCCGGCTGAAGGCCAGGGCGTCGGCACCTCCTGCCTTGCGCACGAGTCGAAGCGAGTCCGCACCAGGCTCGGGTCGAAGGTGGCCCCGTCCGGTGGCGCTCGCTGCCGGATCGCTGGTGCTGCTGGCCCTGGTGCTGGTCCTGGGGGTGTGGTTTTCCGGGCGCGATGGGTCCGCGCCGGCCCTGCCGCCTGCGGCCGCACCGCCGCCGTCCGCTGCGGACGGCGGGACGAGCGGCGCGGGCAGCGAAGTCGCCTTGGCCGACGCGGACGATGCCGCGATCCGGGACCGGGGCGCGGCACCTGCCGATGCGGCGGCGGTCGATGCCGCAGCCGACGACCCGGAGGAGACGTTGCTCACGATGCCACCGGGTGAGCTTGCGCTGTTGACGGCGACCGAACAGATCCGGCGCAAGCGCCTGACCCAGCCCAAGGGCGACAGCGCGATCGATTCCCTGCTGTCCGCGCGCCAGCTGCTGGGTCCCGATCCGCGCGTGGCCGCGACCGCCGAGCAGTGGCTGGCCGCGGTGGCACCCTATGTGCAGGCGGCGCTGGCGCGGCGCGATGATGCAGGCGCTGTGGCCTTCATCGGCCACATCGACCGGCTGGAGCAGGGCCTGGCGATGGGCGACATCAAGGGTGCCGGGGCGCTGCGCGAATCGCTGACGACGGCCGTGCGCACCGACCTGCGCGACGCCGTTGCGCACAAGGATCCGGCGGCCCGGAACGCCGCGCGCCAGCGTGCCGCCCGCCTGGGCCTGCCTGCGGCGCGGCTGGAGCCGGAGTATTCGCAGCCGATCGTGACCGGCCAGCTGGGCGATGCGCTGCGCGGCAGCGTGGCGACCGTCATCGTGCGGATGCCGGAGGGCTCCACACCGGGACTGGGCGCGATGCCGGCCGCGGTGACTTTGGGCGAGTACGGCGCGTACGCGAAAGCCACGGGCCGTCCGGCGAGCCAGTGCCGGATTCGCACCGCCGTGATCACGGTGAAGGCGCGCAGCTGGTCATCCCCCGGCTTCGCGCAGGCCGCCGATCATCCCGTGGTGTGCGTGAGCGAGGCCGATGCGCAGGCCTACGCCGCCTGGCTCGGGCAGCGTGACGGCGTGCGCTATCGCCTGCCGACCCAGGCCGAATGGCGGCTCGCGAGCGGTGCGCCGGCGAACGCCGCCTGCGGCGCGGCGGGCCTGCGCTGCCAGTCGAGCGGTACCGTGTCCGCCACCGCCGGCGCGAAGAACGGGAACGGGGTGCATTCGACCCTGGGCAACGTGCGCGAGTGGACCAGCGACTGCGCCGGCTGCCGCGAACACCCGACCCTCGGGCTCGGCTGGCGCGATGCGGAGCCTTCGCGCAAGGGGGCGCAGGTCAATCCCGAGTTCGGCTATGACGACCTCGGATTCCGCCTGGTACGCGAGGTGCCGCGCGAGGCGGTCGAACAGCGCTGAACCTGTCGCCGCACGGTTTCGCGCCGGCAGGCAAGCGGGATCGGCCGGATGACGGCGTGATGCGATAATCGGCGGATCGCTGTCCGAGGAGCCGCCATGTCCACCCGCCACGATCCGACCCGCCGCATCCGCGCCCCGCGCGGCAATACGCTGAACTGCCGCTCCTGGCTGACCGAGGCGCCGTTCCGGATGCTGCAGAACAATCTTGACCCCGAGGTGGCCGAACGGCCGGAGGATCTGGTGGTGTACGGCGGCATCGGCCGCGCCGCGCGCGACTGGGCGTCTTACGACGCGATCCTCGAAACGCTGAAAACCCTGGGCGACGACGAAACCCTGCTGGTGCAGTCCGGCAAGCCGGTCGGCGTGTTCCCCACCCATGCCGATGCGCCGCGCGTGCTCATCGCCAACTCCAACCTGGTGCCGCACTGGGCCAACTGGGAGCACTTCAACGAGCTCGATAAGAAAGGCCTGATGATGTACGGCCAGATGACCGCGGGCTCGTGGATCTACATCGGCAGCCAGGGCATCGTGCAGGGCACCTACGAAACCTTCGTGGAGATGGGCCGCCAGCACTACGGGGGTTCGCTGAAAGGCAGGTGGATCCTGACCGCCGGGCTCGGCGGCATGGGCGGCGCGCAGCCGCTGGCGGCCTCGCTGGCCGGAGCCTCGTCGCTGACCATCGAATGCCAGCAGAAATGCATCGACTTTCGCCTGCGCACCCGCTACGTCGATGAGCAGGCGGCGGACCTCGACGATGCGCTGGCGCGGATCGAAAAATACGCGAAGGCCGGCGAAGCCAAGTCCATTGCCCTGCTCGGCAATGCGGCGGAAATCCTGCCCGAACTGGTGCGCCGTGGTGTCAGGCCCGACTGCGTCACCGACCAGACCAGCGCGCACGATCCGGTGCACGGCTATCTGCCGATCGGCTGGACGGTGGAACAGTGGCTGGCCGAGCAGGCGGCGAACCCGGAAAAGGTGCGCGACGCCGCCAAGCAGTCGATGCGCGTGCACGTCGAGGCGATGCTCGCCTTCCATTCGCAGGGCATTCCGACCGTCGATTACGGCAACAACATCCGCCAGATGGCCTTCGACGTCGGCTGCGAAAACGCCTTCGCCTTCCCCGGCTTCGTGCCGGCCTACGTGCGGCCGCTGTTCTGCCGCGGCGTGGGCCCGTTCCGCTGGGTCGCGCTCTCGGGCGATCCGGAAGACATCTACAAAACCGACGCCAAGGTCAAGGAGCTGATCCCCGACGATCCGCACCTGCACCGCTGGCTGGACATGGCGCGCGAGCGCATCCGCTTCCAGGGCCTGCCGGCGCGCATCTGCTGGGTCGGCCTCGGCCTGCGCCACACGCTGGGCCTCGCCTTCAACGAGATGGTGCGCCGCGGCGAACTGAAAGCACCGGTGGTGATCGGCCGCGACCATCTGGATTCCGGCAGCGTGGCCTCACCCAACCGCGAAACCGAAGCCATGCGCGATGGTTCGGACGCGGTTTCCGACTGGCCGCTGCTCAACGCCATGCTCAACGTCGCCGGCGGCGCGACCTGGGTCAGCCTGCACCACGGCGGCGGCGTCGGCATGGGCTATTCGCAGCACTCCGGCGTGGTCATCGTCTGCGACGGCAGCGAGGCCGCCGACAAGCGCATCGCCCGGGTGCTGTGGAACGACCCCGGCACCGGCGTCATGCGCCATGCCGACGCCGGCTACGAGATCGCCAGGCAATGCGCGAAGGAGCAGGGGCTGAAGCTGCCGATGCTGCAGGGATGAAGCCATCGATGCCCGAAGATGGTTGGCTGCGCGGGCAGGCTGGCGATGGAGCGTTCGCGCCAAGCGACGCTTCGAGCTGGTGCGGTGAGAAGGGCAGCTCCGGGGATGGACTCGCATGCCCCATCTTCGGATTCGCCTCGAAAGAGGCGCTCAGCCGTGGCGAGATATTTACGGCACACCGGAGCCACGGGAAGTATGCCATGACCGACACACTCACCATCATCATCACCCTGGACGATGAACAGGCGCAGGCCGCCTTCGCCGAGCTGGTGAAGCGCGGCACGGACATGACCGGCCTGTGATGCGCAAGGTGGGCGGCCATCTGGCCGACGTGGCCGAAAAATCCTCCTGATTAGCCCTGACCCTCAGCCAGTACTCTGGCGAAGAATGGCTTTGGCTCGTCATTCCCGCATGCTTTCGGCGGGAATCCAGTGACTTGGCTTTTGCTGTGGGGTATCAGGAAGCAAAGACACTGGATGGGACAGATCTTCGTCTGTCAGAAGCGGCCTGCCTTCGCAGGAATGAGAAACTGAGGGCCAGGGCAATCAGAAAAATCCCTTGCCACCGAACGCTCCCCCGATGGGGCCCCCAGGGTCGACCTGTCCGCCCATACCACGACCGCCCGCAGGAGGGGCAGGGCGGCCGCTGGCCATGACGCGCTTCATGTGCTATGATTGCACTCGTAACTTGTTGTAAACATTGAATTTATGGAGGCCTAAAATTACCAGTCAGTTCAAGCGTACGATTGAATCCATCTTTCCCAGCCACACCTCTCGCGTGGTGCCGACGCCGCGCCGTTCCGAACGGGTCGCGAGTCGCGTGAAGCGCATCCAGACCGGCGCCCCGCCGGCATTCCCGGCGACAGCGAGCGATATCGCGCCGCGTCGCGGCAGCGATCATTTCACAACCTATACGCGCGGCAGCTATCTCGCCCGTTCACGCGGGGAGGCGCGCTCCCGCCGTCCGCTCTTTCGCGTCCGCTGACCGCTCCCGGCCGAGGGCCGACGGAGCCGGCATCCCGGACCGACGCGAAGAAAAGTTCGATTTTCCGCGCGTCGAACGCAGGGCACGGCTTGCGCTCAGCGTGCGGACTCCCGTGGCCTTCGAGACGGCACTCCACGAGCGCCTGAGGCGTCGTGTGTCATCGGCGTGTCCGGAAAGAGGGGGCTGGCCTCTACGGCATCTACGGCACGTGCGACTGTTGGCGTCAGCCACTGCGTGAAGCTGCCTCGGCCGCGTGCGGTGCTCCCTCGTGCCACAGCGCGTAGACCGCAGTATCCAGCGCGGTCACGCCCTGTTCGACGAAGGAGGTCTGCGAGGCGAGGATGTCGCGCCGCTCGATCACGTCGACCTGCCAGCCCGGTTCCAGCAGGGCGCGCACTTCGGGTTCTTCCACCGAGAACGGCGGCCCGTCCTTTTCGGCCTGCGGATATTCCAGGGTGATCATCAGTCCGCGGGCACCGGGCGGCAGGCGTGCGTAGACGCTTGCGGCGTAGTGCCGGCGAAGCGCGGGCGGCAGCGCGATGATCGCGGCCCGGTCATAGATCGCGGTGCAGCCGGCCAGGGTGTTCGAGTCCAGCGCGAAGGCGTCGCCCTGGATCAGCTCGATGCGATCGGCGAGGTAGTGGCGTCCGAGCGGTGAATCCCAGGTGCGCGCCGTCAGGCGGTTTTCCTCGAGGAACTGCGCGATCGCCAGCGGCGACAGTTCCACGCCCAGCACGCGGTGGCCCTGCGCTGCCAGCCAGAGCATGTCCAGGCTCTTGCCGCACAGCGGCACCAGCACGCGGCTGTCGGGCGGCAGCGCGAGCCGCGGCCAGTGCGCGACCAGAAGCGGCATCGGCGCATCGTGGTGGAATCCGATGCGCCCTTCGCGCCAGCGCTGCTGCCAGAACTCTGCATCCATTGCGTATTCCTTGACTGTTGGCCTTGCCGCGACGCTGCCGGACCGATGCGGCCCGTCGCGCATGATGGTACGCCACCAGGCGCGAGGACGCGGCGCAGGCCGCGGCGGGTCTGCCGGAAAATCGATCGTGGCCCGCTGTTGCGCAGCAGGGTTTCCAGGACGTGGCGTCGGCAGGGGTTAAGGTGGCACCGCGGCGGCGTCTGCCTCGGAAGGCGTCGAATCCTTTTGCGTATCCGATGCGGCGAGGCGGTCGGGCGACGGCTTGCGTTGCGATTCACCGAAGGCCGGCGGCGCGCCGGTATTCTTGTCGCCCGCTCCTGCCTGCCGACCCCGTCCATGACCCTTCTGTTCCGATTGCCCGTTGCCGCGCTGCTGCTGTTGGCCTGCAGCCTGGCCGTCGCCGCGACGCCGCGCTTCGAGGTGCGCTATGACGTGGGCTTCCTGCCGGCCTCGGGGGAGGCGGAAGTCGCCCTGACGCTGGAGCCCGGTGAGGCGACCGTGAAGCGATTCGTGTTCACCATGCCTGAGAATCGCTATTCGCGCGTGACCGGCGATGGCCGCGTGGATCGCAAGGGCGACGACGTGGTGTGGGTGCCGCCCAGCCGCGGCGGAAAGCTGGCGTGGCGCTACCGCATCGACCGCAAGCGCGCGAACGGTGCCTACGATGCGCGCATCACCCGCGACTGGGTCATCATGCGCGGTGACCAGCTCGTCCCGCCCGCGCGCGTCACCGCCACCCGCGCTGCGCGTTCGGACGCGCGCCTGAAGCTGCACCTGCCGCCGGGCTGGACCCATGCCGATACGGCCTGGCTGCCGGCGCGCGACGGTGACGGCTTTGCCGTGATCAATGAGGATCGCGTCCTCGCGCGGCCCACCGGCTGGATGATCGCCGGCGACATCGGCGCGCGACGCGACCTGGTCGAGGGCATGGAGATCGCCGTGGCCGCGCCCAAGGGCCTGTCGACGCCGCGCATGGATCTGCTCGCCATGCTGACCGCGGTGGCACCGCCCATGCGCGAAGCGTTCGGGACACTTCCGGAAAAAATCCTGGTGGTGCGCGGCGGCGACCCGATGTGGCGCGGCGGCCTGTCCGGCCCGCGCTCGATGTGGCTGCACGCCGACCGCCCGCTGATCAGCGAGAACGGCTCCTCCACGCTGATGCACGAGACCATCCATCTGGTCACCCGCATCCGCGGCGCGGAAGGCGATGACTGGATCGCCGAGGGCATCGCCGAGTACTACGGCACCCAAATGCTGCGCCGCGCGGGCCTCCTGAGCGATGCGCGGGCCGAAAAGGCGGTCAGCTGGATGCGCCGCCACGGTCGCGCCGTGCGCACCCTGCACGCGAGCGATTCCAGCGGCAAGCGCACCGCGCGCGCGGTGGCGCTGTTCGCCGATCTGGACGCCGAAATCCGCGAGCGCAGCCGCGATCGCCGCAGCCTGGACGACGTCGCGCGCACGCTGATGCGCGACGGCGCGCGGGTTTCCACGGTTGATCTGCGCGAGGCGGCCGAGGCGGCGCTCGGTGGCCCGTCGAAGGTGCTCGAGACGCCGCTGCTCGATTGAGCGGGAAGGCCGCTCCGACGCGCGGGCACGGGCGCTGCCGCGTCAGGGCCGCTCGGGCGGCGTCTTGGGCGCGCTGCCGAAATCCACCTCCGATTCCGCCGCCAGCCAGGTGAACACGGCGTAGGCCGCCACGTTCTGGTCCAGCGCCGCGGCCTCGACCTTGTCGAGGGTGTCATTGGCGGTGTGGTGGTAGTCGAAGTAGTCGCTGCCGTCCTGCGCCAGCCAGGCCCAGGCCATGCCCCGCTGCGCCATCGGGATCAGGTCCGGACCCGCGCTGCCCTCGCCGGGCCGGTGCTCGATGCCCAGCGGGGCCAGGGCACCGGCGATCTGCTCCACCACTTCGCGCGCGCCCTCGGGCACCGCGCTGGTGGAAAACGCGTAGATGCGTCCGGCACCGAAGTCGCTCTCCGCGCCGGTGACGTGGCGGGTGATGTCGTCGGCGTGGGCCTTGGCATAGGCGAAGCCGCCCAGAAGGCCCTGTTCCTCGTTGGCGAAGGCGACCACGCGCACGCTGCGGCGCGGGCGCTGCGGCAGGGCCGCGATCAGCGCGCCGGCGCGTGCGGTGATGGCGACGCCGGCGGCGTCGTCGATGGCGCCGGTGCCCAGGTCCCAGGAATCCAGGTGTCCGCCGATGATCACGATCTCGTCCGGACGTTCGCGCCCGCGCACTTCAGCGATGACGTTGGCCGACTCGTATTCGCCGTCCATGCCGGCATCGATGTCGAGCGCAAGCGTCACCGGCTGGCCGCGCCGCAGCATGTTCGACAGCAGGTCCGCGTCCGGGTTGGACAGGGCCGCCGCCGCGATCCGGGGCACGCCGTCCTCGTAGCGCATCGTGCCGGTGTGCGGCAGGCGGTCGCTGTCGGTGCCGACCGAGCGCAGCAGGAAGGCCACCGCACCCTTGCGTGCCGCCAGCGAGGCACCCGTGCCGCGCGCCGCCGCCGCCGGGCCGTAGCCGCGGCCGTTGCGCATCCGCTCCATGCGGTGGCTGATGTAGGCGATCTTCCCGGCAAGGCTGCCCTCGGGCGCGGCTTCCAGATCCTGGAGCGTGGAAAATTCCAGCACCTCGGCCTCGATTCGCCCGCCGGTGCCGACGCTGCGGCCCAGGGCGGTCACGTACAGCGGCTGGGGCCAGGGCGCAACCACTTCGGCGCGCTCGTGCCCGCGCCGCCACACCGGGAAACGCACCGGTTCGGTGTAGACCCGGTCGAATCCCATGCCGCGGAACTTCTCCACCGCCCAGGCCACGGCGCGGGCGTCGGCCGGGGTGCCGGCCAGGCGCGGGCCGACTTCGGTGGTGAGCGACTCGACCACCTCCCAGGCACCGCTGCCGGCCAGGGCCTGGTCGCGCAGCTGGGTCGCCGTCGCGATGGCCTCCTGCGGCAGCGGGGAGGCGGACAGTGTGCCGCCGGCGGCCAGCGGGAGGATGAGAATGCAGCCCAGGAGCAGGTTCTTCATGTGTGTTCCGATCGGAGAAAAGCCGGCACCGCCGCGTGGCGATGCCGGCAGGGCGTCAGCGGGCCTGGCCCTGCGCCTTGAGCAGGTCGCGGATCTCGGTCAGGAGTTCCTGGTCCGGCGTCGGGGCGGGAGGTGCTTCCGGCTCATCGGCTTCCTTGCGGTGCAGCGCGTTGATCAGCTTGATCACCATGAAAATGGCAAAGGCGATGATGGTGAACTGGATCAGGGTGTTGATGAAGTCGCCGATGCCGATCACCACGGCCGGTACGGCCTCGCCGGCGGCGTCGACGCCGGCTTCCTTGAGCGTGATCACCCAGCGGGAGAAGTCGACCCCGCCGATCAGCAGGCCGATCGGCGGCATGATGATCTTGTCCACCAGGGCGGTGACGATCTTGCCGAACGCCCCGCCGATCACGACGCCGACCGCCAGGTCGATGACGCTGCCGCGCATGGCAAATTCACGAAATTCCTGAAGCATTCCCATAACCGGAGTCTCCTGTGTGCGTGGATATCGCCGGCCACGGCGGCCGTGCGCGGACAATCTACACCGGACGGAAAGGCACCGATCAGCGGATCGCGCCGGCGAGCGCCACCAGCCCGTCCACGCCGGCCACCCAGCGGTCGCCGGGCGCGAGCGGCCCCACGCCCGCGGGCGTTCCCATGAACACCAGGTCGCCGGCGCGCAGTTCGAAGCGACTGGACAGCTCGTGCAGGATGTCGGCCACGGAGAAGATCATGTCCGACAGCGCAGCCTGCTGCCGGCGTTCGCCGTTCACGTCCAGCCAGAGCAGGGCGTCGGGCGCGGGCAGCGCCTCGTTCGCGGGCACGATGGCCGAAATCGGCGCGGAGCGGTCGAAGGCCTTGGCCACGTCCCAGGGCAGGCCCTTGGCCTTGGCGGCGGCCTGCAGGTCGCGGCGGGTGAGATCCAGCCCGACGGCGTGGCCGAAGACGTGGCGGCCGGCGTCCTCGCGCGCGATCACGCCCGGGGCATCGCGCCCGATCGCCACCACGAGTTCGACCTCGTGGTGCAGGTCGCGGGTGGCGGACGGGTAGGGCTGCGGCCCGCCGGAGGGCAGGATCGCGTCGCCCGGCTTGGTGAAGAAAACCGGGGTGCCGCGTTCGACCGGTGCGCCCATCTCCCGCGCGTGTTCGGCGAAATTGCGCCCGACGCAGTAGATCCGGCGCACCGGGAACAGGTCGGCGCGACCTTGCACCGGCACCGACGGCGTGGGCGTGGGAGGGAACACGAACCGGTTCATGGAAGGATCCAGGGCGGAAAAACGCCATGCTGACCGGTACGCGGCCGGCGGGCCAGTGACTGTGGTCACGGATTGCCGCCGGGCCGCCCGGCCGGGCGTTTGCGTGAGGCAGTTGGCAGAATCGGACCGAACCGCTAAGGTTTCCGGGCCGATTCGAGCCCCCGCCGCCCTGCCCATGACCAATCCCCGCACCGCGTTGATCGTCGATGACGAGCGCGACATCCGTGAACTGCTGGTGTTGACCCTCGGGCGCATGGGGCTGCGCGTGGACACGGCGGCGGACGTGGGCGAGGCCCGCGCCCAGCTTGCCGCCAACCGCTACGACCTGTGTTTCACCGACATGCGGCTGCCCGATGGCTCCGGCCAGTCGATCATCGAGCTGATCGCGGAAAAGTATCCCGAGACGCCGGTCGCGATGATCACCGCGCACGGCAACGTCGACGCCGCGGTGGATGCGCTCAAGGCCGGGGCCTTCGACTTCGTCTCCAAGCCGGTGGATCTGTCGGTGCTGCGGCGGCTGGTGCAGAACGCCCTGCGCCTGGGCGAGGAGCGCAGGGCGCAGGCGACCGAAGATCACTCTTCCGCGGGCCGCCTGCTGGGCGAGTCGCCCGTGATGCAGGCCCTGCGCGCCACCATCACCAAGGTCGCGCGCAGCCAGGCACCGGTCTACATCAGCGGCGAATCGGGCGTGGGCAAGGAGCTGGTCGCGCGCCTCATCCACGAACAGGGCCCGCGCGCCAGCGGCCCCTTCGTGCCGGTCAACTGCGGCGCGATTCCCACCGAGCTGATGGAAAGCGAGTTCTTCGGGCACCGCAAGGGCAGCTTCACCGGTGCCAGCGGCGACAAGGAAGGCCTGTTCCAGACCGCCAACGGCGGCACGCTGTTCCTGGACGAGGTGGCCGAGCTGCCGCTGCACATGCAGGTCAAGCTCCTGCGCGTCATCCAGGAAAAATCGGTGCGCCCGATCGGTGCCAACGCCGAAGCGCCGGTGGACGTGCGCATCCTCTCGGCCACCCACAAGAATCTGGCCCAGCTGGTGGAGGACGGCCGCTTCCGCCACGACCTGTTCTACCGCATCAATGTCATCGAACTGGTGGTCCCGCCGCTGCGCGAGCGGCGTGCGGACATTCCCGCGCTGGCACAGGCGGTGCTGGAGCGGCTGGCCGCCGAGCTGGGCGAACCGGCACCCGCCATCGATCCCGATGCCATGGCGCGGCTGGTGGAATACCCCTTCCCCGGCAACGTGCGCGAGCTGGAGAACATCCTGGAGCGCGCGCTCGCGCTCTCCGACGGCACCGGCATTTCGGTCGATGACCTGCGCCTGCCGAACCTGCGCGAACCGAACGAGAGCGCGCATGACCCGCTTGCCGCCGTCGTCGGAAGGCCGGCCTTCGTCACCGGCCAGCAGCCGGCGGTGCCGGCCGACCTGCCCGATTACATCGAACGCATGGAGCGCGACGTGATCGTCAAGGCGCTGGAAGAGTGCCGCTACAACAAGACCCGCGCCGCGGCCAAGCTCGGCATCACCTTCCGCGCACTGCGCTACAAGCTCAAGAAGCTCGGCATCGACTGAGAGGTGCGCTGCGTTCAGCCGAGCGACACCACATCGACTTCCGCCACGCCGGGACGCGCCTGCGTCGGCCAGTCGCCGGCGATGGCGACCTGGGCATGCCGGCGCGCGCTTTCCAGAAGATCGGAATCCAGCTCGGCCACGGCCAGATTCGATGCATCGCCACTGCGCGCCAGTACGCCGTCGGCAGGAAAGCCGCGGTCGATCGGGGTGTAGATCGCGGCTTCGCCGGTGTTGGTATCGAGCACCGGGCTCCAGTCCGCCGTGCCGGAGGTCACCGCGCGCACCACGTACACCCCGTTCTCCATCGCCCGCGCCTGGCAGCCGATGCCCACGCGGGTCGCACCGGCGGCGGTATCGGTGCAACTGGGCACGAGGATCAGGCGCACGCCGGCCTCGATCAAGGCGCGCGCGTGCAGCGGAAACTCCACGTCGTAGCAGGTCAGGATACCGACGCGGCCCAGATCGGTGTCGAACGCGTGCAGCGCATCGCCCGCTTCGATTGCTCCCGCACCGCGCTCGTAGCCGGTGAGGACGAGCTTGTCCTGATGGACGATCCTTCCCTCGGGAGACACCAGCGCGGCGCGGTTGCGGTAGCGGCCCGGCGTCACTTCGCGCAGGAAGGTGCCGGGCTGAAGATGAACGCTGTAGCGGCGCGCCAGTTCGAGAACGAGGCTTTCCCAGGCCGGATGCAGCGGCTGCAGCGCGGCGAGCGAACGCGCAAGGTCGGCGCGAACTTCCGGAGCAAAGCCCGCGGCGGCCTCCAGCGCGAGGTATTCGGGCAACACCACCAGTTGCGCGCCGGCCGCCGCCGCGCTGGACACCGCCGCCTCCACGCGCGCCGCGAAGGCATCGAAATCGGCGGGTTTGCCGATGGCGTAACGGGCGCTGGCAACGGTGAGTTTCATGGGCGTAACCGGAGAGCGGGGAGTGGGGAATCGAGGGCGGGCGCAGGTCAGCGGCCGTGCGGTTCCAGCGGGCGCAGCCAGAAGTGGAGCCGGTGCGGACGGGCAGCGGTTTCGCCGACCTCGGGCCAATCGAGCGTGCAGATGAGATCCTCTTGCCGCTCATAGCCGCGGCTGCTCCAGAACGCATCGTTGGAGTGCGCGCCGGGCGGACGGTGCGGGTCGTCCGGATCGCGTTCGACGGCGCAGAAGGCGGTCGTCGAAACGCCGGCAAGCCGGCGCGCGTGGTCTTCGCGGGCGTCGAAGAAACGGTGCCCGATCCCGCGTCTGCGGTACTCGGGCAGGAGCACGGACTCGCCGAAATAGAACACCGAGGCCGGCGCGATGCCGCGCGCGGCGAAGGGTTCGCGGAAGGCGGCGTCCTCGTGTTCGAGCGGCATGCCTGTGGACGCCCCTACGGCTCGGTTGCCGTCGAGCGCCAGCACGACTGCCGCGTCGGGCGAGCGCGCGTAGCGGGCGAGGTACCGGGCTTCGTAGTCCGCATCGCCCTCGTAGCGGTAGGGCCAGTCGCGGAACACCGCGATGCGAAGCTGCGCCAGCGGCGCGAGCCAGGGGGTGATCTCCTCGCCCGCCAGGGTGCGGACCTCGATCACGGCGAGGTGTCCGCGGGCACCTGCGCGCTGGTGACGATGCGCGCGCCGCGCTCACGCAGGGCTGCAAGGTGTGCGGCCTCGTTCGCGGCGTCGAGCGGGGTGGCGGCATCGACGATGAAGTTCACCGCGAAACCTTGGTCCAGCGCATCGCGCGCGCTGTAGTGCACGCAGATGTCGCCGGCGAGGCCGCACAGCCACAGCTCGCGCGCGCCGCGCCCGCGCAGGAAGTCGGCCAGGCCCGTGGCCTTGCGCCGGCCGTTGTCGAAAAAGGCGCTGTAGCTGTCGATCGCCGGGTCCATGCCCTTGCGGAAGATCGCCTCGACCCGGCGCGTGTCCAGTTCGGCGGAAAATTCCGCGCCGCGGCTGCCCTGTACGCAGTGGTCCGGCCACAGCGTCTGCTCCAGGCCGTTGAGATCGATCCGCTCGAACGGCGCGCGGCCCGGGTGGCTGGAGGCGAAGCTGCCGTGCCCGGCCGGGTGCCAGTCCTGCGCGGCAACGACCAGGTCGAAGCCGCCGATGCCGATGAGGCGGTTGATGACCGGCACGATCGCATCACTCCCCGGCACTTCGAGCGCGCCGCCGGGCAGGAAATCGTTTTGCACATCGATGATCAGTAGCGTTCTCACGGCGTGGTCTCCGGATGCAGGCGCGCCTGGCGCAGGCGCTCGCGCAGCCCGTGCAGGCGGTCGCTGATGCCCACCTTCCAGGCGTGCGGATTCTCGAAGCGGCGGTATTCGGGCGGCAGCAGCGCGCGGCGCTGGGCCGCATGGGCACGGATATCGGCCACGCTGCGCCGCGCGTGCAGGCGTCGCCCGGCCGCCATCACCGGCTGGAGCAGGGGCTCGCTGCGCAGCGCCGGCAGGCGCATCGTCCTGTGCGGCTCGAACGGATGGGTGAGCGCGCGCGGCACGGCTTCGTCCTCCAGCGCCACCGCGTCCACGCCGTGGAACTGGCCGTCGGCGGCAAGGAAACGGTGGACCTGCTTGAGCCCGGGCAAGGTGGTTTTCACCAGGCTCTCGGATACCTTGATGCGTGGTTCACCCTGCGCGCAGGCGAGCTTGTAGACCCCGTCGAGCGCGGCATCCGGCTGCCCGGTCACGAGGCTGGTGCCGACGCCGAAGATGTCGATCGGCGCGCCCTGCTGGCGCAGGCTGCGCACCACGTATTCGTCGAGCTGGTTGGAGGCGGCGATCTTCACTTCGTGCAGGCCGGCGTCGTCGAGCATGGTGCGGGCGCGGCGTGCGAAGAAGGCCAGATCCCCGCTGTCGAGGCGGATCGCGCGCAGCCGGTGGCCGCGCGCCGCCATTTCCCGGCCCACGATGATGGCGTTGGGCACGCCGCTGTCCAGCGTGCTGTAGGTATCCACCAGCAGCACGGTGTTGTCCGGTCGCGCCTGGGCGAAGGCGCGGAACGCGGCCAGTTCGTCGCCGTGCCACTGGATGAAGGAATGCGCCATCGTTCCTTCGGCGCGCAGGCCGTAGCGCTGCGCCGCGTAGACGTTGCTGGTGGAATCGAATCCCCCGATCACCGCCGCGCGCGCCGCGGGCACGCCGGCCGGTCCCTGCGCGCGGCGCAGCCCGAACTCGCTCAGGATCGCATCGCCCGCCACCTCGCGGATGCGCGCGGCCTTGGTGGCGATGAGCGACTGGAAGTTGAGCGTGTTGAGCAGCAGGGTCTCGATCAGCTGCGCCTCCACCACGCCGGCCTCCACCCGCAGGATCGGCGCGGTGGGAAACACCACGTCGCCTTCGCTCGCGGCCAGGATGCTGCCGGAAAAGCGCAGCGTGCGCAGGTAGTCGAGATAGGCCGCATCGAAGCCGTGGCCGGCCAGAAAGTCGATGTCATCGGCGGTGAAGCGCCAGGATTCCAGCGTGTCGATCAGGTCTTCCAGCCCGGCGAACACCACGTAGCCGCCCTCGAACGGGATTTTGCGGAAGAAATAGTCGAACACCGCGCGACGCCGGTGCTGCCCGTCGCGGAACAGCGACTGGCCCATCGCGATCTGGTAGGAATCGGTGTAGGTGCCGGTGGTGTCGATGTGCATGGGCGTGCGTCTCGTGCGGCCGCAGAGACCGTCATTGTGCCGCAGGGGGCGGAGGCGGTGGCGCTTGGCGGTGCGTCCGGCGCTTTGATCGCGAGCACGACCGCTCCTGCAGAATCACGTGAAGATCCGGGTGTTGCGGTGCAGCCCTGGTCGCGACGGGGGTGCCCGGCAGCCCGGCGTACCGCGCCGTCGCAAAACGGAGCGCGTGGCGGTGGCGTGCTTGGGAACGAGAATCATTTCCATTACAATGACCCATCCCGCGTCGGGATTCGCGTTCGGATCAGCCGCCTGCGCCGCGACGGCTCCACGCGATCCGGCAGCGCCTCCGGGCCGTGCGTTTTCCTCGGCCGGAGGCTGTCCGCCTCGAATTCCACCAGCCCTGCCCCGTGTCAACCACGCCGCACCAATCCACGAGACCCTTCATGAAACGACCGTTACCGACCCTGACGGCATTGGCCCTGCTGACTGCCGCCTCCTCTCCCGGCGGCGCGCAGGTCCCCGATGCCTACGACGCTCCCGACGCCGGCGCGCGCGAGCAGGCCACCACGCTCGACACGCTCACCGTGATGGGTACCCGCACCGAGGTGTCGGTGCAGGACAACCCGGTGTCGGTGTCGGTCGTGGACCGCTACGCCACCGAGCATCAGGCCACGGACAGCATCGCCGAGCTTTTGCGCGACCTGCCGGGCGTTTCGATCGTGGACGCGACGATGCCGGGCATGAAGCGCATCCGCATGCGGGGCGAGTCCTCGCGCCGGGTCACGGTGCTGGTGGACGGGCAGGAGATCACCGATCACAGCACCTACGGCACGCCGATTCCGATCGATCCCTCGAACGTGGAGCGGATCGAGGTGCTGCGCGGCTCGGCCTCGGTCCTGTACGGCGGCAAGGCGATCGGCGGGGTGATCAACATCATCACCCGACGCGGCGCGCCGGTGCCCTTCGAGCTGGAAGCCGGCGGCAGCCTCTACACCGGTTCCGATGGCTGGCAGGGCTGGCTCGCACCCTCGGGGACGCTGGGCGATTTCGACTACCGCCTCGCCGTGAGCATGGACCGTCACCACGACCGCGAGGTGCCAAGTAGCCGCTACAGCAGCACCGGCACGCTCGACAACACCTCGTTCCACAACGGCGACGTGGCCCTGCACCTGGGCCGCCGCTTCGGCGAGCGCGGCAATCACTACCTCGCGCTCAAGGCCAACCGCCACTGGCTCGACACCGAGGCCTGGAGCGACCCCAGTTCCTACGAATACCCGGTGACCAGTTTCGGCATCGAAATGCCCCGACGCGACATGGACAAGGTCGGGCTGCAGTACGACGCCAGCGACCTCGGCCCGGTGCTGCGCAAGCTCCACGTCGATGCCTACCACCAGAACGTCGCGCGCCTGTTCGGCAACCGCGTCACCATGCAGCCCACGCCGATGGTCAACGTCGGCATCACCTCCACCTCGGACGACGACAACCTCAACTACGGCGGCACCGCGCAGTTCGACCTGCAGCTCGGTCCTTCGCACTACGTCATCGCCGGCGTTCATTACCTGATGGACGATCTGGACACCGACAAGTCCACCGTCACGCGCAGCGCGATCGGGCCGCGCCCGCCGACCGTCCAGACCGAGTGGCGGCGCGACCGCGCCTCGCTCAGGACGGTGTCGGCGTTCATGCAGGACGAGTGGTCGATCGCCCCGACCGTCAAGCTGACCGGCGGCGCGCGCTGGTACCACGTCACCAGCGCCCTGGATGAAAGCTCCGAGGCCATTCGTCCGGACCAGCGTTCGCGCACCACCGCCGACTGGGTGACCTCGCTGGGGTCGACCTGGGCAGTGGCTGAGGGAACCACGCTGCGGGCGCTGTATTCGGAGGGCTACATCATGCCCACCCTGCTGCAGCTTTTTTCCGACAATTCCGCCGGACGCGGGACGCTGACCTACGCCAATCCCGAGCTCGCGCCGGAAACCTCGCGCAATATCGAGCTGGGTGCGCGCTACCACCGCGATCGCCTGCAGCTGGATCTTGCGATCTACCACACCCGCGCCAGGGATTTCATCACCAGCCAGGAGTGCGGTGCCGGCAGCAGCGCGCCGTGTCTGGACCACGCGATCCCCGGCAGCTTCATCTACGTCAATGCCGATCGCGCCACCTCGCGCGGGATCGAACTGATGGCCGAGTACGCGCTGCAGGACAGCGCCTTCACCGTCTACGGCTCGGCGGCCTGGGCCCAGCGCCGGCTGGAGCTGGCGCTGCTGGCGCAGGACATCGCCGATTCCAGCCTGCCGCGCCTGACCGGCCGCGTGGGCCTGCGCTATGACGATATCTTCAGCCGCCACGACGCCTGGGCCGACCTGTTCGTGCGCGCCGCCACCCATTCCCGGCAGATCCTGGTGGCCGACGGCGCCCACACCCACGCCCAGCACGGCCAGTACTTCCCCGGCTGGGGCACGCTCAATCTCTCGACCGGAATCGCGCTGGGCGCCGAGCGCCGGCAGAAGCTGGGCCTGCACCTGGAAAACCTCTTCGACCGCAGCTACCGCACCTCGGTGGACGAGCTGCCGGCGATGGGGCGCAGTGCGGTGATGAGCTTCCAGCTGGCGTTCTGATCGCAGGCTGTGGCAGATTCCGGTGGCGGCCCGCGCACCGCCATCGGACCGGCGCGGGCGTCCCAGGGGAGAAAGCCGCGTGCCGACCGCCGCCGAACTCAAGTGCCGCCTGCAGGCGCACTGCGACAGCGATCCGCCCGAACCGTGGCGGGTGCGGCTGCACCGCGCCCTGAGCTGGCTGGCGCGCGCCGAGCGGGAAACCGGGGATCCGGACGCGCGCTTCGTGTTCCTCTGGATTGCGCTGAACGCGGCCTATGCCAGCGACCTGGCGCGCGAGGAGGGCGAGCGCGTGCGCTTCCAGCGCTTCGTCGGCGGGCTGGTGGCGCTGGACGCCGGCGGTGCGCTGCACGATGCCCTGTTCCACCAGTTCAGCGGGCCGATCCGCGTGCTGATCGAAAACCGGTTCGTGTTCGAGCCGTTCTGGACGGCGCTGCGCACCCATGATTCCAGCGGGCAGTGGGAAACCTCGTTCGCCAACGCGCGCAGGCGCGCGACCGCCGCGATCGTCGACCGCGACACCGCCACCGTGCTGTCGATCGTGTTCGACCGGCTCTACGTGCTGCGCAACCAGATCGTGCACGGCGGTGCCACCTGGAACAGCCGGGTCAACCGTGCGCAGCTGCGCGATGCCGTGGCGATCCTCGGCGTGCTGGTGCCGGCCGTGCTGGGGATCATGCTGGCCCATCCGCACCACGACCACGGCGAGGTGCTGTACCCGGTGGTGTGAAGGGTGCGGCGGCGGGTCGCCTCAGCCGGCGATGCGGCCGCGCAGGGTGTTGGTGCGGGTGCCGGTGATGGCCACATCGATGAACTGGCCGATCAGCCGGGCGTGCTGATCGCGCGCCGCGGGGAAGTTCACGTAGCGCATGTTTTCGGTGCGGCCGGTGAGCTCGTCGGGATTCTTGCGGCTCGGGCCTTCCACCAGCACGGTCTGCACGCTGCCGACCATGGCCTCGGCGATGCGCCGGGCGTTGCCGTCGATCGCGGCCTGCAGCCGCGCCAGGCGCTGCTTCTTCACCTCGGCCGGCGTGTCGTCGGGCAGGCTCGATGCCGGCGTGCCGGGACGCTGGGAATAGATGAAGCTGAAGCTGGCGTCGAAGCCGATGTCGTCCACCAGCTTCAGGGTCTTCTCGAAGTCCGCGTCGGTCTCGCCGGGGAAGCCGACGATGAAGTCGGTGGCGACGCAGATGTCCGGGCGCACTTCGCGCAGCTTGCGGATGCGCTGCCTGTATTCGAGCGCGGTGTAGCCGCGCTTCATCGCCGAGAGTACGCGGTCGGAACCGGCCTGCACCGGCAGGTGCAGGTAGTTGGCCAGCTGCGGCACGTCGCGGTAGGCCTCAATCAGCGAGTCGGAGAACTCGTTGGGGTGCGAGGTGGTGAAGCGGATGCGGCCGATGCCCTCGATCTGGGCGATGGCGCGGATCAGGAAGCCGAGGTCGGCGATGGTGCCGTCGTGCATCGGTCCACGCCAGGCGTTGACGTTCTGGCCCAGCAGGTTCACCTCGCGCACGCCCTGCGCGGCCAGCTGCGCCACTTCCACGATCACATCGTCGAAGGGCCGGCTGATCTCCTCGCCGCGGGTGTAGGGCACCACGCAGTAGCTGCAGTACTTGGAGCAGCCCTCCATGATCGAGACGAAGGCGGTGGGGCCTTCGGCGCGCGGTTCGGGCAGGCGGTCGAACTTCTCGATCTCCGGGAAGCTGATGTCGACCTGCGGCTTCCCGCTCTCGCGCCGCGCCTCGATCATCTGCGGCAGCCGGTGCAGGGTCTGCGGGCCGAACACCAAGTCCACGTGAGGGGCGCGCTTGAGGATCGCATCGCCTTCTTGCGAAGCCACGCAGCCGGCGACGCCGATGATGACGCTGCCGTTTGCGGCCTTGAGTTCCTTCCAGCGCCCGAGCTGGCTGAACACCTTTTCCTGCGCCTTTTCGCGGATCGCGCAGGTGTTGACCAGGATCACGTCGGCTTCGGCCTCGACCTCGGTGGGCGACAGGCCGTACTCGGCGCGCAGCACGTCGGCCATCTTGGCCGAGTCGTACTCGTTCATCTGGCACCCGTAGGTCTTGATGTAGAACTTGCCGGACATGATCGATCAGGCGGTGCGAGCCGCCCCGAAGGTGTGGGAACCGCGCATTGTACGCGCTGCCGCGCCGACCGACAGACGCCGCAGGGCGCATTCCGCTTGGCTTTTGGCCGCCGATGGTGAAGACTGCGCCCGTGAAACCCCGCCTGCACCCGCGCCGGACCCCGTGGCTCATCGTGCTTTGCTGCGTGATGGCGGGGTTCATTGCACCCGCGACGCAGGCCGGTTCGCTGTACCGCTGCAAGGGCAAGAACGGCGTCACCGCCTACACCAGCAGCACCGCCGGCTACCGCGGATGCAGCCTGATCGGGCATTTCCCGTCTGAAAAGCGCGTCGCGCCAGCGGCTCCCGCGGCGCAAGCGCCTGCGCAGGGTGCGGTGCCGGTCGCCGCGGCGGTCGAGTTCCGCACCGCGCCCGGCGAGGCCGAACCCAAGGCCGTGCCCACCGGCGACGCCAAGCCCCGGGTCTCGCGCGGTGCGGTCTACCGCTTCACCCGCGATGGCGTCACCCACTACACCAACCGTGCGCCGGCGGGCGGCGGTGCCAAGGTGCTGTTCACCTATATCGAGACCTGCTTCGCCTGCAGCCTCTCGCCGGGCCTGGATTTCAACAGCGTCGGCTTGAATCTGACCGCCTACGCCAGCGAAATCGCCGCCGCGGCGGCGCGCAACGGCGTCGAGGAAGCGCTGGTGCGGGCGGTCATCCACGCCGAGTCGGCCTTCAATCCCAATGCGGTGTCGCGCGCCGGTGCCCAGGGGCTGATGCAGCTCATGCCGGCCACCGCGACGCGCTTTGGCGTCACCGAGCCCTTCACCCCGCAGCAGAACATCGACGGCGGGGTGCAGTATCTGGCCTGGCTCAGCCAGCGCTTCGGCGGCGACATCAGGCGCGTGGCGGCTGGCTACAACGCCGGCGAAGGCGCGGTGGATCGCTACGACGGCGTGCCGCCGTATCAGGAAACGATCGTCTACGTCGAGCGCGTGGGCATCCTGCTGGAGCGCTATCGCAAGGAGCTGGCCGGCGCGGTGCCGGCCGCCGGCCCGGCCGCGGCGGTCGCCGCAGGTGCGGCCTCGGCCGCCAGCGCAGTCGGGGGCTGAGCCTGTCTCGTCCGCTCAGCCCGGGCGCGGTGCCGGGCGCTGGATCAGGGCAAGGCGGATATCGAACGGAACGCCCGCGCGCAGGCCGGTGAGACTGACCTCGGTGCCGGGCGCGATCGCGGCCTCGCGGGCGCGAAGGTCGAACTGGTCGATGATGGCGCTGCCGTCCAGGGTCAGCAGCACATCGCCCGGGCGCAGTCCCGCCAAGGCCGCGGGTGCATTGCCGTAGAGCGCGGTCAGCACCACGCCGCCATGGTCGCTGGCGGAGGGCAGGGCACCGGCAGCGCGCGGTGCGTCGGTGTACTCGGCCCCCAGCCAGCCGCGCACCACCAGGCCGTGCGTCTCGATCTGCGCCAGCACTTCGCGGGCCGTCGCCGCCGGGATCGCAAAGCCGATTCCCTCGGCATCCATGCTCATGCGGCCGAGGACGAAGGTATTGATTCCTATCAGGTTTCCGCGTGCATCCACGAGTGCGCCACCGGAGTTGCCGGCGTTGATCGCCGCATCGGTCTGGATGAAGTCCACCGCGGGGAAGCCCTGCGCATTCTCCGGCCCGCCCAGCAGCGCCTGGCTGCGTGCCAGCCCCGACACGATGCCCTGGGTCACCGTCTGGCTCAGGCCGAACGGGTTGCCGATCGCCAGCACCACGTCGCCGACGCGAAGCGGGGTCTCGTATTCCAGCGACAGGGCCGGCAGGTTGCTGCCGTCGATCTTCAGCACCGCCAGATCGGTTTCGCGGTCGCTGCCCACGACGGTCGCGGCGGTGACGCGGCCATCCCACAGCACGATCTGGATGTCGCTGGCACCGGCCACGACGTGGTGATTGGTCAGGATGGTGCCGTCCGGAGAGACCAGCACTCCGGAACCCTGGGCGCGCTGCAGGCGCTGGCGCGGCAGCCCCAGCGTGATGCCGGAAAAGCGCTGCACGGTGGGGTTGGGAATCAGGATCGGGCGTTCGGTGACGACTTTGTTCACGTAGACGCTCACCACCGAAGGGGCCGCATGTTGCACGGCGTCGGCGTATGACGTTGCTCCCGCCGGGGGCGGTGGGGATGGCGCGGGATCCGCGGGGCGGTCTGCCGATGACGTCGTCAGGCCCAGAGCGGTGCGCAGCCGCGACCCGGCGTCAGGAGCCACCAGCCCGATCACGAAGGCGATCGCCAGGCCGGCGATGGCGCACTGCAGCAGGAATCGGAACAGTGACAGGTGGGGGCGCATGGTTCGGACAGTGGAGGAGGTGGGGCGAATTGTCGCACGGCGGCTGCGGCATCATGCCGGCAAGACGCCGGTTTTTTTCACTCAAGTGACTGAGTTTCCGGATTTTGTGTGCGTGCAATCCGCCGCGGGCCAGCGTCTCCCGGCCGGTTGGACTCGATTCACAAGCTCGTAGCGTTCCGTTAGACTAAACGGGTTTGCGACGCCTGCCGGCGATTCAGCCAGGCCGTTCGTCGCGCCGTCATCTTTTTCAGCATGACAGTGGAGAGCCGAATGGCTGACCAAGGCGTCAACACCGGCCGCCGCCGATTCCTCACCGCCACGACCGCCGTGGTGGGAGGGGCCGGCGCTGCGATTGCCGCAATTCCCTTCCTCAAATCATTGAAGCCCAGCGCACGGGCCGAAGTGGCCGGCGCGCCGGTGACCGAGGATGTGAGCAAGCTCGAGCCCGGCGGGCGCATCATGGTGCAGTGGCGCGGCCAGCCGGTCTGGATCATCCGCCGCACCCCCGAGATGCTGGCCACGCTGTCCGGCCTCGACGACCGCTTGCGCGACCCCAACTCCGACAATATCGAGCAGCAGCCCGAGTACGCGCGCAACGAATACCGCTCGGTCAAGCCCGAGCTGCTGGTGCTCGTGGGCACCTGCACGCACCTGGGCTGCTCGCCGACGTACCGGCCCGAGATGGTGCCCGAGCCGTTCGATTCGGAGTGGAAGGGCGGCTTCTACTGCCCCTGCCACAACTCCCGCTTCGACCTGGCCGGCCGCGTCTACCAGGGCGTGCCGGCACCGACCAACCTGGTCGTGCCGCCCTACCGGTTCCTCGACGAGAACCGCATCCAGATCGGCGTGAATCCCGAGGGGGCCGCGTGATGAGCAACGTCATCGAGAAGACCACCCGCAGCGTCGTCGACTGGTTCAATGCGCGCACGCCGGGCCTGATGCCCGCGTACCGCAAGCACATGAGCGAGTACTACGCGCCGAAGAACTTCAACTTCTGGTACTACTTCGGCTCGCTCGCCATGCTGGTGCTGGTCAACCAGATCGTCACCGGCATCTGGCTGACGATGAACTACAAGCCCAGCGCGGCCGAGGCCTTCGCCAGCGTCGAATACATCATGCGCGACGTGGAGTGGGGCTGGCTGATCCGTTACATGCACAGCACCGGTGCCTCGATGTTCTTCATCGTGGTCTACCTGCACATGTTCCGCGGCCTGATCTACGGCAGCTACCAGAAGCCGCGCGAACTGGTCTGGCTGCTGGGCATGTGCATCTTCCTGGCGCTGATGGCCGAGGCCTTCTTCGGCTACGTGCTGCCGTGGGGCCAGATGAGCTACTGGGGCGCGCAGGTGATCATCAACCTGTTCGGCGCGGTGCCCATCGTCGGCCCCGAGCTGACCGAGTGGATCCGAGGTGACTACCTCATCTCCGATGCCACCCTCAACCGCTTCTTCGCCCTGCACGTGGTGGCGCTGCCGCTGGTGATCCTGCTGCTGGTCGTCCTGCACCTGGGCGCGCTGCACGAGGTCGGTTCCAACAACCCGGAAGGCGTCGACATCAAGAAGGTGAAGGACGACAAGGGTGTGCCGCTGGACGGCATCCCGTTCCATCCGTACTACACGGTCAAGGACATCTTCGGCGTCGGGTTCTTCCTGATCATCTGCGCCTTCATCCTGTTCTTCGAGCCGACCATGGGCGGCCTCTTCCTGGAATATGACAACTTCCTCGAAGCCGATCCGATGGTGACCCCCGCGCACATCAAGCCGGTGTGGTACTTCACGCCGTTTTACGCGATGTTGCGCGCGATTCCCGACAAGTTCTTCGGCGTGGCGACGATGGGTGGCGCGGTCATCATCCTGTTCTTCCTGCCGTGGCTGGACCGCAGCCCGGTGCGCTCGATCCGCTACCGCGGGCTTTTGACCAAGGTCATGATCGCGCTTTTCGTGGTCTCGTTCGTGGTGCTGGGCTGGCTGGGCATGCAATCGGGCAGCACGGTGCAGTCGTGGGTGGCGCGCGCGCTCACCTTCTACTACTTCGCCTTCTTCATCACCATGCCGATCTGGACGCGCATCGACGCGACCAAGCCGGTTCCGCAACGGGTGCCCGAGCATGACTAAGCGATTGATGGCTTTTTTGCTGGCCTTTGTGCCGGCGTTGGCATTCGGTGCCACGGGTGCCGTGCTGGAATCGAGCCAGATCAACGTCAACGACGTTGCCTCGATGCAGCGCGGCGCGTCCCTCTACATGAACTACTGCGCGGGTTGCCACTCGCTCGGCTTCCAGCGCTATTCGCGCATGGCTGCGGACCTCGGCCTGACCGAGGAAGAGGTCGCGCAGAACCTGATGTTCACGGACGCCAAGTTCGGTGAGCCGATCACGGCCGCGATGACGGTGGCCGAAGGCACAAAGTGGTTCGGCAAGGCACCGCCGGATCTGTCCCTGGTGGCGCGCAACAAGCCCGGCGGGCCGGACTGGACCTACACCTACCTCAAGTCGTTCTACGCCGACGACACGCGCCCCTCGGGCTGGAACAACACGGTGCTGGCCGGCTCGAGCATGCCGCATGTGCTGTGGGACCTGCAGGGCACCCAGCGTCCGGTGCTTGATTCCACAGGCAACGTCGAGCGCTTCGAACTGGCCACGCCGGGCAAGCAGAGTCCGGCCGAGTACGACCAGACCGTGCGCGACCTGACCAATTTCCTCAACTACGTCGGCGAGCCTTCGGCGGCCAAGCGGCGTTCGACCGGCGTGGGCGTACTGGCCTTCCTTGCAGTGTTCACGTTCCTGGCGTGGCTGCTGAAGAAGGAATACTGGAAGGACGTGCACTGAGGGTTCCTGCCGCCGGCCGGATGGCTGGCGGCACACTGGCTCATCCTGGAGCGGGAGGTAGGCAATGGTGGTAGCGGCAAATCCCCGATTGCGGAATGCCCTGACGCTGTTTTCCGCGCGCGACTGTGTGGTCTGCCACCGGGTTCGCCTGGTGCTTGCGGCGAAGGGCGTCACCTACGAGATGGTACCGGTGGATCCCAACCATCCGCCGGAAGACCTGATCGACCTCAACCCGTTCCACTCGGTCCCGACCCTGGTCGATAGGGATCTGGTGCTGTATGCCGCCTCAGTGGTGTCCGAGTACCTGGACGAGCGTTATCCGCATCCGCCGCTGATGCCGATCGACCCGCTGTCGCGCGCGCGCCTGCGCCTGGCGATGCTGCGCATCGAGCACGAGTGGGTGCCGCAGATCCAGGCGATCCAGCATGGTGCCAAGGCACAGATCGACAGCGGCCGCAAGCGCCTCAAGGAACTCCTGCTGGCATCGCTGCCGCTGTTCAAGGCCTCGCGCTTTTTCCTCAATCAGGAAATGAGCCTGGCCGATTGCGCCATGGCCCCGATCATCTGGCGCCTGCCTGCGCTGGGCATCTCCCTGCCCAAGGACGCGCATCCGATCGAGGACTACGGCCAGCGCATCTTCCGCAGCCCCGGGTTTGCCCGCAGCCTCACGCCCGAAGAGCGCCTCCTGGCCGAGCTTCCAGCGTGACCGACGCCGCTGCCCCGGTGCCGATGACGTCCAATCGCCCCTATCTGATCCGGGCGATGTACGAGTGGATCGGCGACAACGGAATGACGCCGTACCTGCTGGTGGACGCCGGCGTGGCCGGCGTGCGCGTGCCGCCGGGCGTGGCGCGCGATGGCAAGGTCGTGCTGAACGTGGCGGCGCGTGCGGTGTCCCAGCTTGATCTCGGCAACCAGTCGATCCACTTCCTCGCGCGCTTCGGCGGCGTCAGCCAGAGCGTCGAGGTTCCGGTGGCCGCGGTCCAGGCGATTTACGCGCAGGAGACCGGGCAGGGAATGATGATGGCACCCGAGCCTCAGGATGCGGACGCTGTCCGCGATGGCGATCCGTTCGGCGATGTCGTGCCACCCCCGGACCCCGCCCCCGGCGGTGCCCCCAGGCGCGGTTCGCACCTGCGCGTGGTCAAGTAGCCGACCCGAGTGCCGGCGGGCGATTCGGCGCGGTTTCGGTTGCCGCGCACTGCACTTTTCGAAGAACGTTCGCGACAGTTGCGCAGGTGCCGGGATTGGCCTGACCGGGTGCGGGGCCTCGCATCAGCTGTCGCTGCCGGGCCTGGTGCCGCCCCCAAGCCGAAGACTCACCTGCCAGCCAGCCCCCGGCCCGCCTTCGGGCGTCGCCAGCGGCTCGGGCTGCGGCAGGGGCGGCATGCGCAGCCACTGCAGATCGGCCCCTAGCAGTTCGAGATAACCGCGCTGGCGATCATGACCGCTGGCGGAAAACTCGAAGCGGTAGCGCCGCAGCGGCCGGATCCATCCGTCAGGCGCGCGCTTGAGGCGCAGGCGTTCCAGTACGACGGTGTGATCGAGCCATTGGACCCCGCTTTCACTGCAGGCCCGCTGGCCGTAGTGCGCGGCCACTTCGGCGGCGCCGCGCGCGCTGACCCATGCGAGGGCAACGGTGCCGAAGATGGCAAGGGCAATGATGGCCGATAGCATGGGCACGGTCGCACGATGGGGTGTCCGGAGGATGGGGGCGCGGGATGCCGGATGCAAGGACCCTGGCCGCGACATTCGCCGGCTCGCTGCGCCGGGCGTGGCGTTCGTGCAGGAGCAGGCGAACGTGCCCGCGAGGTTCGCCCGGAGCGGTCGGAACGTCCGGCAATTTCCGGCCTGGAAACGCCGCTTTGCACGCGCCACATGCCGGTGCGCCGGAGGGGCTTGACCTATGTCAATGCCGCACCGTGGAGCCAACGCGTACAGTTTCCAGGTGTCATGCGGGCCGTGGTGCGTTCGGGACAGTCCCTGCATCGCGGCGTCAACCTTCCTGCGGGGGAAACCACGATGCAGCGATTCTTCGATCTGGTGATTTCGGTGCTGGGCACCGTGGCAGCGATGCTGCTGTCATGGCCGTACTGGCGTGATTATGAATACTGGGCAGAGTCCCAGACGGCGTGGATGGTCTACTTCGCCGGCGGCTTCCTGCTGTCGGTCTATGTGTTCTATGCGTTCATCGGCAGCACCCGGATCCTGTTCGGCCACGCCGCCGACGAGGCGCGCCAGGCCAAGGCTGCCGAAGGCGAGTGCTGCAAGAAGGCTGAAGGAGATCGGGCATGACCTGCACATCGGGTGATCGCAGTTGCGAAACCCCGCGGCGACGCGGGGCACTGATCGTCCTCGCGCTGATGGCGGCGATCTTCTTCTTCCTGTCGTGGGCGTCCTTCGTCGACGAGCGTGGACAGGCCGTGCCGGATGATTTCAGCTACAAGGGTTTCTCGGCCGATGAAGGCAAGCGTGTGTTCCAGGCGTACAACTGCATGGGCTGCCACACCATCGTGGGCAACGGTGCCTATTTCGGTCCGGACCTGACGAACATCTATCAGGACACCGGCCCGGCTTGGCTCGAGGCCTTCATCCCGTCGGCGGCGAGCTGGCCCACGGGCGGTGCCGTCCGCACGCACCTGATCACCCCCGAGCAGCAGCAGGAGGCCGGAGCGACGACGCTGGAGGAGTACGTGGCGAAGTACGCCGGTGTCGCCGATCGCATCGAGCGCCGCGGCGGCACGCCCTCGCACATGCCCAACCTGCCGTTCCGGGAAGGTGAAGTCGCCAAGCTGATCGCGTTCTTCCGCTACACCTCGGCAATGAACACCGAGGGTTGGCCGCCCAAGGTGGAAACCGGAACCCTGGAGCAGCGCCTGCGGCTCATCAAGCCTGCGGCTGCGGCACCGGCACCGGCACCGGCCGCCGCCGCGGCACCTGCCGCAGCGGCGAATGCGCCCGAGGCGGCCCCGGCAGTCGATCCGGCACAGGAGGGGGCGGCGCTGGTGGCCAACTATGGCTGCACCGCCTGCCACGCCGCCGACCAGACGCGCATGATCGGCCCGGGCTGGGGCGGGCTCTACAACAGCCTGGTGACGCTGGCTGACGGCACGACCGTGACGGCGGATCAGGCCTATCTCACCACGTCGATCCGCGAGCCCGATGCCCAGATCGCCGAGGGCTTTCCCGCCGGCGTCATGCCGGCGTATTCCAGCATCCTGAGTGATGCGGAAGTCGATGCGATGGTGGCCTACCTCGTGTCGCTCAACAACGGGGAGAAGCACTAATGCGCATCACCTATGAAACACAGAAGCTGAGCATGCGCTTCTTCATGCTGATGCTCGTGCTGTTCGGGATGCAGGTCATCTATGGAATGATCCTGGCCGCACAGCAGGCCGATCCGGCCCTGCTCGCGGGCGTGATCAACTTCAACGTGGCGCGTGCCAGCCACCTGAGCCTGGGCATCCTCTGGATCGTGTGCGGATTCATCGGGTCGGCGCTGTTCGTCACGCCGCTCCTGGCCAAGCGCGATATCGTGGCACCGTGGCTCGTGCACCTGCTCTTTTACGCGGTCATCATCATCGTCGTCTGGAACCTGTACACCCAGTTCTTCGCGCAGACTGGCGTCGCCGGCTGGGCCGCGGGGCAGCCGTGGCTGCAGAACGGCCTGGAATACATCGAGATGGGCCGCGCCGCCGCCGTTGGCGTCCTGGTCGGGTTCCTGATCCTCGCCTTCGTGGTGCTCAAGACCTTCCCGCCGATGCGGCAGTGGAACGAGATCCACTGGGGCCTTGGCCTGGGCGTCTCGATGCTGGTGGTGGTGTGGATATTCGGCATGTTCTACGTGCCGCGCATCGATGTGCAGGAGTATTTCCGCTGGTACGTGGTCCACTACTGGGTCGAAGGCGTGTGGGAAGTGATCCACATCACCCTCGTGGGTGCATTCCTGGTGCTGATGTTCAAGGCCAACGTGCGCTCGATCGGCTTTGCGGTGTTCTGGGGCGTGTCCTTCGTGTGGCTGTCGGGCCTGATTGGCAACGCGCACCACTACTTCTGGATCGGTACGCCGGAGTTCTGGCAGTTCTGGGGTTCGCTGTTCAGCGCGCTCGAACCGCTGCCGCTGATCTTCTGTTTCTGGCACATCTACCTGGATGCACACGCCAACGACCGTCCGCTGGTCAACGCCCCGGCCTTCTACTTCCTGCTGGGTTCGGCCACGCTCGAGTTGGTGGGCGCCGGCATCCTCGGCTTCGTGATGACCTTCGCCCTGACCAACGTCTGGTCGCACGGCACCTGGGTCACCGCGGGTCACGGCCACCTGGCGCTGTTCGGCACCTTCGGCATGCTCGGCATCGGCTCGGCCTACTGGGCGATCCCGGCAGTGCGCAAGTTCGCCCACTTCGACCAGAAGCTGGGCAAGCTGGGCTTCTGGCTGCTGTTCACCGGTATCCTCGGGGTCGCGCTGAGCTTTGCCTGGGGTGGAACCATCCAGATTTACGTCTATCGCATCCTTGGCCTTGACTGGTTCGGTGGCGACGTGTTCCCGGCAATGAACATCTACAAGGTGCTGTTGCCGACCTTCGGATTCCTGTTCATGGTCGGCGCGCTGGTGGTGATCTATGACCTGATCACGCTGGGGCGGCGTGCTGGCGACGAGAACTTCACCGCGGCCGACGTCGTGGCGGAACCGGCGGCACCGGCGACCGGCTGGAGCCGTCCGCTGACCGGGTTCGAGGCCGGCATCTGGATGCTGTTCATGTGGATATTCGGCCTGCTGGTCACGTTCGGCCTGCTGAGCTTCAACCTGGATCGGGTGCGCGTCGCGGGTGATCCCATGCTGCCCTACCTGCTCTCGGGGATTGGTAATCTGGGCCTCCTGCTGGTGACGTTCGGTTTCGTGTGGCGCTTCACCGCCTCGCTGACCTCGCGCATCCGCAGGGCGCACTCGCACCCGCTGCCGGAGCCGGATCTGTCGGCAACCTGAGTGCCTTGCATGCCGCCGGCTCCCGCAGCGCGGGAGCCGGCGGAGTCGCAAAAAAGCCGCGCCCCTTCCAGGGCGCGGCTTTTTTGCGTGGGCGTGGCTCTCGGAGCCGGCGCGGCGGCCGCCGCGCGTTCCGTCTCGTTCAGCGCGGGTTGGAAACCCCGTGCGGAACGTGGCCTGTGGCGACATGGCGCGCGGCGTTCTCGATGTTGTGCCGCGAGTCGTCGAAGAAGATGTCGGCCCCGAAGGCTTCCAGGAACGGCCCCTTGTCGCGCCCGCCCAGGAACAGCGCCTCGTCCAGGCGCACGCCCCAGTGGCGCAGGGTCAGGATGACGCGCTTGTGCGCCGGTGCCGAACGCGCCGTCACCAGCGCGGTGCGCAACGGCCCTTCCTCCGGCGGAAACGCCTCCTGGATCTGGTGCAGCGCGTGCAGGAAACCGCGGAACGGGCCGGCCGAAAGCGGCGTCTGGGCCAGTTCGCGCTCGTTGCGGGCAAACGCCTCCAGGCCGTCTTCCTGCGAAATGCGCTCGGATTCGTCGCCGAAGATCACCGCATCGCCGTCGAAGGCTACCCGCAGCTGGGCATTGATCGGAGGCGTCGTGCGCGCCGGCAGGATGGTCGCCGCCGCCACGCCGTTGTCGAGCGAGCCACGTACCGATTCAGGATTGGCCGACAGGAACAGGTGCGCGCCGAATGGTCGGATGTAGGGCCAGACCGGCGCGCCGCTGGTGAAGGCGGCGCGCACGATGCCCAGCTCGTAGCGTTCGATCGAATTGAAGATGCGCAGGCCGGTGTCGGAGGAATTGCGCGACAGCAGGATGACCTCGATGCGCGGTACGCCGGGCCGCTGCAGCGCATCGAGCGCGAGCAGCTTCTTGACCAGAGGAAAGGCCATGCCCGGTTCCAGCGGCAGATCCTCGCGGCTGCGCTGGAAGTTGGCGTAGGCGTCCACGCCCTCGCTCTCGAACACCGCGTGGCTGTCTTCCAGGTCGAACAGCGCGCGCGCCGACAGCGCCACCACCAGGCGTTCTTGGTCAGGTGCCGCGGCGCGCTGTGGATTGATCTGGATGATCGCCGGATCAGACGGTGAACTGCTCATCGAGGATGCGCTCTTCCATGTTGTGCTCGGGATCGAACAGCAGGGTCACGGTGCGTCCGGCCGACTCGCGGATGGTCACTTCGGCGATGTCGCGCACTTCGAAGGAATCGGCGGTGGCGCTGACCGGGCGCTTCCAGGCATCGAGGATCTCGAAGCGCACCTCGGTGTCGTTGCGCAGGATCGCCCCGCGCCAGCGGCGCGGGCGGAACGGGCTGATCGGCGTCATCGCCAGCACCGCGCTGCCCAGCGGCAGGATCGGACCGTGTGCCGAAAGGTTGTAGGCGGTGCTTCCCGCCGGCGTGGACACCAGCACACCGTCGCAGACCAGTTCGTCCAGGCGCGCGGTGCCGTTGAGATAGACGCGGATCTTGGCTGCCTGTTTGGTCTGGCGCAGCAGCGAGACCTCGTTGAAGGCCAGCGCGCCGACGCGCCCGCCGGCATCGGTGATGGCGGTCATTTCCAGCGGTTTGAACGTGGTGGCCTCGGCCGCGGCGAGGCGTTCGGGCAGCTCCTCGATCCTGAGCTGGTTGAGCAGGAACCCGACCGAGCCGGCGCGCATCCCGTAGATCGGCTTGTTCAGATCCATGTGCCGGTGCAGGGTCTGCAGCATGAAGCCGTCGCCACCCAGCGGCACGATCACGTCGGCGTCCTGCGGCACCACGTTGCCATAGCGCGCTTCGAGCGCGGCCAGGATCGGCTGCACCTCGGGGGTACGGCTGGCAAGGAAGGCGATGCGCTGCAGGCTGTCCACGACGGACTCCACCGGAACCGAAGGCTGCACTTTACCCCGAATGGCGCAAACGGCAGCGCACTGCCGGAAACCGGCGGCCGGCATAGTAGAATCACCGTCCGATTCCACACGTTGCAGACGGTTCCACATGGCAGGACACAGCAAGTGGGCGAACATCCAGCACCGCAAGAACGCGCAGGACGCCAAGCGCGGCAAGATGTTCACCAAGATCATCCGCGAGATCACCGTCGCCGCACGCACCGGCGGCGGCGATCCGGCATCCAACCCGCGCCTGCGGCTGGCCATCGACAAGGGCCTGGCCGCGAACATGAACAAGGACAACATCGAGCGCGCCATCAAGAAGGCCACCGGCGAACTTGAGGGCGTGACCTACGAGGAAATCCGCTACGAGGGCTACGCGCCCGGCGGCGTGGCGGTGATCGTGGACACGATGACCGACAACCGCCAGCGCACCGTGGCAGAAGTGCGCCACGCCTTCGGCAAGTTCGGTGGCAACCTTGGCACCGATGGCTCGGTCGGCTTCATGTTCAAGCGCCTCGGCGTGGCCTCGTTCGCGCCCGGTGCGGATGAGGACAGGGTGACCGAGATCGCCATCGATGCCGGTGCCGACGACGTGGTGACCTATCCCGAGGACGGCTCGATCGACGTGCTCGCCGCGCCCGAGAACTTCGACGCGGTGCTGGCCGCCTTCGAGGCCGCCGGCCTGAAGCCCGATGAAAGCGAAGTGACCCTGCGGGCCGACAACGACATCGCGGTCACAGGCGAGACTGCGACCTCGGTGGCCAAGATGCTCGACTGGCTGGAGGACCTGGACGACGTGCAGAACGTCTATTCCAACGCCGACCTTCCGCCCGACGCCTTCGACTACTGACCGGGCATGGGGATGCCGGCCGCGGCGCGCATACTCGGCATTGATCCCGGCTCCCAGCGCACCGGCGTGGGCATCATCGATGTCGATGCGGCGGGCCGGATCAGCCACGTGCACCACGTCGCGATCAACCTCCTGGCGGCCGAAACCTTCCCGCTGCGCCTGCGCCTCCTGCTCGACGGGCTGTGGGAACTCATCGCGTGTTTTTCCCCGAGCGAAGTTTCGGTCGAACAGGTCTTCCTGTCGAACAACGCGATGAGCGCGCTCAAGCTCGGGCAGGCGCGCGGGGCGGCGATAGCCGCCTGTGTCGCACGCGACCTGCCGGTGAGCGAGTACGCCGCCAAGGAGATCAAGCTCGGCCTGGTGGGCAGCGGCAGCGCCGACAAGACCCAGGTCCAGCACATGGTGGGCGTGATGCTCGGCCTTTCCGGCAGGCTTCAGCCCGATGCCGCCGATGCCCTCGCCGTGGCCATCACCCACGCCCACGTTCGCGCCAGCGCCGCCCGCCTGGGCGTCGCCGCGCGCGTGGCCTGGGGCAGGAAGAGGTGAGGGTGGGGATTCGTGATTCGGGATTGGGGATTCGAAGCGCCGCGCCGATCGGAGCGGGAACGACGGGAAGCGAGGATGATCGAATGGAGCGGATGCCGATGAAGGGCGCAGTGCGAGATCGCAGGAGGGTGATACCGGGGCGGGGCGTTTCTTGCCAATCCCCACTCTCCAATCCCCAATCCCGCACCCGCAGGGTGCACCCGTGATCGGCCGCCTCCGGGGCACGCTGGTCCACAAGCAGCCGCCGTGGCTGATCGTGGACGTGCAGGGCGTGGGCTACGAGCTGGAAGCGCCGATGAGCACGATCTACGACCTGCCCGAGCTGGGCAGCGAGGTGACGCTGTTCGTGCACCACGCCCAGAAGGAGGACAGCGTGGCGCTGTACGGCTTCCTGCGCGAAGCCGAGCGTCGCCTGTTCCGCGACGTGCAGAAGGTCACCGGCATCGGCGCGAAGATCGCGCTGGCGATCCTCTCGGGCAGCAGCGTGGAGGATTTCGTGGCGCGCGTGGACGGTGGCGATACCGCGGCGCTCTCGCGCATCCCCGGCATCGGCAAGAAGACCGCCGAGCGCATCGTGCTGGAGCTGCGCGACAAGCTTGGCGGAGTTGGTGCGGGCAGCGCCGCGGTGCCATCCGCGCGCGGTGTGCCCGCTCCCGCCGACCCGCAGTCCGAAGCCGTCATCGCCCTGCAGCAGCTGGGCTTCAAGCCGGTCGAGGCGGCGCGGCTGGTGAAGGGCGCGTTCGAGCAAGGCGACGGTGCCGAGGCCATCATCCGCAAGGCGCTGAAGGCCGCCTTGAAGTAGGGCGAAGTCGCCTCCCGCGAGGCGCGGTTTTCAGCGCTCATGCCGGTAATTGAGCGCGGCGCGATTTTCGGTGCCCGAGTCGATCTGGATGTTCCACAGGCGGCTGAGCAGGTACTTGAACGTGATCACCTGCCCTGGCCCGAACAGGGCGACGCCGTAGCTGACGTGGAGCCGCGGCGAGAGCTTCTTGCCGACGGTCAGTGCCGCGCCGCCCAGAGCGCGATTGTCGGCCACTTCGATTTCGTCCACGCCCAGCTGCGCGCCCAGGTTCTTGGCCAGCAGGTTGCCGCCGAACGCAGCCGCGGCCTGGGTAAGCCGGGTTCCGTCGGCCTGTGAGGCCGAGCGCAGCGGGCGGCCGAGGATGAGATAGGAAAGCTGCTCGGCCTGGTCCATGGCCGGATCGGACCAGAGCGTCAGCTCCGGCACCAGCGCCGTGCCGCGCACCTGCACGCCGACCGTGATCGCGTCGATCTTGCGCTGTGCGCGCACGTCCAGCGTCGGGGTGTCGATCGGCGTGGCGGTCCAGGCCACGCGGCCGCGCGTGATGGAAAGATCCTGCCCATAAGCCTTGTAGGCACCGCCCACGTCGATCGATCCGCGCGCCGTGGTGGGCCTGCCCGGGCGTTCGTTCACGCGCAGCTGCCCGGCGAGGGTGCCGTTGAGGCCGAAGCCTTTCATGCGCACGTCCTCGCCCAGGGACACGCTGATGTCGGCATCCACCGCCACCGCACCGCCGCTGCCGGCGGCCTCGTCCACGATCACCACGTCGCGCGAGGGTGCCTGCGTGCTTTCCAGCCGCTCCAGATCGATCCGCGCGAACGGCACCTCCACCGAACCGCGCAGCGTGAGGCGGCCGTCGGCGAGCGCCACGCGCAGGTCTGGCGAAGCGCGCACGTGCGCTTCGGGTGTCGACATCACGCTGAGGTTTTCCCCACGCAGGGTGGCCGATGCGGTGGGCTGAGCGGCATCATTCAGCGCGATTTCACCGGCCAGCGCCAACACGCCTTCGCCCATGCCCAGCGTCCCTTCCAGGACCACGCCGCGGTCCGCTCCGGATCGGGCGTGCAGCGCGCCCTCGTGCACGGTGATGCCAAGGGCCGGGAGCTGCGCGCTGAAGCCCGCGAGGTCGAGCCTGCCGTCGAACTGCGGCGCGGCGCGGGTGCCCGCGAGCGCGAGATGGCCTGCGATCCGACCCTGTGCGGCGGCGACCTGATCGCTGAATCCCGCCACGGCAGCGATATCGGACAGCAGCAGGTCCAGCGTGCCCGACAGCTCGCCATCGGCGGCAGCAGGCGAGGCCAGCCGTGCGTTTGCGCGCAGATGGCCGTCACGGCCCGGCGACGCCACCAGGCTTGCCTGCGCCTGGACGGGGTCGAGCGTTGCCGCCAAGCGGATATCGGCGAGTTCGAAAGGCGTCGAACCCGTGTCGATGACGGGTGTGACCACGAGTGACGGGATGCTCGCATCGAGCTGCGCGCGCAGTTCGCCCGCAGGACTGCGCGCGAACTGTGCGTTGGCGTCGAGTTGGCCCGCCAGCGTGATCCCGGTGCCTTCGCTTCCGCCCAGCCAGGGCGTGAGCTGGGACAGATCGAACTGGGCCAGCGCCAGGTCGCCCTCGGTGATGCCGGCGTGGCTGCTGGCGCGCAGGCACAGGGACGCCGGCGCGGCATCGAGACACGCGGGTTCGAGCGTGAGCTCACCCGATGCCGGCGCAAGCGAGACGGCTGCCGGTTCGCGCAGGTGCCAGGGCGCGTGGTCGCGCGGCTCCAGCGCCAGCGCCTGAAGCGTTCCTCGCCACAGATCGCCCTGCGCCGAAAGTCCACCGTCCAGCGCAAGGCCAGCGCGCCCGGACAGGCCGTCGAGCGCAAGCGTTGCGTGGTGCCGCGCGCGATCGCCTTCAGCCGACAGCGAGAGCAGGTCGAACGCCTGTCCGCCCAGCCTGAGGTCGCGCGCTTCAAGGCTGAGGGTGCCCGCGGACGTGCGTCCCGCGACGGCGGCGCGCAGGGCGAGGCTGGCGGCGGCCTGTTCGCCCAGGGCAAGGTTGCGCCCGTCGATGCGGGCGGAAATTTCTGGCGCGTCGCGCCGGCCACGCAGCGCGACGCTGCCGCGCAGTTCGCCTTCGGCGGCGTCCAGCCAGTCGGAGAGCTGCAGCGGTGAGAGATCCAGCGAGGCCTCGATGCGTTCGCCCCAGGTGCCTTCACCCGCCAGCCGCGAGTCGCCCAGGCGAAGATCCAGGCGGCCCGAGCCGCTGCCGTCACCGTCGATGCGGGCGCTGACGTCTCCGCGCACGGGCAGGCCGCGCAGGCTGCCGCGGATCGGGCCGGCCTCCACCTGCCCGCGTGCGGCACCATCGACGATGCCGCCCGACGCGCTGATCTTCGCGCTGATCGCGCCGGGCAGGCCCGGGACGATCCACGACGGGTCGAAATCGGACAGGGCCAGCTCCAGCGCGCCGTCGACTTGCGGGTCCCAGGCGATCCGGCCGTGCGCGTCCAGCCGCCCGGACGGCAGCGCCACCTGCATGGCCTCGATCGCCAGCGCCTGCATCGATCCGCGTCCGGCGAGATCCAGCGCGGCCTTTTCGCCATTGCGGCGGATATCCCCGGCCAGGCTCAGGGCATAGTCGTCGAGCGGGCCGTCGATGCGCGCCTCGCCGCCGCTTTGCAGCGGATCGCCGGCGGCCGGCAGCACCAGGTCGGCCCAGCGGGCGACCAGCGCCAGCTGCGGTTGCGCCTGCGAGCCGTCCACCGTGCCTTCCAGCGCCAGGCTGCCGCCGAGGGCACCCAGCGCGAGCGGCGCGAGGGCCAGCGCGTGCTGGTCGTAACCAAGCTGCGAGGGCCGCAGTTCGAGATCGAGGCCGCCCTGGCGCAGCGTTCCTTCGAGCGCGGCCCGTGTGAGGTCGCCGTGTGCCTCCAGCGACAGCGCGACGGGCTCGCCCTCCGCCCCGAACCATGAGGGACGCAGCTGCGGCGCATCCACACCGAGGTCCCAGCGCGGGTCGGCGAGCCCGCCTCGAATGTGCAGAGTGATGTGATTGGCGGGTTCCGTGGCGGTCTGCACGCTCAGCGAAAGTGCGCCGGGATCGCCGCGCAGCGCGGCGTCCACGGTGACCGGATTCGACGGCGACAGGGCGATGTCTGCGCGCGCATCGAGCGTGCCGTCCCAACCGTGCGCAGTGTCAAAGCGCGCATCGAGCCGCAGGCTGACGGGCGCGCCCTCCAGCCGCAGGTTCTGGACCGTGACGATGCCATCGGCCAGGGCGGCGCGGGTGGAAAGCGCGTGCGCGGTGAACAGCGTGGCACCGTCGCGCTGCAGCGACAGCGACGCGATTTCCAGCGCCTCGATGCGAATGGCCGGCGACAGCGAGAGTGCCGGCAGTTCGCCCGGCAGCATGATGCGCTCGGGCCACGGCGCGGGTGTCGATTGCGCGGGCGGAAGCTCGATGCGTCCGTCGGTGAGCTTCATGTGGCGCACGCGCAGCGTGCCGGAAAGGAGTGCGAGTCCGTCGATGTCGAGTTCCAGCGCCTTCAGCTCCGCGGTCACGCCGTCTGCCGCATAGCGGATCCCGTGCAGCCGCAGGCCGCCGCTGAGGCTGCCTTCGGCCTGGCTCCATTCCAGCGCGCCCGGGGCGAGCGCGTCGCGCAGCTGCTCCAGCACCAGGTCGCGCCCGGCGCCGGTCTTGAGCAGGGCCAGTGCCAGCAAGATGCCCAGCAGCGCCAGCGCCAGAAGCGATGCGACCAGCCAGCGCCAGCGCCGCCGTGCTGCGGGCGGTGCCGGCGGACTCACGTTGGCCGCGGTCGCGTCGCTCACAGGTCCGGCCCGATGTTGATGTGCAGTTCGAAGCCGGCGTTGTCGTCGAATCCTTTTGCGATATCGACGCGCACCATGCCCACGGGTGAGCGCCAGCGCAGGCCCAGGCCGGCACCCACCGAGGCACCCTCGTTGATCTCGTTGAAGGCGTTGCCGGCATCGACGAATGCCGCCGCACCCCAGGTCGGCGTGAACATGCGTTCGTACTCGGCGCTCCCGATCAGGAGGTTCTTGCCGCCGGTGGGAACGTCGTCGAGCCGGGGGCCGACGTGCTGATAGCGGTAGCCGCGAATGCTGCGGTCGCCGCCGGCGAAGAAGCGCAGCGAGGGCGGCAGCGCCTGCAGCTGGTCGGTGAAGGTGCGCCCGAGCTGGCCACGGAAAAGGAACCGGTTGTCCTGCCCCAGACTGCGGATCAGTTTGGCGTCGAACAGAAACTGGCCAAAACTCACATCCGAACCCAGCGCCGATGCGCCGACCTTGAACTCTCCGCGCAGCGAGAAGCCGCGCGAGGGGTACATGGGGTGGTCCGCGATGATTCGCTGCGCCGAGGCGGCCGGATAGATGAGCCGTGTTTCTCCGACCTGGGCGGTGCCGCTGCGTCGCGCCTGGCGGTCGCCGATTTCGAAGTCCTCGAGCCGCGCATGCGCCGCCACGGCGAGGTTCCAGCCGCGCCAGCGGCCGCTGCGTGAGGCCACCAGCTCGGTGATGCGGGTGGTCATTACGGTGCTTTCCTCTTCGCGCCGGTTGGCACCGAAGGCGTACCAGCCCTCGGCCCAGGCGAACGCCGGGATGCGGTACTCGGCCCCGAGGCTCTTGCGCCGCTGCGCCCAGTCCAGGTGGGCGGCGAACTTGTGGCCGCGGTCGTTGACCCAGCGGCGTTCCAGCCCGAACTGCGCGCCCGCGCCCGAGTCGGTACCCATGCTCAGACCGGCGGTATAGACGCTGCGCTTGCCCGGTGCCACCGATACCGCGATCGGAACCTCATCGCCCTGCGCCTGCTCGGTGTCGGGGCGCACGTCGATGTAGCCGAAGTAGTCCAGTTCGGTCAGGCGCTGGTGCAACTGCAGCAGCGAATCCTGCTCGTAGGGTTCGCCCTGGCGGTAGGGCACGGTCTTTTCCAGCAGGGAGCGGCGGATGTGCGAGCCTTCGATCTGCGTTTCGCCGAAGTGGTAGCGGATGCCGCTGTTCCAGGCCAGATCGATGCGGGCGGCATTCCGGGTGCGCGTCACTTCCACCGCGTGGCGCTCCATCTCCGCGTCGAAGTAGCCGCGCGCCAGAAGCGCGCGCTGGATTGCGAGCTTGCCGCGCTCGTAGGCGGCGTGGTCCAGCAGCGCGCCGGTGTGCAGCGGGAAGGTGGCCAGCGACGCGCGTATCGACTCGTCCCTCAGGGCTTCACCCTCGAGGTGCAGCGCGAGCGCATCCACGCGCACCGGTTCACCCGGTTTCACGGTGATGGTCACGTTCGCCGTTCCGCCCTTGCGCTCGACCGCGATGTCGGCACCGGCGGCATAGAAGCCATAGGGCTGCAGCGCCGTGGAGACTTCATCGGGAACCCGGCGCAGGAGGTAGGCCAGGCGCGGTTCTTCCAGCGCGGCGCGGCCGGCGTCGTCCAGTCGCAGGAGCGACAGCGACTTGCGCACGTTGTCCAGCGCCTCGCCTTCGATGCCGGTCACGCGCACCGCCCCAAGCACCTGCGCGCCGGCTGCGACGGGCAGGAGGAGGGTGATCAGCAGCGTGGTGGTTGCACTCGTGCGCACGATGGATCTTGCGGCGGGCCCGGAGCCGGCAAGCATACCCGTGCCCAACCGTCGCCCGCCGCCCCGAAGTATGAATCGGCGCTGGCCATGCGGACCGTCGTCGCGACCGACTCAACCCCGGCGGATCGGGTGCGGCGTTACAGCCGCCACCCAACCCGGAGATCGCCGTCATGTCGAGAAGCATCCTGCTTGCCCTGTGTGTCCTGATCCCCTGCCTGTCGCTGCCGGCGGCCCGTGCGCATGGCGCGTTGGTCGAGATGTCCGTGATCGATCGCGACAGCGGCGCAGTGTTGATCCAGTATCCGGCGCGCGGGGAGCGCTGGATCGAAGGCATTCCCGGCCAGCGCTATGCCATCCGGCTGCAGAACCGGACCAGTGAGCGGGTGCTGGTGGTGCTGAGCGTGGACGGCGTCAACGCCGTCAGCGGGCAGACCGCCGATCCGGGCCAGGCGGGCTACGTGCTCGATCCCTGGCAGAGCACCGAGGTGGCGGGTTGGCGCAAGAGTCTTTCCGACGTGGCGGCGTTCGAATTCGCACCGCTGCCCGACAGCTACGCCGCGCGCACCGGGCGACCGGACAATGTCGGCGTCATCGGGATCGCCGTGTTCCGCGAAAAGCGCGTGCGCCCGATGCCCAAATCCAAGGTATCCGCGCGCCAGGCGCAGGAGTCCACGGCGGATGCCGCAGCGGAGCGTAGCGTGGCCGCTGTGCCGCCCATGGCACCCGGCCCCTCGCTCGGGACCGGCCACGGTGCGCGCGAGTATTCCCCGGTGCGCCAGACGCGCTTCGAGCGGGCCGGTTCGCGCCCGAACGAGACGGTCGCGCTACGCTACGACCGGCGCGAGAACCTCATTGCGATGGGGATTCTGCCCGCGCCCGGTGCGTGGGCACGCCATCCCGATCCGTTCCCGGGCGGCTTTGTACCTGATCCGTGATTCCTCGCCGCCGCGTCACCGCGCAGGATCAGCGCTTGGCGGCGTCCTCGATTTTCTCGCCGGCTTTCTGGATGTCCTTGCCGGCACCTTCGATGGTGTTGCAGCCGCCCAGCACTACGGCGGCCGCGATGGCGAGAAGGAGGAGGCGGAGGTTTCGTGTCATCGTCGGCAATGTCCTGAGTGTGCCGGGGCTGAAGTGTAACCAGGCTCGCCCCGGCATGCGCAAGTGCCCATGCCGCCGCGGTGCGCGTTGCGTTCATCGCATCAGGGTGGATTTCCCGAACAGGCTTTCCACCAGGTCCACCGCGAGCTGCGCGGTTTTGTTGTGCAGGTCGAAGGCCGGGTTGAGTTCGACGATGTCGAGCGAGCCCAGCCGGCCGGAGTCGGCGATCATTTCCATCACCAGCTGCGCCTCGCGGTAGTTGGGCCCACCCGACACCGTGGTGCCGACGCCCGGCGCGATGGCGGGATCGAGGAAATCCACATCGAAGCTGACGTGCAGGTGGGTGTCCTCGTCCACGCCGTAAAGCGCCTGCGTCATCACCTGGCGGATGCCGATTTCGTCGATGTAGCGCATGTCGTAGATGTCCAGACCCACCTCGCGCACCAGGCGGCGTTCTCCCTCGTCCACCGAACGCACGCCGATCTGGCGGATCTGGTCGGGAAGGAGCATCGGAGCCTCCCCCGAGAGGTGGGTGAGCGCCCGCGGCCCGATGCCGAACAGGCAGGCGACCGGCATCCCGTGGACATTGCCGCTGGGCGTCAGCTCGCTGGTGTTGAAGTCGGCGTGGGCATCGAGCCACAGCACGCGCAAGGTGCGGCCGTTCTGGCGGCAATGCCGTGCGACCGCGGTGATCGAGCCAAGGCCGAGGCTGTGGTCGCCGCCCAGCAAAATCGGCAGGCGATCCGACGCCAGCGCCGCACCTACCGCATCCATCGTTGCGCGGTTCCAGGCCACGACTTCGTCCAGGTGGCGGTACCCGTCCACTGGCGGAAGCCAGGGATTGAGCGGGCCACCGATGTTCCCGGTATCAAAAACATCCAGTCCGCGCGCGCGCAGCGCCTGCACGATGCCGGCCACGCGCAGGGCCTCGGGGCCCATCGACGCGCCACGGTGCCCGGCACCGATGTCGGTGGGCGCACCGATCAGCGCGACCCTGGTTTCGCGCGCGCTCATCGCGCCACCTGTGGTGCGGCCCGATGCGGGCGCGTCCGCTCGACGCGGCGTGCGGGCTGGATGCGTAATGCCATGGGGGAGACCTCGGAATGCCGATGAAGCGGACAGCATAGCGATGGCGGCCGCACGGACCAATCGGTGCGTGACGGTCAGGCGAGGGCGGCGCATGGTCGTAGATCGCTCTGACCGGCCAGCGCGCCGCGACGATGCGCGTGGGTGCGGCAGCCTAGGGTGTTGACAACCATGCGACATGGTGTAGGATGGCGGGCTCGCTTGGACGTTTTGCCCGCTCTGTGGAGCAGCGAAACGGACGCGCCGGGGGTCGGAGCGCAGGTGTTGACGGTTCCGGAAACTGGTGTAAGATGAGCGGCTCCC